>PCSF01000111.1:12855-18275 GCA_002771315.1 Desulfobacterales bacterium CG23_combo_of_CG06-09_8_20_14_all_52_9 | reverse complement strand
TCGTTCCGGCACGATCCCGAGGTGCAGATTCTCTTGGCTACCGATGCTGCCGGAGAAGGGATCAACCTCCAGCGCGCCCACCTCATGATCAATTACGATCTTCCCTGGAACCCCAACCGCATCGAGCAGCGTTTCGGCCGCATCCATCGGATCGGTCAAACCGAGGTCTGCCACCTCTGGAACCTGGTGGCTGAAGAGACCCGCGAAGGCGATATCTACAGAACACTCCTTGAAAAGCTGGAGGAGGCCCGACAGGCTCTGGGCGGGCAGGTCTTTGACGTGCTCGGCAAGCTGCAATTCGGAGGCCGGCCCTAAAGGGAACTCCTCATCGAAGCCATCCGCTATGGCGAGCGTCCGGATGTCCGCGAACGTTTGAATCGGATCATCATCGATACCATCGACCGCAGCCAGCTCCAGGAATTGCTGGAGGAACACGCCCTGGTGCACGAGGCAATGGACACCAGCCGTGTCCGGCGCATCCGGGGAGATATGGAACGCGCGGAAGCCCGACGCCTTCAGCCCCACTATATCGAATCCTTTTTCCTTGAAGCCTTCAAGCGCCTGGGAGGGATTGCCAAACAGCGGGAGCCCCGCCGTTATGAGATTACCCATGTCCTTGCCCCTGTAAGAAACCGGGACCGCCTGATCGGAATCGGCGAGCCCATTTTGCCCCGATACGAGCGCATCACTTTTGAAAAACCTCTCGTGGCTCCCCAGGGACAGCCGCTTGCCGCCTTTGTCTGTCCCGGACACCCCTTGCTGGACGCGGTCATCGACCTCACCCTCGAGCGGCACCGGGATCTCCTCAAGCGCGGCACCGTGCTAGTGCATGAGCGGGACGAAGGTACCCAACCGCGGGTGTTGTTCTACCTGGAACACGCGATCCAAGACGCAAGCCTCACCCGATCCGGCGAACGCCGCACCATCTCCAGGCAGATGCACTATGTGGAGCTTTGCGCCGACGGCACTCTCCGCCAGGTCCATTACGCGCCCTATCTCGACTTCAGACCCTTAAAAGAGGAAAAGCCGTCCATCGAAACGCTTCGGGATAGGCCCGATTGTGTCTGGATCAGCCGGGATCTGGAACAGCAGGCCCTTCGCCATGCCGTAACCCATGTGGTTCCTGGGCATCTGGCCGAGGTACGTGAGAAAAAATTGGCTTTGATCACCAAAACCGAGGCAGCGGTAAAGGAGCGTCTCACCAAAGAGATCACCTACTGGGATCACCGGGCAGAACAACTCAAGCTGGAAGAGCAGGCCGGAAAATCCAACGCCAGGCTCAATTCCCAGGAAGCCCGAAAACGTGCCGATCTCCTGCAGGCAAGGCTTCAGAAGCGACTGGAAGAATTAAAACTTGAAGGTCAAATCTCGCCGCTTCCGCCGGTGATCCTCGGGGGTCTCCTGGTGGCCATACAGGGGCTTCAACCTCGAATCGCTGCAAGTCCCGCCGATACCCAGGCCTCGGCGGCAAAAGCCCGCGCCGCCGTCATGGAAAACGAACGCCGTCTCGGATTCGAGCCGGTCGATCGGGAAACAGAGAGGCTCGGCTACGATATCGAAAGCCGCGACCCGGCCACCGGAAAGCTGCGGTTCATGAGGTCAAGGGGCGGGTTTCCGGTGCCGACACCATTACGGTCACTAAAAACGAAATCCTGTATTCCCTCAACAAGCCCGAAGATTTCATCCTGGCCATTGTCGAGTTTTTAGATGTCGACCAGCACTGCGTCCGCTACCTGCGCCGACCATTCCAGCGCGAGCCGGATTTCGGCGTGACGAGCGTCAACTACGATTTTTCGGGGCTTCTGTCCCGCTCGGAGGCGCCATCTTGATGAAAAACAACGCCTTTTTCGTTGACAAAGGAATTTAAAGTATCATAATGATACTAAATTAAGCCTTTTGAAATGGAAAAATTAAAGCCGCACTATGCGCTCAAAACTATTCAAAAGCTTTTAACCATACCATTGTCAAGGATCATCACGAGGACTGCCCGAAAAGGAGCCGTGGCAATGGGATATATGGATGACGACGATATGGTGGAAGTCATTCATCGACTCAGGGCGGAACATTTTGTGAAATTCATGACGACCTATGAGAATCCTCAAATTTGGCAAGATGTCTACAAGTATGATGATGAAAACGACAACAGTCTGTACATTAAACTTCAATTATCCGCAGACCGAAAAAAAGCGGTTTTAATCCAAATGAAAAATGATGAAGGGAGTGATGAATAACATGAAAATTAAAAAATGCCCCGTTTGCGGCATCGGTACACTGAAAAAACGGATCGAAAACGAACCCTTTGAATATAAAGGGAAACAGATCACCATTCCAAACTATATTACCTATGCATGTGCTGAATGCGGAGAAGCCGTTGTAGATCCCATAACCTTGAAAGAGTCCGGAAAGATATTGAAGGACTTTCAAAGAGAGGTGGACGGTCTTCTTAACGGTGCGCAAATCAAAGCGATTCGAATGAAAATGGGAATGACCCAGGAACAATTGGCTGAGATTATTGGCGGCGGATTGAAGGCCGTGGCGCGCTATGAAATCGGAACCGTTTGCCAAAGTCGGGGGATGGATAACTTGCTCCGCATTCTGGATGCTTATCCGGAGACGCTAAAAGTGATTCAGAAAAAGATAGGAACCGGCAAACGTATCGCTCAAGTTATAGACATTGAGGATGTAAGAAACAAAAAGAATTACAGATACCCAGGAGAAGCGTATTCCATCGACAAGATAGGAGGCGCTGCTTATGGAACTTAAATTCAAAATTGCTCGGATCAGGCTCATTGAGACTCATTTTTCTATTATTCCTCAATTCCAATCAGAAAAAGATAAACCGATAGAGATTATAAGCAATGTGGATTTAAAATACAATAAAATCAAAAATGGGATTCGTATTGTCGTCTCGGTTTTTTCAGATTCTGAAAAACAACCATTTCGATTTTCAGCTTCTTGGGAAGGATTATTTACCTTTGATAAAATGCCTTCAAACACGGAACTGGATCGAATCGCTCAAATCAACTGTGCAGCAATTGTTTTTCCCTATGTCCGCGAATCGGTGGCAGATCTGACCCGACGTGCCAACATGCCGCCAGTGAATTTGCCGCCATTTAATTTTGTTGCCATGTATGAAGAACAAAAAAAATCTCAAGCTAGCCCCACTTCCTTACCATCCCGCAAAAAGATTAAACCCTGAACATGGTACAAAAGAAAAAACTTATCGAAGTGGCCTTGCCGCTGGATGCCATCAACAAGGCTTCCGCCCGGGAAAAATCCATCCGCCACGGGCACCCCTCCACGCTGCACCTGTGGTGGGCAAGGCGCCCCCTGGCCGCGGCCCGTGCCGTGATCTTTTCCCAGATGGTGGATGACCCGTCGGCGAACCCGGATCTGTTCAAAACCGAAAAGGCTCAGGAAAAGGAACGGCAGAGACTCTTTCGTATCATCGAGGACCTGGTGAAGTGGGAAAACACCACCAACGAGGCTGTGCTGCAAAAGGCCCGGGACGAAATCTGGGCAAGCTGGCGGCGGGCCTGCGCCGAAAATTCCGATCATCTCCGGGCAAAAGAGCTGTTTGACCGCTACAAGTTACCCGCCTTCCACGATCCCTTTGCCGGAGGCGGGAGCCTGCCTTTGGAAGCCCAGCGGCTGGGGCTTAAAGCCTATGCTTCGGATCTTAACCCGGTGGCGGTTTTCGTCAACAAGGCCATGATCGAGATTCCGCCTAAATTCGCCGGTCGGCCTCCGGTTTCCCTGGGAGCGCGGGCGTCTCGCCCGCATAAACACTGGCACAGTCGTGGTTATCTTCCGCATTGCGATACACCGGAGCTCATTCAAGCGATTACATTCCGGCTTTTCGATGCATTGCCTGCAGAAACATGTCAACGGCTCCAGAATGAAGCTTCTGACAAGCCGGATATGCGAAAAAAATTGAAGCATGGATGGATGCTGGTAAAGGAGCGTGTTGGCTTAAAGCACCTGACATCGTCGCTCTGGTTGAAGATACACGTATTTTTTTTGATGGGCAGCGTTACCGGCTTCTCGCCTGGTGCATCATGCCCAATCATGTCCATGCCTTGATTGAGACCCGCACTGGACATCCCTTGCACGACGTGGTGCAAAGCTGGAAGTCCTATACGGCAAAAGAGATCAATCGGATATTGGGGCGCACTAGGAAGGTATGGCATCCGGAATATTACGATCGGTTTATCAGAGACGAAATGCACTTGCAGGCAGTGATCCGGCATATTCACGAAAATCCTGTAAAAGCCGGACTGGTCAAGTGTGCTGAGGATTGGCCTTTTTCCAGCACGCGACTTTTGAATGAGAAGGCGGGCGAGACGCCCGCGCGTCCAGGTATGGGCCGCGAATGGAAGGGCGCCCAAGGTCTCGCCGAGGACGTGCGCTACTATGGCAAGTGGATGCGAGACGAGGCCGAGAAGCGCATCGGCCATCTTTTATCCCAAAATCGAAATCACGGCCGAAATGATTGCAGACCGTCCGGATCTGAAACCCTACGTGGGGAAAAAGCTCACGGTTATTGCGTGGCTGTGGGCGCGGACGGTGAAAAGCCCCAACCCCGCCTTAGCCAACTTCGATGTGCCGCTCGCCTCAACCTTCATGCTCTCCACCAAGGCAGGCAAGGAGGCATACGTCGAGCCGATCCTGGGAACGCGGGACTCCGGCCCGCACAAATCGGCGGACGAGACGTCCGCGCTCCCAGGCTACCGCTTCACGGTGAAGAAGGGCAAGCCCAAGGATGCGGCGGGGGCGAAGCGAGGCACGAAGCTGTCGCGCGGAGCGAATTTCAAGTGTGTGATGTCAGGCGCTGTCATCAACGATCCGTACATCAAGGCTGAGAGTATGGCAGGGCGGATGGGTGCGCGGCTGATGGCCATCGTCGCGGAGGGCAAGCGCGGACGGGTCTATCTGCCGCCCACACCGGAGCACGAGGCAGTGGCACGGCAGGCGAAGCCGGTGTGGATGCCGGACATGGCAATGAACAGGGATACAGCCAACCTCGTTAGTGGCCGAGGCTACAGCTTCTTTACATGGGCGGACCTCTTCAGCCCCCGGCAACTCGTGGCGCTGACGACCTTTTCGGACCTGGTGGGTGAGGCCATGGAGCGGGTGAAGCGCGACGCCCTGGGAGCGCGGGCGTCCCGCCCGCAAAAAGCGGCCAAGATGGCCGCGTTCCCAGGGGATGACGTACCCCTCGATGCCGGCAGCACCGGCGCGACGGCGTATGCAGAGGCGGTGGGGGTGTATTTGGGAATGTCGATAAGCAAACTAGCCGACGCGCAATCGTCGTTGTGTCGTTGGAAGACGACGATGGACCAGTCAATCGCCACGTTTGGTCGCCAGGCGCTGCCGATGGTGTGGGACTACTCGGAAGCCAATGTCTTTGGCGATATGGC
>PCSF01000111.1:228-12845 GCA_002771315.1 Desulfobacterales bacterium CG23_combo_of_CG06-09_8_20_14_all_52_9 | reverse complement strand
CAAGCAGACGCCCAATCGCAGTCGTTGAGCCATGACTCTGTCGTCTCCACCGACCCACCCTATTACGACAACATCGGCTACGCCGACCTGTCGGACTTCTTCTATGTCTGGCTGCGCCACTCGCTGAAGCCGGTCTTCCCCGAGCTGTTTGCCACGCTCGCCGTGCCCAAGGCCGAGGAACTGGTGGCCACACCTTACCGACATGGGAGCAAGGAGAAGGCGGAGGCATTCTTCCTAGCCGGCATGACGCAGGCCATGCATCGGCTCGCCGAGCAGGCGCATCCGGTATTCCCGGTCACCATCTACTACGCCTTCAAACAAGCGGAAGCTGAGAGCGCTGAAGGCACCTCCAGCACCGGCTGGGAGACCTTTCTGGATGCGGTGATCCGCGCCGGATTCGCGGTGAGTGGTACTTGGCCGATGCGCACGGAACTCGGCAACCGCATGATCGGCTCCGGCACCAACGCCCTCGCCTCCAGCATTATCCTCGTCTGCCGCAAACGCGCCGAAGATTTATCCACTGCCACACGCCGCGAGTTCGTCACCGCGCTCAAGGCCGCGCTACCCGCAGCGCTCGCCCACCTGCAGACGGGTAACATCGCGCCGGTGGACCTGGCCCAGGCGGCCATCGGCCCGGGCATGGCGGTCTTTACCCGCTACGAAAAGATCCTGGATGCAAAAGGGAACCCCATGACCGTGCGTGAGGCATTGGCCCTCATCAATGAAGTGCTTGACGAAACACTCTCCAGGCAAGAGGGTGATTATGACGCAGACACCCAGTTTGCCCTGGTTTGGTTTGAGCAGCATGGATTTGTCGAAAGCGAGTATGGCGTAACGGATTTTCTATCCAAGGCCAAGGATACAAGCATCGAAGGGATGGTGAAAGCAGGAATCCTAGACTCCAGCCGGGGCAAGGTGCGCCTTCTGCAACCCAAAGAGCTTCCCGCAAACTGGGATCCGACGGGCGACAAACATTTTACGGTGTGGGAAGCGGTCCATCAACTCATCCGATCTTTGGAAACAGGTGGAGAAAATGCCGCGGCAGCACTTTCCGCAAAACTGGGGAGCAAGGCCGAAATTGCCCGGGATCTGGCCTATCGCCTCTATGCGATATGCGAACGTAAAAAACGGTCAAAAGAAGCCCTTGCTTATAACGCCCTGGTGCAAAGCTTTCCGGAGATCGGCCGTCTGGCACAGGAACATCAGCACGTTTTACCAAAAGATACGGTGCTTCCCGGATTCGAATAACCCATGAAATCAATATCTGTCCTTTAAATAAGGCTTGATTTATAAGAACCTATCCCTTATAAGGGGACACCTAAGCAGAATCGTGACCCGGCCATGCCCTTGCATTCCATATTAAACGAAAAACTGAACGAGGGGATCGACCCTCGACCCTTACCGAAGATGACGCTTCGGGATGCCAAACTTCCCCCGGTTCCGGGAAAAGCCCATACCGTCATCGGCATGCGGCGGGTCGGAAAGACCGTATATCTTCGTCAGTTGCAGGCCGATCGAAGAAAAACGTTGTCCGCAGAGAGGTCGGTTTTCATCAGCTTCGACGATGACCGCCTGGCCGATCTGAACCTGGATCAGCTTGGATTGATGCTCGAGGAGTATTATCGCCGGTATCCGGAGCTGCGGGGCCGGGAAACGGTTCATTGGTTTTTCGACGAGATCCAGAATGTTTCCGGATGGGAGCGTTTCGTGCGCCGGGTGCTGGATACCGAGAAGGTTGAAATCGTCGTTTCCGAATCTTCCGCCCGGATGCTCAGCCGGGAGGTCCATACGTCGTTGAGGGGCCGGGGGATGTATTGCGGGAGATGTTCACGGAGTACGACCCTTGCCTGATCCTCATCGACGAGTGGGTGGCCTATGCCCGACAGCTTCATGACCAGGGGGATCTTCCGGCAGGAAGTTTCGAAACCCAGTTCAGTTTTGCCCAGGTCCTGACGGAGTCGGCTCGGGCAGCAAAGAACTGCCTTCTGGTCATCAGCTTGCCGGCCTCGGATACCGGGGCATCCCCGCATGCCCAGGCCGATGACGTGGAGGTGGGGGGACAGCGCGGCCGGGAAGCTTTGCATCGGCTGCGCAATGTGGTGGGCCGACTGGAATCCTCCTGGAGACCGGCCAGCGCAGAAGAAGGATTTGAGATTGTCCAGAGGCGCTTGTTCGAGCCCCTCACCGATCCGGCCCACTTCAAGGATCGTGATGTGGTGGCAAGAGAGTTTGCGGACCTCTATCGCACCCAATCCGCGGAATTTCCGCCTGACTGCCGCGACGGTGACTATGAAAATCGCATCAAGGCTGCCTATCCGATCCATCCGGAGGTCTTCGAACGACTTTACACCGACTGGTCCACATTGGTGAAATTCCAGAGAACCCGCGGCGTATTGCGCCTGATGGCCGTTGTGATCCACAGCCTCTGGGAAAAAGGGGACCGCAACCCGCTGATTATGCCTGCCAACATCCCTATTGACGACATGCGGGTGCAGTTCGAACTGACTCGTTACCTTTCAGACAACTGGATTCCGATCATCGAAAAAGATGTGGATGGCCCGAGCGCTTTGCCGCCACGTTTGGACGGGGACATACCCACTTTAGGAAAATTTGCAGCCTGCCGAAGGGTGGCACGAACGATCTATTTGGGTTCGGCGCCCAACCCGACGGCCGCCAACCGGGGGATTGAGGACCGCCGCATCAAGCTCGGGTGTGTCATGCCCGGGGAATCTTCGGCGATTTTCGGGGATGCGTTGAGGCGACTGAGCGGGGCCGCGACATATCTCTATCAGGATGGGCCGCGCTACTGGTACTCGACCCAGCCGACGGTCACCAAGCTTGCCGAGGATCGCGCAGAGCAGTTCAAGCGGAATCCCGATGCAGTGATTGACGAGATTGAAAAACGGTTGCGCGCCGACCTGCGCCATTCTTGTGATTTCAGAAGAATACATCCAATGCCCCAATCCGGTCAGGATGTTCCGGATGAATTCGACTCCCGGCTCGTGGTTCTCGGGATAGAAACCCCGCACACGAAAGATCCGGATTCTCCTGCTTTAAATGCCGTAAAAAAATCTTGGAGATGCGCGGCAATGCCCCTCGTCTTTATCGGAACACCCTGGTCTTTATTGCGGCAGATAAGACCCGGCTGCAGGATCTGGATGAAGCCACACGCCGGCACCTTGCATGGAAATCGATCCTGGACGAAAAAGTGGCGCTTGATCTCTCTCCCCATCAGGTGCGGCAGGCCGAAGCCCAAAGGGAATCGGCGGAAAGCACGGCCATCAGCCGCATTCCTGAAACGTACCAATGGGTTCTAGTACCGGTGCAGCCGAAGCCGGAGTCCGCTTTGACTTGGGAGGCCTTAAAGCTGGCAGGGCAGAACCCTCTGGCGGAAAAGGTGAGCAGGAAGTTGAAAAGAGATGAGCTGTTGATCTCAAGCTTTGCCGGAACCCGCTTGCGCATGGAACTGGACCGCGTGCCCTTGTGGCGGGAAAACCATGTGGAAATCCGACAACTGGTCGAGGATTTCGCCCGGTATCCCTACCTGCCGCGTCTGGCAGACCCTTCGGCCCTGATAGGGGCGATCCGGGATGGATTGGCGTTGTTTTCATGGGTGCAGGATGCCTTCTGATATGCGGACAGTTATGACGAAAGCACCTCTCGCTACAGGGGGTTGAGAGGCGGGCAGAATATCGTCATATCGGATGCCGATGCAAAGGGGTTGCTGGTAAAAGCGGATGTCGCCTATAAACAAATGAATTCTGAGAGCAAAGTTCCTCCGCCTATTGAGCCTCCAGCAAGACCTGTTCCTGAAAAACCAGAATCACCCACACCCGAACCCCCAAAAACCTTGGCAAAAAGATTTCATGGGACGGTAACCCTTGATACCACCCGGGTCGGCCGTGACGCCAGTCGGATTGCAGAAGAAATGATCTCCCACCTTTCCGGCCTGGTGGGTGCAAAAGTCACCGTCACCCTGGACATCGATGTCGATATCCCCTCCGGAGTCCCGGATAACGTCGTCCGCATCGTCACCGAAAACAGCCGGACACTGAAATTTGCAACTCACGGGTTTGAAAAGGAGTAAAAGGAACAACGAATTCCATTTTTCGCGTACTTTTTCGTTTGAAAAAAGTGGACAATCCGGTTTGCTTACGGCAAGTGCACATCGGATTCGCCGATCAAAGACGCAGTTACACCAAAGCGTTTGAGCGGTATGCGTTGGAGCTGGCGAAGCACATGACCATCCTGGATGCGGCTCATCATCTCAACGTCAGTTGGGATGTGATCAAAGAGATTCAAAAACGCAATCTTCAAAAGCGCTTTGGAAGACCCTGTCTGAAAATTCAGGAGATGCGATAGATGAATCAGGTGAAATATATAGATCCGTTTCTTGAAAAAAGGCTCGTCAAGTATGATGAATGGTTAAACAAAGGGCAAATATCCTACTTTTCAAAGGTGGTTCCCATCTCAGAATCTTTTAACACAAAACAATGGGTGCTTCCGACAGAGCAGGTGATGGAGATACTCCGCAATGCAAAGTCAGTGGCGGTACAGAACTGCGAATGCCGGTCTCATTATAAGCGGTGCGATAATCCCTTAGAGGTCTGTTTTTTACTGAATCATGTAGGAGACAATTTCGTAATCAAAGGAAAGTCCCGCCATGTGGATTTAGCAGAGGCGGCTGAAATTTTAAAAACGGCAAACGAAAGCGGACTTGTTCATCTCAGTCTATACATGCCCGACCATGAAATATTTGCATTATGCAGTTGCTGTTCATGCTGTTGCCATGACTTACAGATAGTGAAACAGTTTGAACGGAAGGATTTGATGGTCCGTTCGGAATATGTAGCTGTTACGATTTTTGAGGATTGCGTTCATTGCGGCGAATGTGTGGATAGATGTATTTTTGGTGCCCGGGTCTTACAAGATGATAAAATGGAATTTAATGCCGACGCGTGCCTGGGCTGTGGACTTTGTGTAACGAGGTGTCCTGTTGAGGCAATATCCTTGGAACTGCGTGAGGCAAAACATTGATAGAGGAGAGGTTCCTTTTTCGTGCAACATCTATATGGCCTTTCGAACCTTTGATGTGGCATTTATGGCGAACGTGTTTCACATCATACAAGATCCAAGAGCAGTATTGCGAGAATGTCATCGGCTTTTGAAGTCGGATGGCCGCCTGCTCTGTTTGAGTTTGATAACGAATTGAAATGGCCATATAATAACCGCATGATGCTGACCCGGTGTTTCGCTTTTTGCCGGTGAGTGCTCAAAGCTGCCACGATCTCTGTTTCTTTGTTTGTTTTAAGGCCATTGGTGATCCGGTCAGGTGATGAGGAGTGTTAGCTGTTGAAGAACACGATAATAAAGACTCCGAACGAATTTGACGTTAAACACCTCCTTCAGAAGTGCGGTCTTCCTGTTTCAGATATTACACCAAAACATCTAGAGCACTTCTTCGGTTTCGGTGACAATTCTGGTTTGTTGGGCCTTGAGGTATTTGGGACCGTTGCATTACTTCGTTCCCTGGCCGTATCATCGAAACACCGCAAAAACGGAATAGGCCGGCATCTTGTAGCACACGCTGAGCAATATGCCCATGCTCAAGGTGTGCAGATCATCTATCTGCTTACGACTACCGCTGATCAGTTTTTTTCCAAACTTGGATATTCACCTGCACCTCGCAGCCAAGCCCCGTCCGCCATACAGGAAACGGCTGAATTTTCAAATTTATGTCTGTCAAGTTCTATTTTTATGGTGAAACGATTGCTTCGGTAATCATTTGATTTCTTAAAATCAAGGCGTTCGATGAGCTTGAAACAAACAAGGAACAGGAATATCCGAATCTATTTCTTAGTCAAACGCAGGAGCCAAAGCCATGTCAGATACATCCGTGAATCATTTTTCTCTTGAAGTTCACGACCCGGAAATACTTGCTAAGGCTCGGGTTATACTCGAGACATGCCTTTCCGGAAAAGAGATGCAGGATGCCGTGATCGCTGCTGTAAAACGCAATGAGAAGTGGCGGGGTGAACAATGCATCAATCTGCTTGCACCCGAAGCGCCGACTAGTCCAGCGGTTCGAGCGTTGCTGTCGGCTGAAGTCGGCACAAGAGCCGCCGAAGGCCACATCGGCAAGGTCAATCGCTGGTTTGCCGGCACGAAATACATTGACGAGATCGAAGCCCTGTGCGTGGAATTGCTCAAGAAAGCCTTTCGCTCCCGCTATGCCGACCACCGTCTTATCGCAAGCATGATCGGCAATCTTGCCGTATATACAGCACTCACTGAACCCGGCGACGTGATCATGAGCATCGCTCAGCCATTCGGCGGACACTCGAGCAATCGCATCGACGGACCGGCGGGCGTGCGCGGGCTCAAAATCGTAGATGTCCCCATGGATCCTGTCGAGCTGGTTGTGGATATGGATTTGTTCCGTAAGATGGCGCCGCTTGTGCGTCCAAAACTTGTTGCTCTGGGTGCCTCCATGACCCTGTTTCCATTCCCGTTGAAAGAAATGGCTGAAACTTTGGCGGAGTGGGGCGGCAAGATTTTTTTTGACGGCGCCCATCAGATCGGCTTGATCGCAGGCGGCCAGTTTCAGGATCCATTGCGGGAAGGCGCGCTCGTACTGACCGGTTCGGCCGGCAAGACCTTCAGCGGGCCGCAAAGCGGCATTATCGTCTGGGATGACCCCAGCCTGACGCATCCGCTCACCCATACCATTTTCCCCGTCCTTGCCGCAACGCATCAGGTGAACCGCGTGGCGGCACTGGCGGTTTCTGCCGCAGAAATGATCGAATTCGGGAAAACATATATGGCACAAATTGTCCGCAACGCCCAATCGCTCGGCGCGGCATTGGAGAAGCGCGGCATTCCGGTGCTCGGCTCCCGCAAGGGTTATACACGCACGCATCAAGTCATCGCCGATGTGCGCGCCTTCGGCGGCGGTTTGGATGTAGCGCATTTGTTAGCACGAGCCAACATTGTAACAAACAAGAATCTTCTTCCCAGCGATACACCGCAGGATTGGGATAGACCCAGTGGTCTGCGTATGGGAACAATTGAAGTCACACGATATGGAATGCGCGAAAAGGAAATGCTCATTATCGCTGACTTCATGGCGCGCGTCTTGATCGAAAAGCAATCCCCCGACAGGGTTGTTGAAGATGTGATCGGGTTTCGAAGGGGGTACCAGACTTTGTTTTACAATTTTGACCATGGCTTGCCGCCGCCATATGAAACTGGCGCTTGATAAGCCATTATGAAACAGATGCCATCCGATCCGGCTGTTGCCTGTCTTCCTACGACCCCTTTTGGTTCCGTGGCTGTGCTTTGGTCGGTATTCAGAAGCGAGCCTAAAATCATTCGTATCCTGTTATCCAGGCCAGAAACCTCTGCCATGCAAACCCTGAAGAAATTCAACACCGCCCCCTCCGCTTCTTCCTGTGCGGAGATCGATGCCCTTCTTCGTCAGATTGAAGCATTTCTGAACGGTGAGGATATTCAGTTCTCCCTCGATATAGTTCGTCTCGACCTTTGCTCTGCCTTTCAACAAAAAGTCCTGCATGCCGAGCATGCCATTCCCCGCGGAAGAGTCAGCACATATCATCTTATTGCGAAAAGCATCGATAATCCCAATGGCGCCCGCGCCGTAGGTCTGGCGTTGGCAACCAATCCTTTTCCCATTGTCATCCCCTGCCATCGGGCAATTCGGTCAGACGGAAGTATAGGCGGCTTTCAGGGCGGCCTCGAAATGAAGCGGGCTTTGCTCATAAAGGAAGGTATCCGTTTCGACGATGCCGGGCGAGTGATTTGCACACGGCTTAACTTAGGAAAGGACTATAGGTCCTGTTGCTGTAACTGTAGGGCAAAATCAATCGTTCATTCGGAGAAGGTTAGATCATCAGTATGAACACTAACAAGCCCAGAAGATTTCTTGCGGCGGTGCCAGGGTGGATCGTCTTTGGAATGACGGCCATATGGCTTGCACCGTTTGGCATTATCCACCTGATCCAATTTCCGCTGCGTGAATACTGGAACTCGCATCTCTTGTACGGGATCCTGTTTGGTGTGTCGATACTGGCTATGCTGATATTGAACAGTCTGGAATCGGCCAGCGGGTATTGGGGTCGGTCCGGTTCAACGAAGAAAATCATCATCGTCTGCGGCAGCTATTCCTTGACCATGCTCGTCGGCTTGACGGCTCTTCTCATGCTGGACGCAGTGCGTATTGTTGGATATTATAAAGGAGATGCAGGCGGAAGCCCCGGCATGCTTGTCCTGCCTTCCGTCATTTTCTACTGGGTAATAGGACTCGTTTGTATCGGTTTTTCCTTCATCATGAGGAGATCCCGACGATAAACGTGTTCCTTAAAAGGAGTGAAAGCGATTAAATTTGATGGCTTCGTAAAAAGTCCATCTGCTGCGTTGCGCTGCATCCTTCGTCATTGCGGCGTACCAATAAGTACGCCTCATTTCTCAGGATTTGCGCGCCTTGCATCTGGAGCTTTTTTGCTTTGCCATCCCAATCTTGGGTTTTTACGATTTCATCAAATTTGATACTATGCCAAGTATTTATCGAAAACGGCTGCTTCGTATTTCGTTTCGATGGGTGATCAATACAGCGGGGGATAACATAAGTTGAAAAGAAGAGGTGAAAAGATAGGCTGGACATTCGGCTGGCTGGGAGGATTCCTTTGGCTTGCCCTTCTATCGATGGTCTTTCTTATTCAAGGGAAATGGGCTCAGGGCCTTTCGGGGATGCTCGTCTTTATCGCAGCGGTCGTTACCATCATGGCTTTTTCCCTCTGGCGGCATCCATCAACTCCTTTATGGCGTCTCATGGCCGTACCTTATGGAGTATTCTTCATTTCAATTGCATGGGCCATATGGGCATATGGCGGTATCGAGGCGACAGGGTTGAGCTGGTGGAATTTGCTTTGGTTGTTTCCCGTTTTGATTCCGTTTGGAACCCTGTCCAAGAGGCGATGGTCGGATTTCGATGCCAAGCCCGGCGCTCCTGCAGATTGAAACCATCTGCGTTATCGAGATTTGCAGCGATTTCGTGACCGGCAGACAGGGATCATTCTCCGGGTGTGATCCGTCGGTAGACCGCCTCCACTCGTTGAAACACGTTGGACCAGGTATGCGGCTTCAAGATGGAGGAAAGGCGGGCCGAATCGATTTCGGGACTTGCCTGTATGTCACGGATCTTTTCGACAATGGCCCCGGAAAGGCGTGCTTCAAAGGCCGGCTCATCCTCAGGAATAGGCCTATCTACATTTTCAAGCCGGGGCAACACAACGGTGCTCACAAATTTTTCAGGGATCTTCTCAAAGAGTTCATCAACGCCGGGAAGTGCGGTCGTTACGACTCGGCATCCGCAAGCCATGGCCTCCAGAAGGACGATAGGAAGCCCTTCAAAAAAAGAAGGCAGGATCAAAAGATGACTGCGCTTCAGGATCTCGGAAAGCCGCTGCTGGGAAACAGGGCCATGGGTTATCACCCGATCCCCCAGGCTCTTTGCAACCTGAAGACACTCGGCCTTTTCCGGACCTGTCCCGCCACCCACCAAGTGAAGCTTCCAGGATAAATGCGTGGTTTTCAAAAGCGCCCGCAGCATCCAGGGAACCCCCTTGGCGCGACAGAGTTTGCCGACGTAGACCAGACGGATCGGGCTTTTCGGTTTTACACCGTCGAAGGTGAAAAATCGGTCGTTATATCCCACGCCCGTGACATCAATTTTATCCGGGTCGATGTCGTAAAGCTTTGCGATCTCGTCTTTTTGATTCCGGCTCAGCGCCATGACGGCATCCAACCGGCGACACCCTTCGAGTACGCGTTCTCGCAGGTGTGCACAGTTATGGAACTGCCGCAAATCCGTGCCATGACACGTACTCGCTATCGGAAAATCAGGACAGGCGCGTTTGGCAAGGGAGGTCATCAACCAGAGGTGATGGGAATGGATCAGATCGGGTCTAAAGCGATGAATCGCGCCCTCGAGGTACTTCCGGAAACAGCCCTCGTAGCTTTCAATCTGATCAGGGGTCAGGTCCTTGAAACATACACTTTCATAGGGCATGACATCGCTCATCCCTACCACGGGAAACGGGAGATCCGCACCTTTGAACCGCACAAAGGCGCACGAATTCCGGGTGTACCCTTCGATTGCCGGATTATCATCGGGTGCGATGCCGGCCAAAAGAAAATTTGTATGCCCCTTCCGCCGGGCATGTTCCATCATGGCACGGACATAAATACCGCTCCCCGTAGCTTCCGGGCGCTGGCTGAGAAGGTGCAGGATTCTCATGGTCGCCTCCTTGATCCTATTTTGTATGTCCTTGATACCTTTATTTTATATACGGTGCCCCTCTCCGTCAATCAGGCACCAGGATTCTCTTGAGGTTTGAGTATTCTTGCCCTTTAATCGTATCGATGCAATGAGGCAAGGCGCTCTTTATTGGAGGGATTTTCGTGATCGGTACATGGGTTAACACGGGAGCCATTATTTCAGGGGGGCTCATCGGGATTGGCATCGGAAAGCGCCTGCCCGAGCGCATCAAAACTATTGTCATGCATGCCCTGGGGCTTTCCACCCTCTTGATCGGGCTTCAGATGGCCCTTTCCGGAAAGAAGCTCCTCCTGACATTGGGATGTCTGCTGGCAGGTGCCGTCGTCGGAGAAGCCGTCAATATCGAAGGCGCGGTGGAGCGGTTGGGGGTTTGGCTTAAAAAGCGGGCCCGCTCGGATTCATCCTCCTTCGTGGAAGGCTTCGTGACGGCATCCGTGCTCTTCTGCACAGGGGCCATGGTGATTGTCGGTTCCATACAGGACGGGACAACGGGAGATACCAGCACGCTCCTGGTTAAATCGCTTCTGGACGGAATGTCCTCCATCGCACTGGCTTCCTCTTTTGGGATTGGGGTCGCTTTTTCCGGATTGTCGGTCCTGGTTGTCCAGGGAACCATCACTCTTTTAGCATCCCATCTGGCCTTTCTCCAGGAGCCCGCGGTCCTGGAAGCCGTAACAGCCACCGGCGGCCTTCTTATTGTGGGAATCGGTTTTAACCTTGTGGGGCATAGCCGGATCCGCATCGGGAACATGATTCCGGCCCTGGCCTTTGCCGTCCTGTTCGCTTTGTTTTGGAAATGAAATCGGCAAAAGGCACCGGTGAGCCGGCGTCTTTTGCCGAAATTGAATATCGACTCAGTTCTTTATTTTCCAGGACCCGTCAGGTTGGCGGCAGGCGGTTCCGTAAGCCTTTTCTTCTTTACCGCCGATGACAATGGTCTGCTGATACTCCCGGCAATATTCCTGCTCTTTGGTAACGACAACCCTCCCGCTGTTCCCGGTTTCAGGGTTGTACCATTGGTTGCCCTCCCCCACCTTGGAGGTCTGGATGGACTCGGTGATGATGGAAGAGTGAACCCGCTGTTCCTCTGCGTTGAGCTGGTCGTACATCCTGCCGAGCTGCGATCCGACCAAGCCTCCAACCACCATTCCCACCCCTGCACCCAGGGCTCTCGCTGTGCTATCTCCTCCTACCTGGTGCCCAATGATGGCACCCACCAGGATCCCCGTCAGGGTACCCACAGTCTCTCCGCCCCGATTTCCCGGAGCACATGAAATAGCCGAAAGGAGCATTAATAAAACACACACCATCGATATCTTCTTCATTGGCCGCAGTCCTTTCCTGTTGGTTCGATTGATAATAGACGAAAAAAGATCTCATACCCTAGTATTTGAACATTTACTTATTTTATCAGTCTGAAACCATAAAGGCAACCCGCCCGTTTTAACAAGATTTGCTCAAATGGTGTCTTTTAACACGACAGGGGGGTTGAAATAGCCGAAGCGGATATGGGGAAAGCGATGGCGGACTTGCTCCAGCAATTTGGGGATACCCATGGGATCTCCCTGACGGGAGACACGGCTCATGGCTCTTAAATAGTACACAGGATCGATATTGAGGTTCCGCCACTGGATCATGCTAATGGGATAATTTTCTAGAAATTGAAACAAGGCGAAAACCTCTTCAGGGGTATCCGTAAACCCGGGGAGATTCAGGTAGTTGATGGAGACAAATCGGTTCATCTTAATGCCGGTTTCAATCGTTTCGAGCACATCCGAAAAGTCGTAGCTTTTGGGTCGGAAATAGGCTTTATAACAAGGCTCTCGCACACTGTTCATACTGACACGAATGGAATCGAGGCCGGCGGAAAAGAGGCGTTTGACGGTCGCAGGCATACTCCCGTTGGTATTGAGGTTGATGGTTCCCCGGTGCGTTTCGGTTCGGATTTTCCGTATGGCCGGCTCGATGACATGGGCGGCGGTAAGGGGTTCTCCTTCGCACCCCTGGCCGAAACTGACCACCGCCTTTCGCACGCGACGGATGTGATGCAGGGCCACTTCGGCGATCTCTTCCGGGGACGGGATAAATTCGATACGGGTCTGAGCGCTGGGAATACCGCTTTTTTTCTGCAGGGAAATGCATCCCAAACATCGAGCATTGCACACCCTGGAGGTAGGCAGTGGCGCTTCATACCGGCTTAAGATAAAATTTTTTCCGGCCGGGCAGGCATAGACCAGAGCACAGCGTTCCAGGTGTCGCG
>PCSF01000111.1:0-166 GCA_002771315.1 Desulfobacterales bacterium CG23_combo_of_CG06-09_8_20_14_all_52_9 | reverse complement strand
TTCATCCGACGAAGATCCTGGCGGGGCTCTGAATCCACGCAAAGGGCGGCAGCTCGGAATCGCCCCTGGTGCCACCCGACCGCCCCGTAAGAAAAAAGGGGAAGCGTGCGAGCATGCGATTTTTCACAAGAAAAAAGGGGAAGCGTGCGAGCATGCGATTTTTCAC
>PCSF01000043.1:1047-3421 GCA_002771315.1 Desulfobacterales bacterium CG23_combo_of_CG06-09_8_20_14_all_52_9 | reverse complement strand
ACAACTATTGCAAGGGGGATCCGTTTTATTTGGATCACCATATCCCTAGTGGTCAAAAAGGCTTGACAAGTATTCTCTGAAATAGCTATATGGTAGCTATTCCCTTGGACTCGGTCTAAATTCTTTTAAATAGCTCCACAAAGGTCCTTTTGTTGTCAACCGAAGGCCGGGGATTGTATGCGATAGATAAAAAGAGAACCGCCAATGATCGATAGATAAGGAGGACGGGAAATGGATTTTGCATTAACGGAGGAACTCGAAATACTGAGGAGCACGGTTCGCGATTTCGTCAATGATAAGATCGCACCGTTTGTGGACGAATGGGATGCCAAGCATTACCTGCCCCATGAAGAGGCCATCAAACCCATGGGGGAACTGGGGCTTTTCGGAACCGTGATTCCGGAAGCATACGGCGGCAACGAAATGGGCTGGTTGGCCGCGATGATCATCACAGAAGAAATCGCCCGGGCGTCCAGCTCCCTCAGGGTGCAGGTCAACATGCAGGAACTGGGATGCGCCTTCACCATTTTTAAATATGGTAATGAGGAAATCAAAAAAAAATACATTCCTAAACTCGTCAGTGCGGAATATTTGGGCGGATTTGCCATGACGGAACCCAATGCCGGTTCAGACGTCATGGCCATGACCTCCAAGGCCGAGGACAAGGGAGATCATTGGCTTCTCAACGGATCCAAGACTTGGATCTCCAACGCTCATGTGGCCGATGTCGTCATTTATTACGCCTACACTGACCGCAGCAAGGGATCCGGCGGTCTTTCCGCCTTCGTGGTGGAACTGAAAAATTTCAACGGGGTGCGGACCACCGCCTTGGAAAAGATGGGCTCGTTTTCTTCACCGACGGGTGAAATTTATCTTACCGACACAAAGGTGCCCAAGGAAAATATCTTGGGAAAACCCGGAGACGGGACCAAGATCCTTTTCAGCTCCTTGAACCAGACCCGCCTCTCCGCCGCCGCAGGCGCCGTGGGTGTTGCCCAGGCCTGCCTGGAAGAGGCCATCAAATACTGTAAGGAGCGCAAGCAGTTCGGAAAGGCCATCGGCGAATACCAGATGAACCAGGACATGATCGCCCAAATGTCCGCGGAGATTGAAGCCGCCCGCCTGTTGGTTTACAAGGCGGCATGGGCCAAGGACCAGGGGAAACTGAACAACGGCCTCGATGTGGCCCAGGCCAAGTACTTTGCAGGGGAAGTCGTCACCAAGTGCGCCAATTACGCCATGAGGATCCTGGGAGCCTATGGCTATTCTACCGAATATCCGGTTGCCCGGTTTTACCGGGATGCGCCCACCTATACCATGGTGGAGGGCTCAGCCAACATCTGCAAGTGGATCATCGCCCTGGATCAATTGGATATCCGTAAAGCCACCCGATAAAGATCAGGAAAGGAGAAGGACATGGAAATTGTGGTTCTTGTCAAGCAAGTGCCGGATACCGAATCGCTCATTCAGATTGCCGGAGACGGCGTCTCCATAAAGACAGAGGATCTGAAATGGGTCATGAATCCCTATGACGAATTGGCGGTTGAAGAGGCGCTGCGTATCAAAGAGGCCCAGGGGGGGACCGTGACGATTCTTTCCATGGGCCCGGCGAAAACGGTGGAAACCATCCGCACCGCCTTGGCCATGGGCGCGGACAAAGGAATTCACGTCAACGACCCCGCTGCGGAGGGGAGCGACCCATTGGCCACCGCAAAGATCCTCGCCGCCGCCTTAAAGCAGATTCCCTTCAACCTGATCATCGCGGGGATGCGTGCGGTGGACGGCGACAATTACCAGGTGGCCTCGGCCGTCGCGGAATTTTTGGGGATCCCCCAGATCACCCAGGTCATCAAGAAAGAAATCTCGGGCGACACGATCCGTTGCCATCAGGTCGTTGAAGGCGGCACGGCCGTAATCGAGGCGAAGTTGCCGGTTCTTTTTACGACTCAAAGGGGACTCAATGAACCGCGCTATGCATCTTTGCCCGGAATCATGAAGGCCAAGAAGAAACCCCTCGACGTTAAAACCCTGGCCGGCCTGGGCGTGGATGCCGGCTCTGTGGGGGCGCAACACCGCAAGGTCAAGATTGCAGCCCTGAAACCGCCTCCGACCCGAAAAGCGATCACCATGATCCCAGGAGAGGATCCTGTTACCCTTGCCGCAAACCTTGTGAAAAAGCTTCACGAGGAGGCCAAGGCTATTTGATATTGCCGTACCCGATTCGAATCAGCACGCCTTGGGCAGGCCCTTGGCGTTATTAAGAAGGAGATGAACATGGCACAAGGCATTTTCGTTATTACCGAGCAACGTGAAGGCACGTTTCGGAAAGTCAGCTTCGAAGCGTTAAGCGAAGGAAGGCGCCTGGCTGACGCCA
>PCSF01000043.1:0-620 GCA_002771315.1 Desulfobacterales bacterium CG23_combo_of_CG06-09_8_20_14_all_52_9 | reverse complement strand
CGCGGTTCAGGTGGGCGAGGTGAAAACCAAAGTGGTGGAACGGAAAATGGAGAGCACGGACAAGGTGGAGCTCACCGAAGCCGACATCATCGTTTCCGGCGGTAGGGGAACAAGCGGCGACTTTTCGGCCATCGAGGCCCTGGCCAAGGCGCTGAGAGGCGCTGTGGGCGCATCCCGGACCGCGGTAGACGAAGGATGGCGACCCCACAGCGACCAGGTGGGTCAGACCGGGAAGGTCGTATCCCCCAACCTCTATATCGCCTGCGGTATTTCCGGCGCCATCCAGCATTTGGCCGGAATGTCCTCTTCCAAAGTGATCGTCGCCATCAACAAGGATCCGGAAGCTCCTATTTTTTCAAAGGCCGATTACGGTGTCGTGGGAGACTTGAAAAAGATCGTTCCGGCCATCACCGAGGAAGTGAAAAAACTGAAATGATTTTTTAGCTTTTTTGGAAAAGGCAATGACTGAAGCAAGAGAAGAATTCCCTCTGGATGTCCTTTTTGTGGGAGGCGGTCCCGCCAACCTCGCGGGCGCCATCCACCTGAAAAAACTGGCCGATGAAAAAGGGCTGGAAATCGAGGTGGGGCTCATCGAGAAAGGAGACCGGATCGGTAACCAT
>PCSF01000015.1:2026-3548 GCA_002771315.1 Desulfobacterales bacterium CG23_combo_of_CG06-09_8_20_14_all_52_9 | reverse complement strand
TGGAAATTCAAATGGGCCGTTAGCTCAACCAGGCAGAGCAACTGACTCTTAATCAGGAGGTTCCGCGTTCGATTCGCGGACGGCCCACCAGAAAAAAGAAAGGGTTTTCGGTAGGTTATGCCGGAAGCCCTTTTTCTTTCGGTAGACATCTTTAAAGATCGTGACATACCCATGACGCTTTTAAGTTTCAATGTGGGCTCCAGGCTGATCGTAAAGCTCTCGGCGCCTCCTTCATACCGGGTTCGAACATACGGGTAGCCCTGAATCCCAAAGGCATGATATAAAAGACTCGTGGACATGATGGGCTTCCTCCTTGATTGAATTTACGTTCACCCAAAAGGAAACCGGATTGTCCACTTTTTTTCAAACGAAGAAGGGCGCTAAAACCGGATGAACCATATTTTAGATCTGTATCGTAATCATCGGGGCTCCATCAAGGAGTTCGTCCGTCATCCGGCCAACCCGAGCCAACAGGACAGGCTCAGGGCTGAGAGGAGGGTACTGGCCGATATCGTGATCACGGCCAATTCCACGTCCCCGTTCATTTCCCCGGCCATGGTATAGATCAGCGTGGCCGAAGGGCAGGCCAGCAGGATCAATGCCGGAAGGTAATCGGCAGACGGGATCCCTAAGATCCGAAACATGACCAGCCCCAGGGCCGGAAGCACCATGAGCTTGAACACGCCGGCGCCTACCCAGTCCCGGATCTGATCCTTGATCTGTCGCAATGAAATCGAGGCGCCGATGAGTAGCAGAGCCAGGGGCAGAGCCATGCCGCTTAAAATGGTCAAACTGCGGTCCACGACCTGAGGAAAAGCGAAACGGGTTAAGGACGCTGTGATGCCTGCGGCGGCGGATAGGATCACCGGATTGCCGGCGACCTTCAGAACAACGGTCCGAATCGCATGTCCATGGGATTGACCACTGAAGCGTTGGAGTATGATTACGGCGAGAAAATTTTGCAGAACCATCATGAACCCCGCCAGAATCCCTGCCCGAACGAGTCCGTCCGGGCCTAGGAAAAAATAAGCCACGGCCAAGCCGATGTAGCCCAAATTTCCGTGAATGGCGCTTTGGACAAAGGTGGCCTTACGTGAGGGTGCCAAGGACAGACATCGCGCCGCAAGCCATGCTAGCGCGAATACCACTATTATCGCCGCCAAACTGGTGAGAACTACTGCGGGATGAAAATGTAAGTTGAAGCTGGACTTGGATACGGCCTGAAAGATCATGGCCGGGATGGCAAAATAAAAGACGAGACGATTAGCCGGACCCATCAATTCCTGGGTTATAAAGCGCTTTTCCCTGGCAATCCATCCCAAAATGATGATGGTAAATACGGGTATGATGGTGGTCAGGACAGCCATGTTATCGACTCTTAGAATTGTTCCGATCCGATTTCCTTTTCGTGGGCACAAAGCCTGGCCCATGCCGATTCACGGGGTCCATATCACGCCTTGAAGCAAACCGAAACCCTTTTCCGGGTGATGTAATCTGCATATTCAAGACAAAAAATGGGGCT
>PCSF01000015.1:0-1987 GCA_002771315.1 Desulfobacterales bacterium CG23_combo_of_CG06-09_8_20_14_all_52_9 | reverse complement strand
ATGCACATGAACTCCTCGAGGTTCCCCCGAATCTTCAATAAAAAATCATAACTTTCGGGCTTAAAGAAAGTTGACAGGAACCGATTTGCTGTTAGAGTGTTCTCCATGAAACCGGCCATGCCCAAGCGCACATTCGGATACGTGAAGGTCCCCCTGAAACGGGTGCATTTAGAGTTGACGAACGTCTGCGAATTCAATTGCGTCTTTTGCCCGAAATCGCGGATGACGCGTCCTCCGGGGTTCATAGATACCCGCCTTGCCAAGGATGCCATTTCAGTCTTGGGCGCGGAAGGCATCTGTGAAAAGGTGACTTTGCACGTCATGGGAGAGCCGACTCTTCACCGGGACTTTTTTAATATCCTCTCCCATGCTCGGAAAGAGAGGGTCCCCATCGGGCTTACCACCAACGGAAGGAGTTTGGGAGGGGCCGTGGGTCAGGGTCTCCTTTCCTATCCGTTGCAACAGATCGACGTGTCGCTGCAGACCCCTGATCCCTCTTCTTTTATTTTAAGAAAGGCCCGATCACTGTCCTTTGAAAGCTACCTTTCAGGCATTTTAAACTTCTTTTTTGCTTACAAGAAGAAGTACCCTCAAACGATTTTTAAATTCCGGTTTCTCAACACGCGCTTTTTAAAAAAGCAAATGGAAAAGTCCACCGGCCCGTTGAAGGTCATTTCTTCCAGCCTGGAATTGAAGCGCATTTTCAACCAATGGGCGGATCGGATCCATGAAGGCTTAAAAACCGATCCTATCCAAAAGGCGGCCGTGGCCGAAAAGATTCATTCGCTTGTGTCATACAAATGGAATGTCCTTGAAGTCCATCCGCGAGTCTTTCTTGAGACTTATGTCCTGGAAGATTGGGGACATGCTTTCGACTCGCAGCCCGTCCGGGACGCCTGGGCCGGGTACTGTTTCGGCATGCGGGACCATTTCGGCATCCTTTATAATGGCGATGTGACGCTGTGCTGTATCGATTATGATGGTAAAACCGCCATCGGTAACCTGAAAAGGGCATCCTTGAGGGAAATCCTGTCGTCGGGGGTCATCGGAGAGATCATGGAGGGGTTTGATCGCTTCCGCCTGGTACATCCATATTGCAGGCAGTGCCTAGGCAGCACCGGCATCGCTTCGTGGCTGGGGAAACCGGTGGCGTCGATAGTCGCGCTGAAAATCCTAAAACCGGTTTTTTACAAAAAAACGAATATCGGCCCCTGATAATCCAAACCTTCCTGGATGAAGTCTTAACCTCTTTCAGGAAGGCTCCGGACAGGGAGGTTGCCGGTTCTTCTTTTCCGTTTCTTTTCCCAATTGGATGGTTACACCGTATTTGTGATGCCTGACGATTTCACCCTCAATTAGATAGATCACCTCTTCAGCGATATTGGTGGCATGATCCGCCAGACGCTCCAGATGCCTGGAAATCAGAAAGAGATTGATCAGAGGACCGATGGCTTCCGGGTTTTTTTTCATTTCGTTTTTAATCTGATCATAGGCCACCGTTTTCAAATGGTCCACTTCATCGTCAAGGGTGAGCACCTTGAAGGCAAGCGCCTCGTTCAGTTCCACCAAGGCATCCAAACTCATCTTCAACATAGTCATCGCCTTCTCGGACATCTGGGAATAGTCGTAAAAAAGATTCGATGATTTCCTTTGGGCCAATACCCAGACCCGTTGAGCGATATTCACGGCCAGATCGCCGATCCGTTCAAGCTCATTGTTGATTTTGATGACCGCGACGAGAAACCGGAGATCCACGGCAACGGGCTGATGCAGGGCCAGCACTTTGAGGCATTCCTCTTCCACTTCAACTTCCATCTCATCGATCTCATAATCCATTTTGATGATCTGCTGAGCCAGGTCAGGATCCTTATTTTCCACGGCCTGAATCACCATGCGGACCCGTTCTTCCACAAGGGCCCCCAAAGAAAGAACCATTTTTTTGATATTTGCCAGCTCTCGATCAAAATGTTTCGCCATGATTTGTTCT
>PCSF01000196.1:12382-12886 GCA_002771315.1 Desulfobacterales bacterium CG23_combo_of_CG06-09_8_20_14_all_52_9 | reverse complement strand
CAGATGGACTTTTTACGAAGCCATCAATGTTCACGAATTGTTATTCAAGCGTGCCCATCTTGTTCGTGTTAGAAAAGCATAAAATTATGGACGTCCCCTATTTATTTATGGTGACGGTGAAGATTTCCGGTTTTGTCGAAACCAGCGTGATTTCCGGGGGAAGCGTCAGGGCAGCACGGCGAGGATAAACCCCCGGTTTCAGCCCCGCAAGATCCATGGACACCTTGACCCCTCCCTTCCGTTCAAGTTCATCCAGGAAGTGGACCGGTCCTTTGATCTCGATATCGATAGTCGCCGGCACAATCCGATACCGGAAAGGGCTTCCCTTTCCGATGATCGTCACCTCTTTCAACTGTCGGGTAACGATCTTTTCGCCGATTTCAATCCGGGCCGTGATTACCTGGGAAGGAGTGTCCAATACCATGCCGTCGGGAATTTCGAGGGCGATCTCTTTCTGGAAAGACTCGGCGACACCGGTTAAATCGATGGCTTTTGTGGCCACGG
>PCSF01000196.1:0-12314 GCA_002771315.1 Desulfobacterales bacterium CG23_combo_of_CG06-09_8_20_14_all_52_9 | reverse complement strand
CTGACCTCTTTTCCCGGCGGCGGTTCTCCGGAAAGGGCCACTGTTACGCCGAGGGCCTTTCGGGACTCCCGGGCCAACTCTATAGCCAGGGTTTTGGGCGAGAAGCCGACAATCGAAACACCCATGGGAAGCTGAATCCGGGCCGGGTCGATGGGGATGGACTGCACCCCCAGCCGGACCGCCGTCATGTCCAATGTGTACCCAATCCGGCCCCCCTGAATGGATTGGATTCGGGACTCAGGACCCCGGACGCGTATTTCGATCCCTTTTGCCGGCTGCTCCACTAAAATCATCCCGTTGGGGAGGCCTTCCAGCCGGACGGGTACGAAAAGATCCGCCTCCATGATCCGGGAACACCCCGATGCCAAGAGAACGATCCAAAGGAACAACAGGTACGGCATCCGGAACCATCGGCTTTTCCGACTCAAAAAAGGCTCCTCCGTCTTCGGCAAAAGACCGGCAGATGGGATTCGTCTCTTGGGTTTATGAAGCAGCATCAATGGAGGAACCGCCGGACGGATGCATAGGAGCATGGACGATGGCATCGACGATCAATGCTGTTCTCCGGGTGTTCTCAACGTCGTGTGCCCGGATGATATGGGCGCCGTTCATGATTAAAGCCGCCACAGCCGCCTGAGTGCCGATCTCCACTTCAGGCATATCGGGTCGGATTTCCCGGTCGCTCTTCCCTTTTAGGAGCGTGCGGATGAATGCTTTTCTCGATGGGCCCACAAGGAGAGGAACTCCCAGGGCATGAAACGTCCGCAATTCGGCGATCAGGGTCAGATTGTGGATAAGGGTTTTGCCGAAACCGATCCCCGGGTCCGCGATGATAAGGCTTTTGGGGATTCCCTTTTCCTGAGCGAAATGGATCGCGCCTTCCAAAAAAGCAAATATCTCCCGGGTCACATCCTCGTAGTGGGGAGCGTGCTGCATGGTCTTGGGGGTTCCGAGCATGTGCATCAAGATTACGGGAACACCGGCCTCCCGGGCCACGAAAGCCATATCGGGATCGAAACGCAGGGCGCTCACGTCATTGATCATGGAAGCACCCGCTTCGATGGCGGCCCGGGCCACCGCAGCCTTGGTGGTATCGATGGAAATAGGGATGTCGATGCGGCTTAAAAGAGCCCGGATGACCGGAACCACCCGGCGAATCTCTTCGTCGGCCGGAACGGGATCGGAATGGGGCCGGGTCGATTCGCCCCCGATATCCAGAATGTCCGCCCCTGCCTGAGCCAGCGAAAGCCCTTGAGAAACGGCTGATTCGAAAGTGAAAAACTTTCCCCCGTCTGAAAACGAATCCGGGGTGACATTGACAATCCCCATGACCCGGGTGGTCTCACCCAAGGTCATCCGGCGCGATCCCCAGGTCATCTCGAAAAAAGGATTCAAACGGCCCCGCCCGCCGCATCCGTAGCGTCTTTGGTACTGCCGGCCCTTTCCGCGCCCGCTTCTTCGCCTGGTCGGTGAGGAAGCTTGATCCCGGGCCTCATGGAAAGAATCATCTGATCCAGCTCGCTGCCCAAGACGGTCTCTTTTTCCAGGAGGAGTTCGGCCAGTTTGTGCAAAACATCCAGGTTTTCGCTTAGGACGACCTTGGCCCGCTCATACGCCCTATCGATCAGCTTCTTGACCTCGGCATCGATTTTCTGAGCCGTTTCCTCGGAGTAATCCCGATGCTGAGCGATCTCCCTTCCCAGGAAAATTTGTTCCTCTCCCTTGGCATAAGACAAGAGTCCGAGGACCTCACTCATCCCCCAGGAACGAACCATCTTTTCGGCCAGTGCCGTTGCCTGTTTGATGTCGTTGGCCGCGCCGGTGCTGATCCGGTTGAAAACAATCTCTTCGGCCACCCGGCCCCCGAAGGACACGGAAAGTTCGCTTTCGAGCTGATCCTTGTATTTGAAATCCCGCTCCTCGGGGAGAAACCATGTGATTCCGGCGGCACGTCCCCTGGGGATGATGGTGATCTTGTTCACGGTATCCGTTTCGGGCAAGAAACGCGCCACCAGGGCATGCCCCCCTTCGTGGTAGGCGGTGGTCTTGCGATCTTCTTCGCGGACCACTTTGGATTTTCTTTCGAGCCCCATGTAGACCTTGTCTTTAGCGTCCTCGAAGTCCAGCATGTCCACCTTTTCCTTGTTGCGCTTGGCCCCCAGCAGAGCGGCTTCGTTGACGAGGTTCTCCAGGTCGGCACCTGAAAAACCTGGGGTCCCCTTGGCCAGAATGGTGACTTTGACATCCGGCGCCACCGGAACCTTGCGCATGTGGACATGGAGAATCATTTCCCGGCCTTTGATGTCGGGAAGCGGAACCACCACCTGGCGATCAAACCGGCCGGGTCTCAGCAAGGCCGGATCGAGGACATCGGGCCGGTTGGTCGCGGAAATCAGGATGACTCCTTCGTTGGATTCGAACCCGTCCATCTCCACCAAGAGTTGATTGAGGGTCTGTTCCCGCTCGTCGTGCCCTCCTCCCAGGCCGGCCCCCCGGTGCCTGCCCACCGCATCGATTTCGTCGATGAAGATGATACAGGGGGCGTTCTTTTTCCCCTGGACGAAAAGGTCACGGACCCGGGACGCCCCCACGCCGACGAACATCTCCACGAAATCGGAGCCGCTGATGCTGAAAAACGGAACCCCGGCCTCCCCGGCGATGGCGCGGGCCAGAAGCGTCTTCCCGGTGCCCGGTGAACCCATGAGCAGTACGCCCTTGGGGATCCTCCCGCCCAAGCGGGTAAATTTCTTCGGGTCCTTTAAAAACTCGATGATCTCCTGAAGCTCCTCCTTGGCCTCGTCGATGCCGGCCACGTCTTGGAAAGTCACCTTGACAGACTGGTCGGACATGAGCCGTGCCCGGCTCTTGCCGAAGGACAGGGCCTTACCTCCGCCGGCCTGCATCTGTCGCATGAAAAAAATCCAGACGGCAATGAGAACGATCATGGGAAACCAAGATACCAGCACGGAGATGTACCAGGGGGATTCCTCGGGAGGCCTGGCGCTGATGGCGACTCCCTTGTCCCGAAGGGTGCGGATCAATTCCGCATCCTGTGGCGCATAAACTTTAAACCGTTTCCGGGTGTCATCGGTCACGGAAAGCTCCTGACCCTGAATGATCACTTCGGCAATATGGCCCTCTTCCACCCTGGACATGAATTCAGAGTAGCTGATGCTCGTCTCGGAAAGGCGCTGCTGGCTGAACAGGTTATACAACAGAACCATCAACAGAGTAATAATGATCCACAATGCCAGATTCTTCTGGAACGGATTCAACAGGTTTTTACCTCCTGACGGAATTGATGAAAGACTCTTTGGCAGACGCTAAAACTCAAAATGTTATAAAAGACCGTGAATTTCCGTCTTGGCCAAAAAATTAATTAGATAACTTAACCATTTTTCTCCGGTAAATCAAGCGATAGTTCCGCGCGAACCATTTTTTGGGTGGATTCGGTCACCCGCGCCCAATGCCCGATACGATGCCCCGCAATCCAGGCGATGCGCCCCCGGGAGATCAGCACCGGACATCCCATGCGATCATTGATGGAAATCTTATGATCGATAAAGTACTTTTTAACCTTCTGGCTACCGGATGCGCCCAAAGGAAAAAACCGATCCCCCGAGACCCAGCTCCTGAGAATCAAAGGAAAGGTGAGGGTTGTGGCATCAAAAACCGCCGCGTCCTTTCCGACGCTATGAATGTCCCCAACTTCGTTGGTGTTCATACGGGAGATGATCAGCGTCTTTCGGATTTCGGGGATAGGGTAGAGGCCGGGGCCGTCGATAATATATCGGAAATCGGTTTTGGGTGCTTCCGCCTCGCTATTTTTTAGACTCGGTCCCTTGCGGCAGGGGGCGATATCCTGGTGAATCCCCAGGCTGTCTTTATCAAAAATAATCCGGATCCCTTCAGGCAAATGAAGTTCTTTTTTAACCTTTCCCTGCAACAAAAGGGACCGGACTTTTTCCACATGATCAAAGGTGATGCGCCGAAGATTCCCCTTGATCTTTTCTATGGCCATCCGCAGGATCCGTCGCTGTGCCGCCACTGGAGTTTCGAGCATGGTTTTCACGGAAAGGACACAGGCACCCTCCTCTTGCCGGATCACGGCCGATCGAAACATCGGTTCCGTAAGGGTAGCCATCCATTCGTCTTCTGCAGCGGTAATGGCGCAAAACCGGTTCAAGGCGGCTTCGACCTTGGGGTTGAACCGGGACTTCAATGCGGGGATCAGCCTGTGGCGGACCTGATTCCGGAAAAAGCGCATGGAGAAATTGGTGCCGTCTTCAACAAAACCGATCCCCTGATGCGCGAGGTAAGATACGATTTCCTCTCGGGTGCACCGGATAAGAGGGCGGATGATCCGCCCGCCGCCTTGGGCATCATCCCTTACCGGAGGGATGCCGGACACCCCTGCCGGCCCGCTCCAGGTCATCAGACGCATCAGGAAAAGCTCTGCATTATCCCCGGCGTGATGGCCGAGGGCGACTTTTGGGTATCCATGGACCCCGGAGACCGCTCTGAAAAATTCGTAGCGGACCCTCCTCGCCTTTTCCTCTGTAGAAGCGCCGTCGGCAGGCCATGTTCCGGGTGGAACCTTTTCCAGGTAAAAGGGCCACCCCAGGGATTCGGTCAGCCTTGCCACAAAGTCTGCGTCCCGGTCGGACTGCCCGGGTCTGAGGGCATGGTTGAGGTGGGCGACACCCAACCGGATGGATAGGGCGTCAGAAAAGGTATGAAGCAGATGCAAAAGGCAAACCGAGTCGGGTCCGCCAGAGACACCCACCAGGACCCTTTCTCCCGGCGCAATCATCCGATAATCGGTCAGGGTCTGGAGGACTTTTTCTAAAAATCTCTTTTGATCCCTTCGATCCATTTGAATCGCTTTTTACCCCTTACATTAGATTTGACGCCATAAACTGAAAATTCGTTCTTTCACGCTTCATTTTTAACCATTCACGGCTACAAATTGATGGTAGGCCAGCCCCATGATCAAGTCAAGATCCAAGCCTTTTAATCCTTTTTCCCCCTTTTCTCCTTGAAAAAATCCCTTCATCAATTATGATAGACACCGGTTGTGCTAGGCGGGGAGTTAGCGGTGCCCTGAACCCGAAAGCCGCTTTATGCGGGGCTGAATCCCCTTCAGAGGGTTCGACCCCCGGCGATTCGGGGATCTCCCGGCCGGACGCCGCGCAACAGCCGGTCATGAATCTCGTCAGGTCCGGAAGGAAGCAGCGATAAATGATGCAGGTTGTGTCGCGGATCGACCCCGGCCAACCCAAGATCCTTGTTTTGCCGGAAAGAACTCGAAGCAGGGTGCACAACCATTTTTCTTTCTTCTCAGTTCCCCTCCTTTTTTACCTTGACAAGTTACCAACCTGACTTATTTTTCGGCATCGATTGGGGCCAAAGTAACCCAAAGCGGATTTTTGTGTATAAAGGAATATGACCATTTAATGAGTAGCGTAAATCCTGAAGAAAACAAGGTCGTAGTACCCGAGGCTCCGGCAAACGAAAAAGAGATATCAGAAACAAAAGGCGTCCAAGCGGATGTTTCGGGGGATATTGCGAATTCCGATAAGAGCGTTCAGGAACGGCTGGACAAGGCTGAAAAAGAAGCCAGGGAAAATTATGACCGCTTCCTGAGGGCCAAGGCGGATTTCGAAAATTATAAAAAGCGAATGGCCCGAGACAACGAAGACTTTCGAAAATTCGCCAATGAGTCGCTTTTCAGGGCCCTTTTACCCATCGTGGACAACCTTGAACGCGCCATCGAAGCCCTCGATGAAAAAGAAAGAGGCGTTAATCCGATCGTCAAGGGAGTCGAGCTTACGCTTTCGGAAATTTTAAAGGTATTCGAAAATTTCGCCGTCAAGCCGATATCGGCCTTGAGGGAACCCTTTGATCCGACGTATCACCAGGCGGTCATGCAGGAAACGTCAGACAAACACCCCGACAATACCGTGGTGAAGGAGCTCCAGAAAGGGTACTTAATCTATGACAGGCTCCTGCGGCCGGCCATGGTGGTCGTTTCCAAGGAGTCAAGGAATTCAGGCGAAAAAAAGACAAAGGAACGATTGTAGATACTCGATAAACCGATATTCAGTAATTGCTAAGGAGGATGGCATATGGGCAAAGTGATAGGCATCGACCTGGGTACCACCAATTCCTGTGTGGCTATTATGGAAGGGGGTGAACCAAAGGTCATTACGAATCCGGAGGGGGGGCGAACCACCCCATCCATCGTCGCAGTGTCGGAAAGTGGAGAGCGCATGGTCGGTCAAATTGCCAAGCGTCAGGCCATTACCAATCCCGAAAATACGGTTTTCGCGGTCAAAAGACTCATCGGCCGCAAGTACGCATCGGCAGAGGTCCAGCGGGATATCAAAATCCTCCCCTATAAGATCGAACAGGCGCCAAATGGGGACCTCCGCATCGGCATCAAAGGAAAACAGTACAGTCCGGCCGAAGTTTCTTCCTTCATTTTGGCCTATATGAAACGAAGTGCCGAGGAGTACTTGGGAGAAAAAATCGCCGATGCCGTCATTACAGTTCCGGCATACTTCGATGACAGCCAGCGACAGGCAACCAAGGACGCGGGAAAGATCGCAGGGCTCAACGTGCTTCGGATCATCAATGAGCCGACGGCCGCATCCCTGGCCTACGGACTCGATAAGAAAAAAGAAGAAAAAATCGCCGTATTTGACCTGGGCGGGGGAACCTTCGACATATCCATCCTGGAAATCGGGGAAGGGGTCTTCGAAGTGAAATCCACCAATGGAGATACCCACCTGGGCGGTGAAGACTTCGACCTGAGAGTTATCGATTATCTGGCCGACGAGTTTCGAAAAGATCAGGGGATCGACCTGCGCAAAGACAAGATGGCGCTTCAACGGCTGAAGGAGGCCGCCGAAAAGGCAAAGATGGAGCTGTCTTCCTCCATGGAGACCGACATCAACCTGCCTTTCATCACGGCCGATGCCAGTGGTCCCAAGCACCTGAACATCAAGATTACCCGGGCCAAACTCGAATCATTAGTGAGCGATCTGCTGGACAAGCTGGAAGGTCCCTGCCGGACCGCTCTCAAGGATGCGGGCTTGAGCGCGAAAGAACTCAATGAGGTAATCCTGGTGGGCGGCATGACCCGTATGCCGGCTGTTCAGGAACGCGTCAAACGGATCTACGGCCTCGAGCCCAACAAAGGGGTGAATCCGGACGAGGTGGTGGCTGTCGGCGCCGCCATTCAGGCCGGTGTCCTCAAAGGAGACGTCAAGGATGTCCTGCTTCTGGACGTGACGCCGCTTTCCCTGGGGATTGAGACCCTCGGTGGGGTGATGACCAAGCTGATCGAAAAGAACACCACTATCCCTACCCGGAAAAGCCAGATCTTTTCCACTGCGGCCGACAACCAGCCCGCCGTATCCATTCATGTACTCCAAGGGGAACGGGAAATGGCTGCCGGAAATAAGACGCTGGGTCGATTCGAACTGGTGGGAATCCCGCCCGCTCCCAGAGGCATTCCCCAGGTAGAGGTGACCTTTGATATCGATGCCAACGGCATCGTCCATGTATCGGCAAAAGACCTGGCTACGGGGAAAGAGCAGTCCATCCAGATCACCGCTTCATCCGGCTTGTCGAAAGAGGAGATCAATCGGCTTATCAAAGATGCCGAGATGCACGCCGACGAAGACAAGCGGAGAAAAGAAGTGGCTGAGGCGCGGAATAGCGCCGACAGCCTCATCTATTCCACCGAGAAATCCATCAAGGACCTGGGAGATAAAGTAGACGCTGCCACCAAGTCCCGGGTGGAGGACGGCATCGGCCGGCTTAAAAAAGCAATGGAAGGGGAAGACGTTGCGGAGATCCGTCGGCTCAGCGATGAGCTGATGCAGACTTCTCATAAACTGGCCGAGGCCATGTACCAGAAAGCGTCTCAGGCCGGTCAGCAACAACAGGCCGGTGAAGCAGGCGGTGGCGGCGGCGGTGGCGGCGGCGCCCAGGCAGGCGGCGGTTCCCAGCGCGCTGACGACGATGTGGTGGACGCCGATTTTGAAGAAGTCAAAGACAACAAGTAGGGGCGAAATATTTTTCGCCCATAAGATTATACGGCCGGATATCATCTACAATTGTCACTGAATCCGCCCTTGTTAAAGATAAAAAAAATCCCGCGTGAAGTTTTTCACGCGGGATTTGTATTCAGATTGCTTTCAGATTAGTACCGGCAATCTCCCGGGCCGCCTCCCCCGGGTCCCATCTTTCCGAAAGGCCCCGAACCCCGGTAAAACCCGCCATCCGGAAACAGCTTTTCCATTTTAATCCTGTTCTCGATCCGTTTCTGGTCGAACTGAGCACGTAGATCGGAAATCTCTTTCTGGATGGATGAGGCTTTTGCACCGTCAGGTTCAGCTTTGGCCAGCTCGCTTTCCAGTTCCAGGCTTTTTTGACGCATATTTCTTCGCAAATCCTGAGTTGCATTTAAAAAGGCCTCGCGCTCTTCTTCTACCTTTTTCACTTCTTCTGCGCTCATATCCTGCCTATTATCGCCGTACCCGAAACCGCGATGATGCCCTCCCGGACCCGAACCATACCCCATAGGATGGCGGCCGTAACCCATGCCCCAATCGGCAAAAGCCGCCGTCCCGATACCAGCCAGGAAAAGCACCGCTGCAATCACCATCGACACTTTGAAGTAATTTCTTTTCATCTTTTCGCCTTCCTTTTAAGGTTTTTCATCTTTTAAGAATCTATCCGCTTTGCCCCATAGATATAGCAAAGGGTGTGCCATAATGATCTCAAATGACCTGAAATATTTTAACTATCTGTTCTTTATGAACAATTTATCTTGATGGTATCGAGTCTGAAAAAGGATAACGTCACGGCTCTTGATCCACACTCCACGGCGGATGTGGACAAATTACCCGCATCCTGAAAGAGAGCGCTCAAAGGCGTATCGGAAGTATCCATGCATCTTTTCTGTTTGCCACCCCGCGATTGTGTGCTTACATTGGACCGTCCGGTTATCAAGCCGGTAGCTTTTATTAATATAAGAGGGAGGATACCGCCATGGAACAAAAAACCTTTTCAATACCGAACATCTCCTGCGGGCACTGCGTAATGTCCATCAAAAACGAGCTGACCGCGCTTTCCGGTGTAAAATCGGTGGAAGGGGATGCCGCAAAGAAACAGATTACCGTAAAGTGGGACGCTCCGGCCACCCTTGAAAAGATCCGGATCATTCTTAGAGAAATCAATTACCCGGCAACAAACTGAAATGTCTAAGCAAACCCTCAGATTGCCCGTGACCGGGATGACCTGCGCCAACTGCGCCGCCAACATCGAGCGGACGTTGCGGCGGCTCGAAGGGGTCACCTCAAGCGCCGTTAACTTTGCTTCGGAAGAGGCGACGGTCTCCTTTGATGATCATGCCCTTGGCGTCAAGGATGTGCTGAAGCGCATCGCCGATGCCGGATACAGAGTCCCGACCGTCAAGGCGGAGTTTCCCGTGACCGGGATGACCTGCGCCAACTGCGCCGCCAACATCGAGAGGGCGGTAAAAAGGGCATTCCCTTCCTTGGTGGGGGCATCGGTGAATTTTGCCACCGAGCACCTGTCGGTGGAGTATGTGCCCGGAACCCTGGAGCTTGCCGAACTGACTTCCGCTGTAGAACGCGCGGGGTACCAGATCATCCTTCCCGAGGCTTCTTCCGGCGAGGAGGACGCCGAGACCGCGACGCGCCGAGCTGAAATCCGGGATCAAACCCGGAAATTTATGGTAGGGCTTGCCCTGTCTATTCCGCTCTTTATCCTGAGCATGGGCCGGGACTTCGGGCTCTTGGGGGAATGGAGTCATCGGCCGTGGGTCAACTGGCTATTTTTCATCCTGGCCACGCCGGTGCAGTTTTATACGGGATGGGATTACTATGTGGGCGGGATCAAGAGCCTCAGGAACAGAAGCGCCAACATGGATGTCCTGGTGGCGATGGGATCTTCAACGGCCTATTTTTACTCTCTGGGGGTTTTGCTTTTACCGGTGCTGGGGCATCACGTGTATTTCGAAACTTCCGCGCTCATCATCACCCTCATCAAGCTGGGCAAAATGCTGGAATCCCGTACCAAGGGGAAGACCGGGGGCGCCATCCGCAAACTCATGGGTCTGCGTCCCAAGACCGCCTTCGTCATTCGGGATCAAATAGAAAAAGAGATTCCCCTCTCCCAGGTCCAAATCGGAGATACTGTGTTGGTACGACCCGGGGAGCGCATTCCGGTGGATGGTTCGATCACAGAAGGAAAATCGGCCGTGGACGAATCCATGTTGACCGGTGAACCGCTCCCTGTGGATAAGAAACCGGGGGATCCGGTGACCGGTGGGACCATCAACAGCGAAGGGCTTCTCAAATTCATAGCCACCCGGGTGGGGAAAGAGACCGCACTGGCCCAGATCATCCGGCTGGTGCAACAAGCCCAGGGGAGCAAGGCGCCTATTCAGGCCCTGGCGGATCGGGTGGCCGCCGTCTTTGTTCCGGGTGTGATCGGAATCGCCCTGGTTGTCTTTATCATCTGGTGGCTCACCACCGGAGATTTTGTTTTTTCTATGATCCGACTGGTAGCGGTTCTGGTCATCGCCTGCCCCTGCGCCCTGGGTCTGGCAACACCTACAGCCATCATGGCGGGAACCGGGAAAGGGGCTGAAAAAGGGATCCTGTTTAAAAACAGCACTGCCCTGGAGACCGCCTCGTCGCTGACCACCATGGTGCTGGACAAGACCGGAACCCTCACTCAGGGAAAACCCACTGTCGCAGACATTATCTCACTTAATCCCCGGATCTCCTCAGATGAGATCCTACGCATCGCGGCATCGGTGGAAAAAGGGTCCGAGCACCCCATCGGAAAAGCTGTTGTGAAAAAAGCTCAGGCTCAAAAAATCCCTCTTTCTGATCCTGGGGAGTTCAGCGCCCATCGAGGCGTCGGGGTTCAGGGGAACATCGACGGCCAATCGGTCCATTTGGGAAAACCGACCTGGTTTTCGGAGCTGAACATCTCTGTGGATCCGGCCAAAGAAGTCATTGCGGCCTTGCAATCCGATGGAAAAACGGTCATGGTGCTGAGCCTAAACCAACAGGCCGTCGGTGTCATTGCGGTTTCCGATGCTCTCAAGCCGGATTCGAAGGAGGCGGTGAAAATCCTTTCAGGCCAGAACCTGGAGGTGGTGATGCTCACCGGCGATAACCACCAGACTGCCGCCGCCATAGCCGCCCAGGCTGGCATCAGAACGGTCGTCGCAGAGGTTTTGCCCGAGGAAAAGTCCCGGCGAATCGCGGCACTTCAGGACAGGGGGGAACACGTGGGGATGGTGGGAGACGGCATCAATGACGCGCCGGCCCTGGCCCAGGCCGATGTGGGGTTTGCCATCGGCACCGGCACCGACGTGGCCATAGAGACCGGTGACGTGATCCTGGCAAGCGGCAGTCTGCTGGGGATCCCCAGATCCATCGCACTGAGCCGAATCACCATGAAAACCGTGAAACAAAACCTCTTTTTCGCATTTTTTTACAACATCGTCCTGATCCCCGTCGCCGCCGGTGTACTGTGGCCTTTCGAGGGATTTCCCGGATTTTTGCGACAGTTGCACCCTATCCTGGCGGCAATGGCCATGGCCATGAGCAGCATCTCGGTGGTCAGCAACAGCCTTCGGCTCTATCGAAAGAAAATCCATTAGACCGAATTCTTGATGAAAAATCCAGGTTAGCGGATAATACCTACTATGGGAAACTTCATCGAATGGTGGCAACACCTTCCTCAACACATCGATCCGGTCCTGATTGCCATCGGACCCCTCCGCCTGCATTACTACGGTCTGATGTATCTGATCGCCTTCGGCACGACCTACTGGCTGGTCTCCTATCGCATCCGGCATGAAAAACGGTTTTCCATTACCCAGGACCAGGTCAAGGATCTTTTGCTCGCCGCGATCCTGGGGCTTCTAATCGGGGCTCGGCTCGGCTATGTCCTTTTCTACGGTTTTTCCTATTACCTGGACCACCCACTGGAAATTTTTCTCCCCTTTCGGTTTGAAAACGGCATAACTTTCACCGGATTTTCCGGCATGTCCTATCACGGAGGGCTCATCGGAGTATTGACGGCGGGTGCTATTTACCTGAAGAAAACGGGGGTTTCCTTTTTTGAGGCCGCCGATCTTTTCGCTCCTGCCATGCCCTTGGGATACACTTTCGGCCGCCTGGGAAACTTCATCAACGGAGAGCTTTACGGTAGGGTAACCTCGCATCCCATCGGCATGTTATTTCCTGCAGCCCCGG
>PCSF01000036.1:17122-31706 GCA_002771315.1 Desulfobacterales bacterium CG23_combo_of_CG06-09_8_20_14_all_52_9 | reverse complement strand
TCAGAATATGGTTTCATGGCAATCCCCCTTCCGTAGGGGCAACCCCCCGTGGTTGCCCTGTCGGATATTGGCCATTCGGATTTTCCCGATCCAATGCCCATTTTGCCGGGTTGTTGACGATGTATTCCCGGATGCGGTTCAATTCATCGTCATTGCGGATGATGTGTTCGTAATAATTGCGTTGCCACAATTTGCCGGGGAACGGCGCCCCACCATTTGTTTTTACACCGTGTATGTACGCATTCGTGGTCATTGTTTTGAACCATTGAATAATCGTCGGTAGGGGCGCACCTGCGTGTGCGCCCGAATGGGGGCGGACACGCAGGTCCGCCCCTACGAGGATAATGATTCCGTGGAAATGATTTGGCATGATGACGTATTCGTCCGTTTCGATGTGGGGAAATTTGTTGTTCAATTCGGCCCACCATTGTTCAACCATCCGCACGGCATCATTCAATTGCATTTCACCATCCACAATATCGCCAAACAAACATGCCCGGTTGTGCGCGCATACGGTCACAAAATACGCCCCGGCTCGGGAATAATCGTACCCCTGCAACCGGACGGACCGGCGGTGTTTGTTCATGTTCGCGCCTCCTTGCGAACATCGATCTTTCCTGTCACTGCCGCGGAAATCAGCGCCGTGCGGTATTCGCGGAGCAGTTCAATGGATTTTTCCACCTTCTCGATCAGCGCGTCGATCCGCGCCGTCTCGCGGTCCAGGAAGGCGGCGATGGCCAGTTGTTCGGGTAGCGGAGCAAGCGCCACGGGTTTAATGCCAACATTCGTTGCGGTGATTAGAGGCTGAGCATTCTTGCTGATTTCTGGAGTGAAGTCGAGCACCAGCGAAGCGTAATGCAGATAGGCGGTATCAACATGCCTCGGTCTATCAAGCACTAAGCAGTTGTCAGACACACCGAAGATGCCATTCACAAAATTGATGGCACCCGAAGATCCCACGCGACCGATGAGAACTCGTGGTGATGTAAATGAAGGGCTGTTGGTGCGTCCAATAACACCGTTGGCTCCATACAACGGGTACTCGCCATCTACCGCCTTTGCATCTTCTCCACTTCGGATGCTTGCGAGGAACTTAAGCCGCTTGACCTCCCAATGCGCCGGAATCTTCCCCAGCCATTCGATGCCGGAGTCCTTCATGGGGGCGTTGGGATCGAGCCCCTTGGTGACGGCGTGGCTGATGAGGGCGGATCGCTTCTCCTGGAGCAACTCGATCTGCCGCCGCTTTTTCTCGATCAGCGCATCGATCCGCGCCGTCTCGCGGTCCAGAAAAGCAGCGATGGCGCGCTGCTCTGGGAGCGATGGAATGGTAACCCCGATATTGCCGACCTCCGGCGCATTGATCGCCGGGTAGCTAACGCCGGTGGAACGTGACACAACCGTCTCGACGAAGAAAGGGGATCGCAGCGCGTAGGACAGATAGCCGGAATCGAGTTTGCGAGGCCGAACCACCGCGAAACCGGTGGAGACGATCAGGTTGTCACCCGGGTCGCGAATCGGGGCGATAGCCCGCAGGTAGGTGCGAACTGTGGAAACAATCGTGTCTCCGTCACGCACGATACGCCTTGCCCGCGATGGTGCATCTTCGAAACGGTAGGTCTCCGTGGCCACGATTCCTTTGGCCGCATCAACGCTGCCGATATCGACGTAGACGAACTCGTAGTCGGGATCGGTCGTTTCCGGGAGCGCTTCGTCGTTGATTGAGGCGCTGTACTTCAATCTTCGGACATCCCAATGCTCCGGCACATCACCAAGCCACGCCACACCCGACGGCTTGTACGCCGGGTAGGTCCCTCGTTTGTGTTGTGTTGCGGGCCGGCTCATGACTTGCCCCCTTTGCCAGGCGCTTTTTTCCTGCTCTCCGGTTTGACGAGCTTCTTCCGGGCGTCCTCCGGGCGAACCGTCAAGTTTTCCTTGACGGTTGCCTTTGCGGTTGCCTCGCCCGCATCCTCGCCGCGGTTCTCCAGGGCCAGCCGGGAACGCTCGATGGCCTCATGCAACTTGCGTTTCAGAACATCCTTGGGCGGCAACACGGTCAGGTATTCGGCGATGTGGATGCCCGAGCGGCCGAGCTCCAGAAGTTCGATCTGTTCGGCGTTTTTCCCGGCGCAGAGGATAATGCCCAGGGGCGAATCTTCGTTTTGCTTACGCTCGTGCCTGTCAAGCCAGCGCAGATACAACTCCATCTGGCCCTTGTGGTCGGGCCGGAACCTGTCGAGTTTGAGCTCTACCGCCACCAGCCGTCGCAGATCGCGATGGAAAAAGAGCAGGTCCAGGTAAAAATCGTCGTGATCCACGGTGATGCGCTTCTGGCGGGCGACAAAGGTGAAGCTGCCGCCCAATTCCAGGATGAAGGATTCCAGTTCACGCAGGATGGCCGCTTCCAGGTCTTTTTCCTGGTAAGCATCCTTCAAACCGAGAAAGTCGAGCAGGTAGGGATCGCGGAACACCAGGTCGGGTGTCATGCGATCTTCTTCCCGCAAGGCTTGAAGTTCGAGCTTTGCCAGTTCCGCCGGTTTTTTGGAAAGTGCCGTGCGTTCGTACAGCATGGAAGCGATCTTCTGCCGAAGGGTGCGGACGCTCCAGCGCTCCACCCGACACATCTCCGCGTAAAATTCCTTCTGCAGCGGTTCTTTCAGATAAATCATCTCCTTGAAGTGAGACCAGCTTAATTGTCTCGACAGAGTAGAGACTATTTGAACATCGGGGAAGGCATCGGCAAATCGAATCATGTGGCGGATGTTTTTTGCGGAAAACCCGTTTCCATATTCCATCTCCAATTGTCTCGACACCGTCGAGACAATCTCTTCCCCGTATTCGGCCCGAGAGCCCTTGAGGATCTCCTGGCCAACGCGCCCGCCGATGCGCCAATAGAGCATGGTTAAGCCGGTATTCACCGTGGCGGCTACAGCAGCCCGTGCTTCCTGGATCATTTTTCGGATATCGCCAACCAACTTGTCTGTGGTGGCCGGAAGAATGGAAGATTTTACCGGTTTGTCATTCATTCCGTCACCTCCGCGAGCATGTCCGCGATTTCCTTCTCGATCTTCTTGAGATCGGCCTCGATCTCTTCGAGCGGTCTCGGCGGTTGGTACTTGTAGAAGTATCGGTTGAAGTTGATCTCGTATCCGACCTTGGTCTTGGTTTCGTCAATCCAGGCATCGGGTACGTGCGGCAGGACCTCGCGTTTCATGTACTCAGCTACGTCTTCCTTGAGAGGCACGTTCTCGTAGTCGCGCAGTTCCGGATCGGGTTCGGGGTTCCCCTTGGCGTCGGTGCAGATATCGGCCGTCTCGTCCCGCTCGGAAAGGGCCATGAGCATTGCCTTGAAGAGCGCGTTCGGGATCTTGAGACCCGACTTCTTGAACGCCTCCTTCATCATCTCCGAGAACTGTTCCCGGTTCTTGACCACACCTTTAGCGGCAAGCGGCCGCAGGGCGGACAGGATGGCTTCCTGAAGTTTGCGGCCTTCTTCGATCTCGGCGGCAGCGGCCTTTGTATCCTTGCGTTTCTTGCTGGAGGCGAGGTTGGCGAAGGCCGTGGTCTCCTTGATACTGGCAATCCGAGTCTCGTCCACCGCGAAGTTGAGCCGCAGAGGGCGTTCCACGGTGATGCGGCGGTGGCCGAAGTCCTCGTTATCGAAAATGCGGACATGTTCGGCATCCTTGAAATTTCCATAGAGCCGGGTGATCTCGTCGCGCTGGTCATCGCAGATTTCGTTGCGCTTGTTGCCGAGGGACTTGCGCATCTTCTTGAAGAAGCTCGTTGCGTCCACCAGTTGTACCTTGCCCCTGCGGCCAGGCTCCTTGCGGTTGGTGACAATCCAGAGGTAGGTATAGATGCCGGTGTTATAAAAGAGCTGATCCGGCAGGGCGACAATGGCCTCCAGCCAGTCGTTTTCGATGATCCAGCGGCGGATTTCACTTTCTCCAGACCCGGCCGCACCGGTGAACAGCGGCGACCCGTTGAAGACGATTCCAAGGCGGGTGCCCCCTTCCTTCGGGTCCCTGCCTGCGCCGTGCCCGTCGCGGCAGGCAGGCTTCATCTTGCTGATCATGTGCATGATAAAGAGAAGGGAGCCGTCATTGATGCGGGGCAGTCCCGCGCCGAAGCGTCCTCCGAAGCCCTGTTCTTCATGTTCGCGGCTGATGAAGTCGGCTTCCGGCTTCCATTCCACGCCGAAAGGTGGATTGGCCAGCATGTAATCGAACTTGTGGCGAGAGAACCGGTCGTCGGTAAAGCTGTCGCCAAATGCGATGTGCTCGATATCCTGCCCCTTGATCATCATGTCCGAGCCGCAGATGGCATAGGCCTGGGCGTTGTAGTCCTGTCCAAAGACCTCCATGCGGGCGTCGGGATTGAGCTCACGCACGTAGTCCTCAGCCACAGACAACATGCCGCCTGTCCCGCAGGCCGGGTCGTATAGGGTCTTGACGATTCCTTTGGTGGTTAGGATGTCACCGTCAGGCATAAAGAGGAGGTTCACCATCAGGCGAATGACCTCACGGGGGGTGAAGTGATCGCCGGCCTCCTCATTCGATGCCTCGTTGAATCTCCGGATCAGCTCCTCGAAGATGTAGCCCATCTCGATGTTCGAGACGGCATGCGGGTGCAGGTCGATATCGCAGAATTTGGACACTACCAGATAGAGCCGGTCGGCCTTGTCGAGCTTGGCGATGTGTTCCTCGAATCCGAAGTGCTCGATGATCTCTCGGGCCCGCGTGGAGAAACCCTTGATGTAGTTGGTCAGATTTGCAGCGATGTTGTTCGGGTCGCCTTTGAGCTTTTCGAAGGTGTAGCGGCTGGTGTTGTAAAAAGGCACGCCTGTGACGCGGCAGAGAATAGGATCGACGTTTTTGACTTTGCCGCCCGAGAGTTTCTTCTGCTGTTCGAGAACCTTGCCTTTGGTGGGCGTAAGGACGCAGTCGAGACGGCGAAGAATGGTCATGGGGAGCATGACGTCCTTGTACTGGTTTGGCCGGTAGGGCCCCCGAATGAGGTCGGCAACCGACCAAATGAAACTTACTTTTTCGCCGAAATTGTTCATGGCTGCACCTAATTCTGATCCGAGCCCAGATCTGCGAAATCAATCATGTCTGCAGGCAGGGTCAACTTGCCTCGTTCGATCATCTTTTCGCAGAAGGCTTTCAGTTGGGCCTTGGCGAGCTTTGATGGCATGGATCGTCCGTTTTCCCACCGGTTGACGGTTGCGTAGCTGACGCCGAGCTGCCGGGCCAGGTCCTCCTGGCTCAAGGCGAGCTGACGCCGCATCTTTTTCACCAACGCCGAAAAACTTCGATTCTCTGTGTCCATTTGCTGCACCTCTTGTCCGGATGGCAGATCACGGCTCTTGCCCGAATATAATAGCGTATGCTATATCGTTCGCAAGAGAAAAGCAAGAGAACTCCGCCGCTTGATCGAGCCGGATTTCAGTATCGCCACCTCCCGGTCGGAAGCGGCTTAAGGCCGCGATCCACCGTCATATCAACCACTACGGTCGATATCTACCGGAGGACCTTTCGAGGTATCGGGCTGAATTGACGGTGATAGGTGTTAACAGCGCCGAAAAAGGAATAGAGAATCGAAGAATTCGAGGGGCACATCCGAAAGCGGAGGGCGTAAGTCGGCGTGGACACGCCTGAAACGACGAGACCCCGAGGGGCCAAATCATAAGATCGGATCCCACGGGGTCTTGCGTTAAACAAGAACCGCTGAAGTTCAGCGGATTAAATTTGATGGCTTCGTAAAAAGTCCATCTGCTACGTTGCGCTGCATCCTTCGTCATTGCGGCGTACCCATATGTATGCCTCATTCCTCAGGATTTGCGCGCCTTGCATCTGAAGCTTTTTTCTTTGCCATCCCAATTTTGAGTTTTTACGATTTCATCAAATTTGGCTCCCCGGCGAGGACTTGAACCTCGAACCTAGTGGTTAACAGCCACCCGCTCTGCCGATTGAGCTACCGGGGAATTAAATTGTTGTCGCAAAACGGACCGGGTGATTCATCCCGATCCGCTCGGAATGTCTTTATTAATGGAGGATTTGGAAGTTGTCAAGAATCCTTTCCATCAAAAAATGCATGATGCCGGGCCCAGAATGTCTCCGGGGTGTATCGATGTTCCTGGGTACCCTTACACTCCACGGCAAAGCTGGCGCAGGTGGCGCCCATGCGCGCCGACGTATCAAGGGGTCTTCCCGATACCAGGCCTTTGATCAGTCCGGCGCGGTAGGCATCTCCCGCACCGGTGGGATCCACGACTTGTCGGGGAGGAACCGCCGGAATCCGCACCTCTTTTTCATGGGTTGCCAGCAAGGATCCATTTTCCGCCAAGGTGGTGATGATGGCCCGTTTCGTTTGCGCCAGCAGGTCGGATTTCGTCATGCCCGTCATCCGCAAGACCATCTCCAGTTCGTAGTCGTTGGAGATGAAGATATCGCACCCGGTCAAGATCTCAAGGACTTGCTTTCCGGACATGGCCGAAGTGGTCTGCCCCGGATCGAAAATAAACGCGATTTGTTTGGCCTTGAATTCCCGGCTGTAGGTCAGCATGTCTTCGATGTTTCCCGGTGATAGGATCCCGATAGCGCCCTGACCTGAATCCGGGATGGAAAAGCCGGATGGGTATCGCATGGCCCCGGGGTTGAATCCGGTGATCTGGTTGTCCCCTCGATCCGTCGTGATGTAAGCACCGGCCGTGAATTCCTCCGGAATGACCCGGATCCCTTCCAGGGAGAGTCCGTTTTCTTTCAGCCATGCCTCATAATGCGAAAAATCTTTCCCCGCGGATGCCAGGATGAGCGGTTTTTCTTTCAGCATGGCTAGGTTATAGGCGATGTTGCCGGCGGTTCCTCCGAATTTTTCGGCAAGGCCGTTGACGTTGAAACAGACGTTGAGAACATGGATCTTGTCAGGCAGGATGTGATCGGAAAACCTTCCGGGAAAATCCATGATCCGGTCATAGGCCAGGGATCCGGAAACGTAGATATTCATCGTCTCTCCAGGTATACGTGGGGATGTGTGCCGGAGCTTACCAGACCAAAGATTGGTGAATCCAGCCCTTGTCTCCGTCGACGTGTTCGACATGGATCCAATCTTTTTTTTTCTCCAATACCTTAAAAGGAACCCCTTTTTCGGCTGTGAAGGCCACGGTCTGACGGGGGCCCGGACCTGAGCGGATTTTGCAATTTTCGCTGATCGTGACCACGGATGGTATATTGGCGACCAGCGATTGGTGAATCCACCCCTCGTCTTTGTCGGAATCAATGAAGTGCAGCCATTCCACTTTTTTCTCGGTGATCTGCAGGGGGTGATACATCCCCACCTGCCAAATAGTCTCGTACTGGTCGCCCGGACCGCTCCGTACATTGGCGGCGGAGACCTTGACGGCCAGGCGTTGGGGACCGGCCAGGGCAGAGGCGGCCAACAGCAGGACCAGGATGGTCAAAAGATATTTTTTCATTGCGGCTCCTTGTTCCGTGGCAGTTTAAACCTGGTAAAAGACCATATCCGGAAGCTTCACGCAGGTCAGTTTATTGCCATAAACGGCACCGGTGTCAATGCCGATTTTATTCGGCATCACCAGGGGTTCAGAAAATGGGGTGTGTCCGAAAACCACCCGTTTTCCGAAATCGTAATCCGAATCGATGAACTCACTACGGATCCAGAGAAGGTCGTTTGCATCTTGTAGGTTGATGGGGATCTTTTTCCGGATCCCGGCGTGGACGAATAAAAAGTCCCGGGTTTCATGATACAAGACCAGAGAATTGTAAAATTCCATGTGTGACTCGGGGACGGGGTGTCGATCCCCCGGTTTCTTGCGTTTTAGGTAACTCTCCAGGGTGATTTGTCCGCCGTTTATCAAATAAGTGAAGCGGTCGTGACCTGAAAGATACTTTAAAAGCATGTCCTCATGGTTGCCTTTTAAAAAGATGATATTTTCCACCTGCCGTTTCAGATCGACCAGGTAATCGACCACTTCGTAGGAACCAGTGCCCCGGTCCACGTAGTCTCCGATGAAGATCAAGAGATCCCGCTTTCGATCTATGTCGACCTTGTCCATCAACGCGAACACTTTATTCGGGGTTCCGTGGATGTCGCCTACGGCGAATATTTTTTCCATCGAATCCATCGTTACCACAACATGAAAACACGCCTTCGGCTATCGAGCCGTTGAATGCCTTCTTCCCGGGCGGCGGTAAGGGCCGCCTGGAAGTCCCGAGCCAAAAGCGCTTCGGCAAGCTCGGGGATTTCCGCAGCGCGTCCGCAGGGACGGTACTGAGCCATGATGTTGACATAGGTATTTGTAGATATTCGGGTGGCGATAAACCGCATGATCTCCCGGGTCCCGGCAAGGCCTTGGGGAAGCACCAGATGACGTAACAAAAGACCTCGGTAAGCGATCCCTTCGTCGTCCATCACCAGATCCCCTACCTGGCGATGCATTTCGAGGATGCCCTTTCGGGCTACGTCCGGATAATCTTCGGCGTCGCAGGTTTTTTGGGCAATGTCTGAATCCCAGAACTTGAAATCCGGCATGTAGATGTCGATGACGCCTTCCAGGATCCGGAGGGTGTGGACGCTGTCATAGCCCCCTGAATTGTATACCAGCGGAATGGACAGGCCGTCTTCGATGGCGATCCCAAGGGCGCTTAAAATCTGAGGAACCACATGGGTAGGGGTCACGAAATTGATATTATGACATCCCCGGTGTTGCAGATCGAGCATCATGGCCGAAAGCTCGCGATCAGAAACCGTTTTCCCAATCCCCTGGTGGCTGATGTCGTAATTCTGGCAAAAAATGCACAACAGGTTGCAATGGGTGAAAAATATCGTCCCGGAACCGTGTCGGCCAACCAAGGGTTGTTCTTCCCCGAAATGAGGATCATAACTGGAGACCATGGCGGAAGCCCCTGTCTTGCATATTCCCGTCTCGCCGGACAGACGATCCACCTTGCATTGCCGGGGACACAGCACGCACGATTTCAAGAGTTTGAAGGCATCTTCCCGCTTCTTTTTGAGAAGGCCCTTTTCATGGGCTTCGATATAAATGGGTTTCTTTAAAGACATTCGGTTTGCCATGGTGTTCGCCATATTGCCTGCTCGGCTCGTTCTTTACCCTTTTCGGACAGGCTCGCAGATGATCTTTTCCGCCATTCCCCGGCCGATGATAAAGCGTTTGACGTCCACGGCGATGACCATCTGTCCTTGGCCCTGGTTGGAAATCACTTCGATCTCGTCACCTATCCGAAGCCCCATGGAAAGGATTCGGGCCCGGGCGGTGCCGCCTCCGTGAACTTCCCGGATGATCAACCGTTCTCCCTGCTTGGCTATAGAAAGCGGCAAGAGCGCCTGTCGTTCCTTGAGGCATTCGGCACAGATCCCGTAAAGCTCCATCCTGTGTTGGAGCAAATGAAATCCATGGGCCTTGGCGATCTGGATCTGCTGATCCTCCAATGAGGGGTTTTCAAACTCGATGATCTTTTTACACTTGGTGCAGATCATGTGGTCGTGGTGGTGCCCTAGGTGTCGGTGTTCATAGAGAACGCGTCCGTTGTCAAACTGGTTGACGCGGGCAAATCCGTATCGGGACATCAGGTGAAGGGTCGATTTCACGAATTCCAGATCGAATCGGTGCCCCTTTTTCTCCAGGAGTGTTACCAGGTCATCGGCCGTGATATGGGTTTCCGTGCTTAAAAAAACCTCGAGAACCTTGAGCCGGTCTTCGAAGCGATCGACATTTTCGGACTGGAAGAGCTTCTTGAACTGTTCCTGTTCCTGGTCGTGGATCTGTTTCATAGATGTTTTCCAAAGCGCATCATCGGATAAAGACGAAAATCTTACTTGTTCAAGGCTGGAATGCGATCCTTAAGAAGAGCATCCGGGGTATCGTATTCAAACCCAAAGGGAGAAAAGCGACTTGATCACCCGGTTACCGGGTCGGCCCGGGGACATCATAGGTCGTGCAACTCCCGCTGGAGCAGGTCCGGGTTTGAGAAGAGGCGCCGGCGCCCTTCGGGTAATCCGAGCCCATGGCATAATGGGTCGTGCTTAAAACACGTTCCAGTCCTTCACCGCCGCATTTGGGGCATTTCAGTGCGACTTGATCCTCTGGGTTCTTAAATAAGAATTCCACCAGTTCGCCGCATTTGCGACACTTGAATTCATAGATCGGCATAAGAATCGCGCTCCTTTGTATTTTTCAGCCGAGAAAACGGCTATGAAATATTTCGAATATGGTCTTTATCAAAACCCTATATTTTATTATGGATTGTATTGTTTTGTCAAGAATGAATCGGATTTCAATGAAGCGGCTGTGTGATGCGAGGAGAGTTTCTATTGTCTATCATGCCGGTCAATGGATTTCATCCGGCTTTGGAGCCCTTTTTCAACATTTCCCGGGCATGGTCCAGGGCGGTCGGGGTGATTTTTTCGCCGCCCAGCATCCTGGCGATTTCCTCGATGCGTTCCTCTATCCCAAGGGGGGTGATGGCTGTTCGGGTTCTGCCGCCGGAAACGGTTTTTTCGATTCTGAAATGATGATCTCCGTGAACGGCGATTTGCGGCAGATGGGTGATGCAAACGACTTGGTGGTACCGGGAAAGATCAGCCAGTTTTTTCCCCACCACTTCGGCGACTCCGCCTCCGATTCCGGCATCCACTTCGTCGAACACGAGGGTTTCTACCGAATCGGTTTTGGCCAGTATCGCCTTTAGCGCGAGGACGACGCGGGAAAGCTCGCCCCCTGAAGCGATTTGAGCCAACGGTTTCAGTTGCTCCCCCACATTCGGGGCGATCATGAAGGTGATGCGGTCGATTCCGGTCTCCTGGATACCGGCTTCGTCCGCCGTCAGGTAAGGACTGACATCCCGTCCTGCCGGAAGCTTGGAAAACGAGACGTCGAAGCGGGTCTTTCCCATCTTGAGTCCGGCCAGCTCCTTTTCCATGGCCCTGGAGAGGCTTTTGGCGGCTTGAATCCTTTTTTCGGACAGGTTCCTGGCGGCTTTTGCCAGGGATTCATGCCGGTTGAGAAGGGATTTTTTTGTGCGCTCGATCTTTAAGGGGATATCCTCGATCCCGGAAAGTTCTTTTTCGACGGCATCAAGATGGGAAACAACGGCTTTAAGATCCGGCCCGTATTTTCGCTTTAATTTATTCAATACGTCCAGTCGGGATTCCACCGCTTCCAGCCGGCCTTCATTCATCTGGATCCCCTTCAGGTAATCCCTCATCGCGGAAATCGTATCTTCCAGTCGAAGGGCGGCGTCGACGATTCCCTGGATACGATCTTTGAGCGACGGGTCGATTCGGCAGGCCCGCTCCAGTCCTTTATGGATTTCGGTGTGACGCTCAATCACCGCGCCCGGAGCTCCATACAGGGATTCGACTCCCTCGTAAACCGCCTGGTAAAGGGATTCGGCATTTTTCAGTCGGATTTTTTCCAGTTCCAATGCGGCGTCCTCGCCGGGAATGATGGACGCCCCGGCGATCTCTGTTTTCTGAAACCGCAACAACTCGGTGCGTTCGGCCTGATGCTGATGCTTTTGCTCCAGGTCCTCGAGATGCTCGATGAGGGGAAGGATTTCGTGGTACCCTGCACCGACCTGTTGCCTCAAGGCCGTCAGACCTCCGAACTGATCGAGGGCGCAAAGCTGCTGGTCTTCTTTTAATAGCCCCTGACTGGCGAACTGGCCGGAAATGTTGGCCAGATGCCTGGTGATGGCGGACAAAACCTGGATAGTGGCGATGTGGCCGTTCACGTAAGTACGATGCCGGTCGTTTTGGGAAATCACCCGTTTGACCAAAAGACTTTCGGACGTATCGTATCCGGAAGCCTTGACCCGGTTTGCCGGCTCGCTGTTGAGCTGGATATGAAACAGCGCCTCGAGTTCGGCGGTCTCCGCGCCGGAGCGGATCATTTTCGAGGTGGCCCGGTCGCCTAATATTAGGTTGAAAGCCTGTATGATGATCGATTTTCCGGCCCCTGTTTCGCCGGTCAGAATGGTGAGTCCATCTGCAAAACGGATGTGCAGATCGTCGATGATGGCAAAATTTTTAATGAAAAGCTCGGTGAGCATTGTACCCGTCAAATTGGGTCCTTTGGAAAAATCGCCTTTGATCCTTGTTTCTTTATCCCAGAAAGGGGTGATTTGTAAAGCATCTGTCAGGAGAATCGCCGATGAATCTCCTTGACGAATCGCCTGATTTACAGATACGCTTAAAACCGGACTCAAGGAAAGTCGAATACAAGACTACCAAATGGACAACACATCGATTATACACATAAAAGATACCAATCCTGCCAGAACCCGACTGGTTGCGGATTGGCAGACGTTGATGCGGACGTTTATCCGTCCGGAAAGTGACACCGGCCGGCCGGCCCTGATTAAGTACATGGAGCAGATCCTCTTCGGACTCCATGATTTTCTGAAAACGCATGTGGGGATCACCGAAGAGATCAGCCTCAAGGAATTGGCCGACCGCTTCACGGACACTCGGATTTCGGATCACCCTGAAAAAAAGCTCGAGCATGTCATCGCCGACCTCATTCAAGGGATCGCTCCCCACGCTGTCAATGTGGCATCCCCTTTCTTCGTCGGCCATATGACTTCCGCCATTCCTTATTTTATGGTGCACCTGAAGACCATCGTGACTGCTTTAAACCAGAACGTGGTGAAGATCGAAACCTCCAAGCTGGTCTCCATCGTGGAAAAGCAGGTCCTGGCCAAGATTCACCGCTTAATTTTCAATAGCGACGACGCCTTTTATCGGGAACATGTTCAAAACGCCGAAACCACACTGGGCTGTTTTGTGGAAGACGGTACCCTGGCCAACTATACCGCCCTCTGGGTGGCCCGAAACCAGTTGCTGAAACCCAAGGGCGACTTTGCCGGCGTGGAACGATCCGGAGTGGGAGCGGCCCTGAGGACCTATGGGATCGATCGCTGTGTGATCCTGGCTACGCGGTTCGGTCATTTTTCCCTCAACAAAGCCGCCGGACTCTTAGGGATCGGGAACGAAAACATCGTCACGGTGGATACAGATGCCCGGGGAAGGATGGATCCCGGGGCCCTTGATCGGACGATTCGAATCTTACAGGAATCCGGAAAAAGCACCCGGGTGATGGCCGTGGTGGGGATTGCCGGGACAACGGAAACCGGAGCCGTCGATCCTCTGGATCGGATGGCGGACATCTGTCGTAAAAATGGGATTCACTTCCACGTGGATGCGGCCTGGGGAGGCCCCACGCTGATGTCCGAGAAATACCGGGATCTTCTTGATGGGATCGCACAGGCCGACTCCGTGACCATCGACGGCCACAAGCAGTTTTACATGCCCATGACCTGCGGTATGGTCTTTTTCAAGGATCCGTCTGCGCTGGATGCCGTTGCCTATTATGCCCGGTATGTGAACCGCCCCGGTTCGGTGGACCTGGGTATCAAATCGATATCCGGATCCCGAGAGGCCAATTCCCTGGTTTTGCACAGCGCCTTGAAGATCATGGGGTCCAAAGGATACGCCCTTCTCATCGAGCACGGCATCGAAACCGCCGAGGCCTTTGCCCAGGAGATATCGAAAAGGTCCCTGTTTGAACTGGTCACGCCACCGACCCTCAATATCTTGACCTATCGGCTTTGCCCCCCAAAGCTGCGTGAAAAACTCCAAGGAGGCGATGCAAAAGAAGCAAGACGCACCGCCCGAACCATCAACGAGATCAACATCGCCCTCCAGCGGTTACAGCGAGAGGCCGGAAAAAGCTTTGTATCCAGGACTACCCTGGGGGGGACGGATTCTTTAGGAGAAGATCGGGTGGTACTGCGTTGCGTCATCATGAATCCCATGACCACCCTCGATACCTTGAAAGCCGTCCTGGATGAACAGGAGGCGTTGTACCGGAGCTACCTTGTTTAGCCGGCTTCGAAAAGAAAGGGAAATGATTTTCGTATGGCTGGCCTGGGGGATCCTCTTTTTGGCGTTTTTTCTTTCGGGTTGCGTGCAAAAAGTGGTGATTCCGGTTGAGCCGGACAAAAGAACTCCGCCAGCTGAAGAGACCGGGCACACCCTATTCCATAAAGCCGAAAATCTATTTGAATCCGGATCCTATCCGGAATCACTGGCAGTTTTTGAATCCTTCGTGAAACGCTTTCCCCGGGAATCGGATGCGGATACAGCCTTGATGAGGATCGGGACAATACGAAAGATGCTCGGGGATTCCGACGCTGCGCGCCTGGCCTATGAAAAACTGATTCAGACATATCCGGAAAGCCGTTTCGTCTCGGAGGCCCGGGTGGAGGTCCTGGAGTCCGATTATCAGAAGGGAAAGTATGACCGGGTGATCCGGGAAGCCCCTGCTCTGCTGCTAAAGGACCTGCCGGATTCAATGCAAAAGCGGCTTTTCACACTTTTGGGAGATACGTATCTTGCCTCAGGAGTGTTTTTCGATGCCGTCCGATACTACCTGATGGGATTTCACGCTGCCACCATCGGGCCGGACCGGGATAAGATCCTTTCCCGCATGGAAGAGGCCATCGGACAGATGGACAACGATGCCATCCGCATTCTCATGCGG
>PCSF01000036.1:0-17086 GCA_002771315.1 Desulfobacterales bacterium CG23_combo_of_CG06-09_8_20_14_all_52_9 | reverse complement strand
GTTGCCTTTGGGATAAATGCAGAAGATTCGGAAAACCCCGAAGAGGCCATTGATGCCCTCAAGGATTTTCTGGATCGATATCCCAGGCACGATCCGGATGGAAAAGCCCGGGCGCTTCTGGAAAAGTTGACTTCAACCGTCGCCTTTGATCGTCACGCGATCGGTTGTCTCCTGCCTCTCAGCGGGGCATACCAGACCTATGGAAAAAAGGCCTTGAGGGGCATCGAAATGGCTCTGGCCGACTTCAGTGCAGCCTTGGGGCATCAGCAGGTGAAATTAATCGTTAAGGATACCCGTTCCGACCCGGAGAGCGCCAAAGCTGGAGTTCGAGAGTTAGTAAAGGCCGAGGTAGCCGCCATTATCGGCCCCATCGCCGAGGCTGAATCAGCCGCCGCCGAGGCCCAGAAGCTGAAGATCCCGATCATCACGCTGACGCAAAAAGAGAATATTCCCAAATCCGGAGATTATGTTTTCCGGAACTTCATGACCCCTAGAATGCAGGTGGAAACCCTGGTGGGCTTTTGTGCTAATAAATTGGGACTGACCCGGTTTGCCGTTTTGTACCCCGAAGAAAGTTACGGGGATACCCTCATGAACCTTTTTTGGGATGCAGTCATCGCCCACGGCGGCACGATGGTGGGAGTGGAATCCTATTCTGCGGATCAGACGGATTTCTCGGATCCCATTAAGAAGCTGGTGGGGCTTTATTACCATGTACCGGATGAAATCGAGCGGACCGCGGTGTCTGACTGGGAATTAAAGCCGCAAGCGGATGTTGAAACAGGGGAGATGCAAGGAGAAGCCGGGACGGTTCATGCAGCTCCGATGGCTCGCTTGAGAAAAAAGGGGGCTCCTTATATCGATTTCCAAGCCCTGTTCATTCCGGATGCACCCGATAAAGCGGGGCTCATTTTGCCCCAGCTTACCTACAATGAAATCCGGGAAGTTTATCTTTTGGGAACCAACCTTTGGCATTCCCAAAAACTTCTCGATATGGCTCAGAAGTACGCCCAGGATGCCATGATGACGGACGGCTTCAATGTGCATAGCATCTCCGAGCCGACAAAGTCCTTTGTGGAACGCTTTGCGGCTGTGTATGGAGAAAAACCGGGATTCATGGAAGCCGTGGCTTACGACACCGCCCGGATCATTCTCGAAGCAGCCATGAAGCCGTATATCCGGTTTCGAAGCCATTTGAAAGACGAGATCCTCAGGCTTTCCGTGTTCCAGGGCTTGACCGGTCCCACGTCCTTTGACTCCGGGGGTGAAGTCAAAAAGACGCTCTTTCTCTTTCGGGTGAAAGAAGGCCGGTTTGTCGAATTCCAATGAAGAATAGAGGGCGAATGAATCCCTACCACATGGCCTATAACGGGATTACATCCGGACTGTTCCTTGCCCTGTTCCCCCCATTTTGGATCTATTCCAGGATGAGCGGTCGATATCGCAACGGGATGAGTGAGCGCTTCGGACACTACCCGGAAAACCTGCGTCGTCGGGGGGATAGCGCGCCGAGGATCTGGATTCATGCAGCGTCCGTGGGTGAGGTCAGCGTTGCCTTTTCCATTTTGAATGTCCTCCAGGATCTGGTTCCGGGGTGCAGACTGATCCTTTCCACCATCACCGAGCACGGCCGCAGATATGCCGAAAACCGGATTGTCGGCACTTCTTTAAAAGCGCGGACCACCTGCGTGTTCGCCCCCATCGATCTGGTATTGACCACGCGCCGGGCTCTGGCCACCTTGCAGCCGGATGTCTTGGCTTGTGTCGAGACGGAATTGTGGCCCAACTGGTTGATGGAGGCCGGCCGAATGGGGATCAAAACAGCGCTGGTCAATGGCCGGATCTCGATCCGGTCCATCGATAGATACATGAAGATCCGGCCCTTGATGCAAGACCTTTTAGCCCGGATGGATGCTTTCAGCATGATCCGGGAGACCGACGCCCGGCGGATCTCCCTGATGGGAGCCCCGGCGGATCGGATTGAGATCCACGGCAATGCCAAATTCGATATCCCGACAGAATCCCTTGATTCGGAAAAAGACCGCATGCGAACCCTGTACGGGATTTCCGACAAGACTCCGGTATTCATTGCAGGGAGCATCCGAGGCGAAGAGGATGCCATGGTCTTGAGCGCCTATGCCCGAATCGTGCGGGAGGTCCCAAAGACTGTGCTCATTTTAGCGCCTCGGCACATCGAACGGGTCCGGCATATCGCACAACGGGTCAGGGCCCAGGGGTTTTCATGTCAACTCAGGACCGAACTGATCGGAGACGGATTTCCGCGAAGGGCCCAGGTGGTGATTCTGGATACGATCGGCGAGCTGCAGTCGGTTTACGGCATTGCGGATGTGGTCTTTTGCGGTGGAAGCCTCGTTCCGACGGGAGGGCAGAATGTATTGGAGGCGGCGGTGTGGGGAAAGCCGGTCCTTTATGGGCCCTCCATGGAGGATTTCCTGGATGCCAAAGAGATCCTGGATCAAACCGGCGGAGGTGTTCAGGTCAAGGATATCGATGAGCTTGCCGGAAAAGCTCTTGACCTGCTAAAGCATCCGGACCAGGCCCGAGTCATGGGTTGCCTTGCCAGTCAGGCCCTGGCCCTGAACAGGGGAGCCGCCAGAAGGCATGCCGACGTCATCCGGAATCTGTTGAGCAAAAATGGAAGAAAGAGGCGTTCGGGAGGCGTTAGCCCTTTGGCAAAGGGATGAACGGTCTGAAACCGATTCCGTGTCGGTTCAAAGGAAAGGGGTCAAAGAGAATGGGAAATTTGAAAACAAAGACCGCAAAACTTTGGCAGGTCAACATTGTATCTTTCGTTCTGTTTTCAATTTTAGCAACCAGCGGCCTGATCAACACCTTCGTGCTTCCGAGGGGGTTTCGGGGGGAAGGAGGGTTTCTCTTTTCTTTGAGGCATTTCCTGATAGGAGTCCATGAGTGGGCGGCCCTGGCATTTATTTTCGTCATCGGGATCCATCTTTTTCTACATTGGCCATACATCAGGTCCCACCTCAACAAGGAAAAAAAATTGGATGAAAAGGCACCGTTTTAACCGAAATCCCTTACAGCAGCAGGTTTTATAGGCCAGAAAAACACCATGAAGGATTCATTACGAAAGGAAATTACATTCGGACTGACGTCGGCGGTCATCACCACCCTCGGCCTGATGGTGGGGCTGCACTCCGGAACCCACTCCAAGGTCGTAGTTTTAGCCGGCATCTTAACGATTGCCATCGCCGACGCTTTTTCAGATGCTTTGGGAATCCACGTTTCGGAAGAAGCGGAGAACATGCATACCCATGGTCAGGTCTGGGCGGCCACCGTGGCGACTTTTTTGGCGAAATTTTTATTCGCCATGACTTTTGTTGTCCCGGTGTTCTTTTTTCCCCTTTCTAAAGCCATTGTCATCAGCTTGGTTTGGGGTCTGCTGATTCTCACGATTTTAAGTTACAGAATCGCCAAATCACAGAATGAGCCGCCCTGGAAAATTGTCGGCGAACACCTGGTTATCGGTGCCATAGTGATTCTGCTCACTCACTGGGCAGGGGACTGGATACAAAGCCTGTGCAATCATATCAATAACGGGTCGTAGCCATTATATTACTCCTGGATACTGCGTTCCCAGTCTGCGCGAACCTGTTTCAGGATCTCCGCGGCACGGTCACCATATAAGCAGATTTGTTCCCAGTTCGGCCTCTTGAGAATTTTTTGCATCAAGAGACCATCGCTGTCAAACCAGCGGGGAAGCGCGCCTCCGAGGAAATAGCCGCGCCTTTTTAAGGTTTCGGCCGATTCTCCCACCCAGGGACATGCCAGGTTCAGCCATATCTGGATCACCTGAACGTGTCTTTCCCTGAGTTCCCTTTCCAAACCGTCTATCTTGGATGAAAAATCCACCCCTGGTTTATGGACCGCAACCTTTGCCACACCAGCAAAGTCGAATACCCGAGGCCTGATATCGGAAACGGTACCGGGAGGGACTACATCTTCGGACATACGGAAATCCCGGTCATCGTCCAGGTTGTCATAGAGGAAACGGAGAATATCTAAATATACAGCCGGCAGATAGATCGTGTGGGGCCTGGTCCGATATGTCCTAAAGGCTAGAAAAGCTGCCACACGGCCTTGGGCGCTGGCCTCTTTTTCATAAGCTTTAGCAGGCATCAGGTCCACCTCCAATGCCCGAAGAACAAAGCCCGCCTTGTCCACCAGTTTTTGGCTGAAAACATGGTTGCAGACCGGTTCGCCAAATACGGCGTTTACTTGGGGAAAAGTTGCGGCCACTTCCAGGCCGTGGTTCACCATCCGTGTGAAAATCCCTTTTCCTCCGCGGTAGGCCGTATGCACCGCCCCTGCCCCGACCTCATAAGTCCCCGGGTGTGCGGCGCTGTTGAACAGGGCGTTGTGGCCGACCACGTCCCCTCGCGGGGTCCTGGCCACACTCGATATGATCGTGCGGGCGGCATTCTCTTTGGTCAACAGTTGTGAATCAACATAGGTCCTGACGGGATACCCATCTCCGTAAACCGAGCGAAAGATGTGCACAACGCCTTTGGCATCCTCCGGACGGAAGAGGCCCACTTCCCAATCCTGGCCGGGTTCGATATCATACTTATCGGTTGTATCGTCATTCATACCTTCGACCCCTTGTTCAAGATTCGCTTTTTCACAAACAACCTGATGTTGAAGGTTATTGGAGGTTCCTCTTGTTTACCCGGATTCTCGGAGACAGAGCTTTTTCCCCGGATATGTCTCGCTGGGTTTTAGAAAATGCTTGCCTCTATCAGGCAGGGGGTTAAGGTGCATATAAGCTGCTATATTCTAAGGGAGAGGGAGTATGAAAGTGAATGTAAAGAGGCATGCCGACCCGGTCGATTTTTGGAGAGACTCCGCCCTTCCACATAAACACTAAGTTAAGAGCCTCTCCTAAAAAACCTCAAAAATACCTGATGGGTCTTTGTAATGAAACGGATTACTCCGCGTTCATCGGCACAATATTTACCAGCCAAATCAGCTTGAAAGCATTGACAACTTGTTGCTTGTTGAGATTGTTGCCGACGAGAGAAATATCGATTTCGGAAGCAGATACCGTGTCTCGGAGCATCGTGTCTTTATACTTAGCGGTACCGGTCAGGCATGTCAAACTCGCATCAGTGGAGAAGAATGCGGCCTCGTCTTCTGCCGGAGCAAAAACCTCTGATTCAGTTGTCTTCACTTCCGGTTCGTTGAATCTGACGTCAAATTGATACTCTCCAAGGCCGTTTGTTTTTCTTTGAGGGTCTTCCACCCATCGGATGTTACCGGAAAGTTTGTCCGTGATATTCTTGCCTTCAACAGCGTAGGCCAAAGTCACGCCGTTAAAGAACCACACACCGCGTTCCGGATCATAAAACATTTGTCCGTTCACGGTCGTATCGGGATAGCTCTTCAAAGGACCGGCTGCAAGTATCAAACTATTATAAGTCATTAAATCATAGTTGGTCAAAGTCAGGGTGATTGTTTTTCCCTTGACTTGTTTTTTGATGGTCTGAAGTTTATTCTTGGCCCGCTCGAGTAATCCGGCTTCACCCAGAGGACGCCCTTCGGCAGTTCCTTTAAAAGAACTGGAAAAACCAACCGATTTACCCATGGATTCAACAGCCGTCCTTAACGTGCCGGATTCATACTCGTAAACTCCTTTGGCGGTAATAGGAACTCCGCCGACCAACTTCCCTATGGAGCGGGTTTCGCTAAGATTCGCAGGGTTACGCACCAGCATATTTAGATTGTAGGTAAGAGTTGCCGGCTGCTTCGCCGACAGCGTCCCCGGGATAAGCGGGAGAAATTCCACGGAACCCTGGTACAGCAAAGTATCGGTAACAGCCATGTCAATGGTGTAAACATCTTTTACCCCGACTTTTGGGGTGCCGGCGTCATCGATTTGGGTCCGAGTGTTGTACTTGATCTTGATCTTTCCTTGAATGGTTGGAGACTTAGCAGGATCCGCGGCGATAGCCGGCAGAGCGATCCCGAACAGTGCAACTAACAGAACGCAAATCCATTTTTTCATTTGAATCTCCTTGCTGATAATGTATGCACAAAAACGGATCCTTTTGACTTTAGCAACGCGCTACAGTCCGATCCGGACTATCAACACTCAATACGCACGCCCCTGACTATCTCAAATGATGTCATGCCGTAGGGCCTATCGAGGCTGCCCAGTTCCTTAAGGCGGTCCTGAATGAGTTTATGACACTGAATACAGCGTCAAATAAGATCAGAAGACCCATAAAAACATCCTGCAGGTAAAAACTGCTATTTTGGGAAAATATTAAGGTAAAGGTTGCAGTTCCCACGATGGTGGCTGCTACAGAGGTTATGACTTCCCAAATGAAAAAACCAAGACTAATATCTCCGCTCTTTGCAAATTCAATGGCGATAACCACAAAGCAAACCAAAGTGAGTATCGAAGCCGCGATTCCTCCGGAAAAGTTCACCACATTGTTGACTCTTAATAGTGACCAGAAAATGACTAGTAATAAGACCAGAGGCAGATACTTTATCCATTTGAGTTTTTTTAACATCGTTTTTTATCCTCTTAAATCAACTGTTCACGGCTGTTAGCACCACTATATCATCAAATGATATCAAGCTTATTGAAATGCCTCAACGATTTTTGAGGGACCCCTGGCCGGTGACATCTAGGACATTTTGCCAGAGCCCTCCTCGGGGATTAACCTGCTTTCGCCGTCCTGCCGATGCTTTCATGGGAATGTTGACAAACCGATCATTCCAATACCCCACCATCATTCGGGTTTTTCCGGATATCCCTGCGTGGACGGCATTTCGTGCCAGTGCGCTGCAAAAAATCCGATCGTTGGTGTTTGGCGGAAGGCTGCGGATCATATAGCTGGGGTCGATATATTTTAGCGAAATATCGATTCCTCTGGAAACAAAATGCTCCGAAATCTTTTCTTTCAAGAACAGCCCGATATCCTTCAACTTGATGTTTCCGGAAGCATCCCGGTCTTTTTGAGTGTCTTTGAAAAATTTCTGGCCGGCCCCTTCGGCGACTACGATCACCGCATGGCCTCGTAAGTTCAGGCGGGCTTCCAGCGATTGGAGGAGTCCGTTGCGGCCTTCCAGGTCGAAGTCCACTTCCGGAATGAGGGCGAAGTTGACTTCCTGCTGGGCCAGGGTGGCTGTGGCCGCGATAAAACCGGAATAGCGGCCCATCAGCTTGATGAGGCCGATCCCGTTGGGATACCCTTCCGATTCCTTATGGGCGCCGCGAATTGCTTGAGTGGCCACATCCACGGCGGTGTCGAAGCCGAAGGAACGGGAGACGAGAAAGATATCATTGTCGATGGTCTTGGGGATTCCCACGACAGCGATCTTCAGTCCTCTTGCGGCAATGGTATCCGCAATCTTTGCGGCGGCCAGCAGTGTTCCGTCTCCGCCGATCATAAAAAGGATCCCGATGTTCAGACGCTCCAGGCAGTCTACGATTTCGTCAATGGGCTGGGGACCTCGGGATGAGCCCAAAATCGAACCCCCGGTGCCCAGGATACGCCTTACGGCCTCAGGATTCAGATGGATCAGGTCGTGACCGTAGCAGGAGATGAAGCCCCGCAATCCGTATCGGATGCCGAAGATGTTGTGCACGCCATACCCGTGATACAGTTCCAGGACGATGGACCGAATAACATCATTGAGTCCGGGGCAGAGTCCGCCGCAAGTCACCAGGGCACATTTGAGCTTGGATGGGTCGAAATAGATCTGCCCACGCGGACCAGCCATTTCGAAGGCGGCCAGGGGCTCTCCTTTTTTGATTAAGGTCTCCACGCGGATTAGACTGACGTCGAGGAGGACCCGGTCGTAATCCGTGACGAAACATTCCCTGAAATGTTCTCTTTTCATCCGGTGTATGGGAGAAGGGATCCGGCAAGGACCCAAAAAAGGAATGGCCGTTTCCGGGTACTCGTCGAGATTTTCGAGGCAGTTGTTCTCTTTTTCGTTCATTGGACGTCGTTGAATTTAAAGGCACCCTTACCCAGGATATCGTGGAGGTGCAGGATTCCAAAAATCCGATCTTTCGAGTCGACAACGGGAAGGACGGTGATCTGGTGTTTTTCCATCAAATTCAAGGCGCTATAGGCCGGGGATTCGGGATCGACGGTGCGGGGGTTCTGGGTCATGACCGCTTCCACGGGAAGCTCCAGAAGTCGATCCTCCCTTGCGATCCGGCGCCGAATATCTCCGTCTGTGATGATCCCGGCCAGCGTTTTCCCGTCGGATTGCACCACCAGGGCGACACCGAGCTGGAGACGGTTGATCTCATCGATGGCCGTTTTCATGGTCACCCCCATGGTCACACAGGGGATCGAGTCCCCTGTGAGCATGAATTGTCTCACATTGCAGGCCAGCCTTTGGCCGAGTTTACCCCCCGGGTGAATGCGGGCAAAGTCGCTGGATTTAAATCGCTTCTTGTTGATCAGGACCACGGCCAAGGCGTCTCCGGCGGCCAGCAGGGCTGTGGTGCTGGCCGTGGGGGCCAGACCCATAGGACAGGCTTCCCTGGGTACACCGACGTCGATGACGATGTCACTGTTTTTAGCCATCGTGGAATCAATATTTCCGGTCATGGTAATGATTTTGCATCCGATCTTTCGGATGCTGGGGATCAGGATATTGAGTTCATCCGTCTCCCCGCTATTGGAAAGGGCCAAAAAAATATCATCCTTACTCACCATGCCCAGGTCTCCATGCATGGCTTCCACTGGGTGCAAAAAGAGGGCACGGGTGCCGGTGCTGTTGAGTGTTCCCACGATTTTTCGGCCGACGGTGCCTGATTTACCGATTCCCGAAACGATGAGCCTGCCGGAGCACTGAAAGATCGCATTCACCATCTCCGCAAACCGATCATCAATCCTTTCGGTAAGGCTTAAAATACCCTCCGCTTCAATCTTAAGAACTTCTTTTGCCTGTTCAATAAGGAGGGCTGAAGAATTTTTTCGAGTCAAAGGTGATTTCATATTTTTGGGTGAACCTGAACAATTTTAATTTTGGATACCTTACCGCATATGCCCAGATAGATCAATAACAATTGATGGCTTCGTAAAAAGTCCATCTGCTGCGTTACACTGCATCCCCTACCCGGTTGAATGCCGCTTTGCGGCCCTGCTTCGCAGGATTCAACCGGGTAAATCATTACGGCGTACCCATATGTACGCCTCATTTTCAGGATTTGCGCGCCTTGCATCTGAAGCTTTTTACTTTGCCATCCTAATTTTGAGTTTTTACGATTTCATTACAATTCGCCAATTATGAAAAATGTCTTGACATGCGGCAGATAAGAAATTATTTTAATCATCTTTAATAAAAAAGGGTCATACGCCGGGATCAGTACCGCCCGGTTTTTTATTGAGGGTTTTTCATCAATAGTAAAGAGGAAAGGGGGTGATTCAGTTGGTTTGTTTAACGGTTCGAAACGGAAAGGACTGCCCGTTTATGAGCAAGAAAGGGTGTTCTTTCAATGGCGGGATTTGCCATGGGATCGTGGAGAAATGTGAGGGGTGCAACCGCAAGATCGGATTTTCCTCTAAATGGTATTGCACGGCATATCCGGATCCTTCCCAGAAATGGAAAACCGGAAATTGCAACCTGGCCAGCCACGTGGTGAAGGCTGTCGCGCCGGAGTCCAAGATCAAGGTGAATCCGCTCAAAGCATCCAAACGCGCAGCAAAATAGCCTTTTTACGATCTTAAGGTAAACCCCGCCTGGTTTTCAGGCGGGGTTTTTTCTTACGTCTTACCTCCCGTTTTTCCTTGACTTTCTCTCTTATCAAACTATAAGACTGCCGAGATAAATCAGGATACCTTATTGAGCCCGAAAACTGTAAAAACATAGCCAGGAGAGAATCGATGAACCCCTTAGCCCATGAGCTCAACGAAATTTTATCACAAGGAAGCCCTCATCTTTTCGAGATGTTGTCCGATATGGGGAAGCGTCTTTTCTTTCCCAAGGGGATTTTAACTCAGAGCGCTGAGGCCAAGGAAAAGGCTTTTAAGACCAACGCCACCATCGGAATCGCCATGGAAGATCATAAGACCATGCATTTTAAATCCCTCATGGATCGGATGAAGGACATTTCTCCCGAGGAATCCCTGACCTATGCGCCTTCCTTTGGAATTCCTGCACTGAGAAAAGCATGGCAGGCGGAACTTTTTTCAAAAAACCCGTCCCTTGCCGGCAAAAGGATCAGCCTTCCCGTCGTGACCTGTGGTGTAACTCATGCCGTCAGTACATTTGCGGACTTGTGGGTGGATCCGGAGGATGCTGTGGTTTTGCCGGACAAGATATGGGGTAACTACACCATGATCCTGAATGTCAAAAAAGGGGCGAGAATCGTCCAATTTCCTTTTTTTTCCGAGCGAGGGGGATTCAACCTAAAAGCCTTTGAAGAGGCGCTCCGACAGGAGGCGAAATCCGGAAAAGTGATCACAATCCTCAACTTTCCGAACAACCCAACGGGCTATTCCCCTACCCGGGCGGAAGGAGAGGCGATAGTCGATATCCTGACACGCTTGGCCCGGGAGGGGACACGGGTCATCGCGGCTTTCGACGATGCGTATTTCGGCCTGTTCTATGATAATGCCGTGCTTAAGGAATCCCTTTTTGCGAAACTTTCCCAAAGTCATCCCAGACTCTTGGCGGTGAAACTCGACGGCGCCACCAAGGAAAATTTCGTTTGGGGGCTTCGTGTCGGTTTTATTACTTACGGATGCTGGGCCGATGGGAAGATCGATCGGGTGTACGAGGCACTGGAGAAAAAAACCGCGGGCTGCGTCCGGGGAACGATTTCCAACGCATCCCACTTGAGCCAAACCCTCATCTTGAAATCCATGGCCGATGAACGATATGCCCGGGAAAAAAATGAAAAGTTTGAAATCCTGAAACAAAGGGCTCAACGTGTGCGGGAGGTACTCAAGGCCGAACGGTATCAAGAGGCCTGGGATGTTTATCCTTTCAATTCCGGATACTTCATGTGCCTTCGGCTCAAATCCATGGATGCGGAGAAGCTTCGGATTCACCTTTTGGAGAAATATGGTGTCGGCCTGATCTCCATCGGCAATACGGATCTTCGGGTGGCCTTTTCCTGCCTGGAGGAAAACGAAATTCCCGGTCTTTTCGATCTGATTCTTTCCGGCATCCGGGATCTGACTTCGGGATAGACCTGGCGGCGGTTTTGAAAGACAGAAAAACGCATTGAAACTCAACCTCAGTAAAGTGCTATCCCTCGACATCACCCGAGCCGGGAAGTGGACAGTGTACTACGTCCTGATCGGGATCATCGCGGGCCTGGGTGCTATCGCCTTTTACTTTCTCTGCCAGATCGGCACCCACGTTTTCCTGGATTTAATGGCCGGGTATCGGCCGCCGTCTCCTGCAGGGGAACATTCTCTCTTTTTGCCCACCAACAGTTTTTTCAACCGATACATCTTATTGCTGGTGCCGGCTCTTGGAGGAATCCTGAGCGGAATCCTGGTTTATACCTTTGCTCCTGAAGCGGAGGGGCATGGGACCGATGCCGCCATAGACGCATACCATAATAAGGCCGGATTCATCCGGGGACGCGTTCCCATCATCAAAACCATTGCATCGGCCATCACGCTGACCAGCGGCGGATCCGGCGGAAGGGAAGGCCCCATCGCCCAAATCGGCGCCGGCTTCGGCTCTTTTTTAGGCACGATTTTAAAACTTTCAGAGCGGGAGCGCCGAATCATGATGGCCGCCGGGATCGGCGCCGGCGTTGGGAGTATTTTCAGGGCCCCCCTTGCGGGTGCACTTTTCGCCGCTGAAGTGCTTTACCGGGATCCGGAATTCGAATACGAGGTGATCATTCCATCGGGTATCGCATCCGTTGTCGCGTATTGCCTCTTCTGCCTGGTTTTTGGATGGGGAACGCTCTTTGAGTCCCCCTATTTCACGTTTCAAAATCCCCTGGAACTCGGTCCCTATTTGGTGCTCGCTTTTGTTTTATCGGCCACGGGTGCATTGTATGTCAAATCATTTTACGGCATCACCCGATCTTTTAAAAAGCTTCGCATTCCCAAACACTTTAAACCAGCCATCGGGGGTCTTTGTACAGGCGTCATCGGTTATTTCCTTCCCCAGACCCTGTCCTTCGGATATGGGTTCGCTCAGCAGGCACTCAACAATGAATTGCCGTTGTTGTTTCTTCTGGCATTGGCAATCGGGAAGATCTTCACCACGTCTTTTTCCATCGGATCCGGAGGAAGCGGCGGAGTCTTCGGGCCTTCCATTGTCATCGGCGGGGCGATGGGGGGTGCCGTGGGGAGACTATTCCATGGGATCATGCCGGGCGTCGTTATGGAACCCGGGGCGTTCGTGGTGGTGGGAATGGCCGGTTTCTTCACTTCGGTTTCCAATACCCCCATTTCCACAATCATCATGGTCAGTGAAATGACCAACTCATACCATCTTCTTCTACCCAGTCTGCTGGTTTGCTCGGTCGCCTACCTGGTCTCTAAACGCTGGACCATTTATGAAAAACAGGTCAAGAGCCGCATCGACTCGCCCGCGCACAAGGGGGACTTTTTTGTCGATATCCTACAAGAATTCCGAGTCAAGGATCTTATAAAACGGGTCAAGAAGGTTCAGGTGCTCCCGGAAAGCATGCCATTTTCCGAATTCAAAGGCTTTTTTTCAACCACCCAACAGCATTATTTCCCGGTGATGGATCATAGAGAGCGATTCATTGGAATATTTTCCAGCAACGATATACGGAGTGTTTTATTCTCCCAGGAGATCGAGGATTTGGTGGTGATGCGAGATATCGGTACTTCAGACATCATCACGACAACCGTCTCAGATGATCTGAATTCCGTCCTTCAAAAGTTCACCCAAAAGAATATCGACAGCCTGCCGGTGGTGGAAGAAGATGATCCCCACAAGTTGATCGGCATGTTGAGCCGGCGGGATGTCATCGCGTTTTATAATGAACGCATTCAGGAAATGAAAAGCCGGTCGGTGCTCAGTAAATAACTTTCTTCAGGAACAAGCCACAGGAAGGAGCGGTGGGGCCGGCCTTCCGGCGGTCCTTCGAACGGAGGATCTCTTCCATTTCTTCCGGGGAAATTTTCCCGAGGCCCACATAGACCAGGGTTCCCACGATGTTTCGGACCATGGCTTTGAGAAACCCGTCGGCCTGGATCTCAAACAGGATGATTCCGCCGGCTGATTTGGACAGCGCTGCTTTTGTCACCGTCCGCAGGGTATGCGAGCGGGGGCTTCCAGCGCCTTCAAAGGATTTGAAATCATGGGTTCCCGTAAGATATCCGGCGGCCGAACGCATGGCGGAAAGATCCAGGGGCTTTCGAACATGCCAGGCATAAAAGCGACCGACAGCTTTAGGAATCGGTCGGTTCAGGATGCGATATTGATAGGTCTTGGTTCTGGCGTTGTAACGGGCGTGGAAGTCCCTTTTGGTCTTGACGATCCGATGGATAACGATGTCTTTGGGGAGCAGGCTGTTGAGCCCGGAGAGAAAGGATTTCGGAGAAAGGCGCGTTTCGCAATGAAAATGAGCTACCTGGCCCAGTGCATGAACACCGGCGTCGGTTCTTCCGGAGCCGATGACGGTGACCGCCTTGCCGGCCATTTTCCGAACGACTTTTTCGATCTCGCCCTGGATGGTAGGGCACGCTTTTTGTCGTTGCCATCCATGGTAAGCCGTGCCGTCATACTCGATGAAAAGCTTGAAGTTCAGCATCTTCGATGAACAATTGATTGGGTTAATGCCTCAGGTTGCTTATAAAGAAAGGGCCTGTAACGCCCAGCGCTAGAGACGGTCGCACCGGATGTCGCCTAGATCAGATTCCAGGGCATCGTCCAAGGAATGGATAAACATATCGATGGGATAAACCCGATTGCAGGACCTGCAAAGAAAAAACACCCGCCGTCACGTTTTCTGGAGCAGCATTTCCTTATCGCATGAAGGACATTTTGCTCCGGGATTCTCCATTTTCTTTTCCTCGCACGCGTTTCGATCGTTTTAACCGTCGCTTCATCCTGAGCGATTTATGGTTTGAAATCAAGCTTCTTTTTACCTAAATTAAGCGTTTCCAATTTGGCAAAAAAATAATTATGTATAAATATTCTTGTGTTAGAAAAGATTTGACCGGTTTCAATCGTTTACCCAATGGGTGCCTTACAAAAAAACATATGCCAAATTGGAAACCCTTCGGGATTTCCAATTTTACCGCATCTGCTGCGTTGCCGAAAGCTCGACGTATGATATATACGCCTTCGCTTCCGGACGCCTTGCATCTGCGGCAAACTCGAAAATCGCTCAATTTAGGTTTTAGTGATTCGAGCGAGTTGCCCTTTGAGCCTGACTATACCCCGCAGTTGCAATAACAGGGTATATTTGACAATAACGGCTTTTTTGATAAAGTATATCAAAAAAGGGAAGAATATGGAACAGATGCTGCCCAAAGGGTTTCGCGCATCGGGTATATGTGCCGGAATCAAAGGTTTCGGGAAAAAGGACCTCGGTCTGCTGTACACCGACGTGCCCGCCCATGTCGCCGGGATGTTCACCACCAACAGGATACAAGCCGCACCGGTTTTATTGGATCGGCTGCGGATCCGGTCCGGACGATGCCGTTCTATTATCGTCAACAGTGGAAATGCCAATTGCTGTACCGGTAAAAAGGGGCTCGAAGACGCCGAGGCGATGGCCCGTTTTGCCGCTTTAATTTTAGGGGTTGATGAGGAACAGGTCCTGGTGGCTTCCACGGGTGTCATCGGAGAACCGCTCCCGATTCAAAAGATTGAAGCGGCGATACCGGAACTGGTCAAGGGATTAAAACCCGATGGCTTTATGGATTTCGCCGAAGCGATTCTCACCACGGATACGGTACCGAAAGTGGTCTCCAGAAAAGGCATGCTGGAGGGGGCTGAATACACGGTCACAGGGATTGCAAAGGGGGCCGGGATGATCCACCCGCACATGGCTACGCTGCTGTGCTTTGTGTGTACCGACTTGCAGGCCACACCGGATCATTTAAACAGGGCGCTGGCGAATTCGGTGGCAGGGTCTTTGAATCGGATCAGCATCGACGGCGATATGAGCACCAATGACACGGTCTTGCTTTTCGCCAACGGCGCATCCGGTGCCGTCGTCACCGACCCGGCATCCCTTAACGCTTTTGGTCGTATTTTAGAGGATGTCCTGATGGCCCTTGCCCGGGCCATTGTCAAAAACGGGGAAGGAGCCACGAAACTGGTGGAAATCGTGGTAGAGGGCGCATCGTCACCTGAAGCGGCATGCCGGGTTGCGGAAACGGTTGCCACATCGAGTCTGGTCAAAACCGCCCTGTTCGGAGAAGATGCCAACTGGGGCCGGATCCTGGCTGCTGCCGGAAGGTCCGGAGTACCGATAGAGCCAGAATCGATCGATGTTTCTTTTGATGATGTCCTTTTGGTGCAAGGCGGCGCCGGATGCGGAAAGGCTGCCGAGGCCGAGGCGACGCGGATTTTGAAAAGGCCGGAATTTTGCCTGAAGATCAAGCTGGGGGCCGGATCCGGCACCGCCTCCATGTTGACTTGCGATTTTTCGATCGACTACGTGAAGATCAACGCTCATTACCGGAGTTAGTCTGCCATCGCCCCGGAATCTTCTTGATTATTTAATTTCAAAGAGAAAAATTCAAAATGCCCTTGATGCGCCTCCAGAAGTTTTTATCCAAAGCCGGGGTATGCTCCAGGCGGACAGGAGAGGCCCTGATCCGAGCCGGTCGGGTGGCGGTCAATGGAAAGACAGTTACGGTGATGGGTATCCCGGTGGATCCGTCAAAAGACCGGGTGAAGGTGGACGGAAAACCTGTGGATATTGTAGTTTCCCGGGTGTATATCGCGTTAAACAAACCCAAAGGGGTGGTCAGCAGTTGCAGTCAGCGGGGGGAAAGGATCGTCCTTGACCTGGTGGAACTTGAAACACGTCTTTTTCCGGTGGGGCGTCTCGACAAGGATTCCACGGGACTCCTGATTTTAACCAACGACGGGAGCCTTCACCATCGATTATTACATCCGTCTTTTGATCATGAAAAAGAATACGAAGTGACCACGGCTTTGGATGTGGATAACGAAGCGCTTTCCAGGATGGAATCCGGTATGCCTCTGATGGGGGAGATTACCCGGCCGGCACGTGTCAAACGGATTTCGTCTTCATGCTTTCGCATCGTGATCAAGGAAGGGAAAAATCGGCAGATCCGGCGAATGGTCGAGAAACTGGGAAACCGAGTTAAAAATCTCAAACGGATCCGGTTTGCCGGCATCGGCCTGGGAAGGCTTCCCGAGGGGAAATGGCGCCACCTGACGCCCCGGGAGATCCGGCGCTTGAAGGAGCCGATTCGGCTGTCCAAGGTCCGGGCACACTCCAAACCCGCCTTTGGGCATGGATCGTCGTTGGATGGGAGTCGTCGGGATCAAAGGAAACCGTGGCGCGGCAAGCCGACGGCTTTAAATAGGAATACTCAATCGAATTGACGGAGGTGTTTGTTGGTCACTTATGAGTCTTTGATCCATCGCAAGGACCGTCTTGCCATAGTCGGATTGGGCTATGTGGGATTGCCGCTTGCCGTGGCGATGTCGCGTCATTTCGATGTGGTGGGATACGATTTGAAGGTCGAGCGCATCGCCGAGCTTCAAACCGGCTTGGATAAAACCCTAGAGGTTTCTCGGGAGGAGTTGGCTCAAGTGAAGGTGCAGTACACCAGCAATCCAGAGGATCTCGATTCATGTCGATTCCTCATCGTGGCGGTGCCTACCCCCATCGATCAATACCGGATACCGGATCTCAACCCCCTGAAAAGCGCATCGCAAACGGTGGGAAGACACTTGAGCAAGGGAAGCTGCGTGGTGTACGAATCGACGGTCTATCCAGGGGCAACCGAAGAGGTTTGCATCCCGATTTTGGAAAAGGCATCCGGCCTTTTGATGGGCCGCGACTTCACGGTGGGGTATTCGCCGGAGCGGATCAATCCGGGGGATCGGCAGCACCGGCTTGAAAGTATCGTCAAGATCG
>PCSF01000220.1:1316-4814 GCA_002771315.1 Desulfobacterales bacterium CG23_combo_of_CG06-09_8_20_14_all_52_9 | reverse complement strand
ATTGCGCAGGCAGAACATCAGACCCGATAAGGTTCGGGCCCCGGATCCTGGATCTGGATATTTTGATTTATGGAAATTACGTGGGAAAGGACGATGATCTCATCATCCCGCACCCGCGGATGCATGAAAGGCGATTTGTACTGCAACCCATGTGTGATATTGACCCGAACATCGTACATCCGATATTCAAAAAAAGCATGCGGTCCTTGTTGGATGCCTTGCCTGAAGGGTCCCAGCGGGTGAAGCTTTATCCATGAAAATTCTGGTTCTGATCGCTGCCGTATACCTGGGATATCGGTTCCTTCGTCACTGGATGGGCCATGGCACCATAACAAACCGAAAATATTCAGGTCGTGAAAATCGGGAAATCGATGATTTGATGGTCAAAGATCCGGTCTGCGAAGTCTACATTCCCAAGAATGAAGGGATCCGGCTGGTTGCAGACGGCAAGGAGTATTATTTTTGCAGTTCCAGATGCAAAGATACGTTTCTGGAGAATCGGCGGCGGCATTGAAGTTTGATGAACGCATCAACAAGAAAAGAAACGGCATTGGCGGATAAATCCGGTATATTAAGCCCGCCGAATCGGCTGACCCTTTTGCGCATCATCGCGATTCCCGGGATTATCATTCTGTTACATTTTCCGGGGAAGATGACGACGCTTATAGCAGCAATTCTTTTCAGTATTGCGGCCATCACGGACTGGCTGGACGGATACTGGGCACGGCGCTACGGCATGGTTTCGAACTTGGGGAAGGTCATGGATCCGGTGGCGGATAAGCTCCTGATGTCGTCGAGTTTCATCATGCTCACCTACCATGGATGGGTTCCCGCCTGGGTGGTGTGTGCGATCATCGGCAGGGAACTGGCGGTGACGGGATTGCGCAACGTCATTGCGGAAAAAGGGGAGGACCTTTCCGCTTCCATGCTGGGAAAGTATAAAACCGGATTCCAGATTGCTGCCATCATTCCCCTTCTTTTACATTTTCCATATTTAGGCATCCGTTTTCACGCCATCGGAACGGTCTTTCTATGGCTGGCCCTATTTTTCACCATCTGGTCGGGAGCGGACTATTTTATAAGATTTCGAAAATTGCTCAGGGGATGAAGAAAATGGGGTTGACAAAGGGTGCCGGATTGATTACTTAATCCGAAAAAGAGCGGGAATAACTCAGTGGTAGAGTGCGACCTTGCCAAGGTCGAAGTCGCGGGTTCAAATCCCGTTTCCCGCTCCATTTTTTTTGAGGCGGCATAGCCAAGTGGTAAGGCAGCGGTCTGCAAAACCGCTATACTCCGGTTCAAATCCGGATGCCGCCTCCATCCCTCAGAAAGAGCCCCTCGCTTCTGTATAGCCGATGCGTTATGTTATATTTCCCGGATAAAGACAATAATTCATCCCATCTCCGGGAGAAAACGCGGGATATTTTTCCTTTTCCAAGGGCGCGGTAAATCCAATCTTTCTGAAAATATCGATCCGGTTCAAGAAGAGTCATAAACCACTTGCCAAGGAGGCTTGCCATGAATCAAACCAGGGAACAAGCTGCTTTTATTTGTTCGAGGGACACTATCGACGGTGCATACCCCAGCCTGATTTTGGGTATCAATGCCGCCCGGCTGGGAATGGAGGCAAAGGTCTTTTACACTTTCATGGGGTTGCGCTTGCTCCTTAGAGGCGGATTTGAACGTGCCAAGTTCATTCCACCCGGCATTCTCGGGGCTATTCCGGGGATGGCCAGCATCGCCACGGCGATGATGAAAAGCAAGATCGACAAGGCCAACATTCCAAGCCTCGCCGAACTTCAAGAAATGGCACAGATCGAGGGAGTCGAGTTGATCGCCTGCCGGATGAGCGTGGACATGATGGAGCTTAAGGAAGAAGACCTCATCGACGGCGCCCTGATCTGGTCGGCCCAGGACTTCATGAAATACGCCAAGGATGCCAAGCTGTGTCTGTTCACCTGATGGGTAATGGCTATGAAAAACGGCCTGATGTCTAATCCGGAGCATCGCATGAGGCTGGGTCGACGCAGGGAGGACCGGATCCTCCTGGATCAGTTGAAGCGTTACCACCAGCTTTATCAAGTGGGACAGGTGCTCACCTCGGAGATGAACCTCGAGACCCTATTCGAGGTGATTATCAACGAAACCAATGAGGTCATGGATACCCAGCGGGGTACGGTGTTTCTCTTTGATGAGCAGAGTAATACCCTGTGGTCCCTGGTCGCCTCCGGAATGGAAAAGGAACTGATCCGGATTCCGGCCGATAAAGGGGTGGCGGGATGGGTCTTTCGAGAAGGCAAAGCTGCCCTGATCAATGACGCATACGCCGATCCCCGCTTCTACCCCGACATCGACCGTAAATCCGGATTTCACACCCGAAATATCCTTTGTATCCCGCTGGTCAACCGCAGCAATCACCGCATCGGAGCCCTCCAGGCGCTGAATAAAAAAGACGGCGATTTTTCTTATGCGGATTTGGAGCTTTTAACATCGATTTCCCATTATGTGGTCATTGCTCTGGAAAACGCTAAACTCTATGAGGATTTAAAACTCATGGAGAAAGCCCTGGAGAGGGTCATCAACCACCTGTCCCATGAACTCAAGACCTCTCTTGCAGTCATCAGCGCGGCATTGCACCAGATGGGAAAGAAACTCCATAAAAGCCATGTCGAAGGTTATGAGTCCATCCTGAAACGGGGGAAACGAAGCATCGAGCGGCTCTTGAATCTTCAGGAGAAGATCGATGATATTTTGAATCGAAAAGTGGTGCTGGAAAAGGATACCCTTACCAAAATCATCGAAGATGCCGCCTTTCTGGTAGAAGAGTCGATGGAAGAAAACGGCGGTACGCTGCGTCGAAGTCTCGAGGCGGTGCTGCAGAAGATACAGGCCATCTATGCCATCGATCCGATGATCATGGAAGACCTGGATCTGGGGAGCGTTATAACCGAAGTTTTTAAACGTGTTCAGGCCCAAAGCCATAACAGAAACCTGAAATTCAGAAGCACAATAGAAGAAAATCTTCGCGTCCGAGTGGATCGGAAGGTGTTGTCCAAGGTGCTGGAGGGGATCCTGAGAAACGCCGTGGAAAACATGCCCGATGAAGGTTGTATCGAAATATCGGCGGGTCGCAAGCAGGATGCAATCCGGGTGGAGATTCGCGATTCCGGCATCGGGATATCCCCCCAGAACCAAAAGCTGATATTTCAAGGTTTTATTCACATGACCGATACCACGATTTATTCATCGAAGAATCCCTATGATTTCGGAGCCGGCGGAACCGGTTCGGACCTTTTACGGATCAAATTGTTTTCTGAACGCCTGGGCTTTGACGTTTCTTTTAAAAGTGCCCGTTGCCCCTTCATTCCTATGGATCGAGATCAGTGCCCGGGCCGGATTTCGATCTGCCATCATATATCAATGCCGACGTTCAATGCCAAAAATCCGGCGGAACGGCCTTCACCCTTCTCTTTTCCCCCGAGGCACCATTGAAACTGC
>PCSF01000220.1:0-1231 GCA_002771315.1 Desulfobacterales bacterium CG23_combo_of_CG06-09_8_20_14_all_52_9 | reverse complement strand
GACGCCTTGAACTTGAACTTTTTACTTTGCCATCTGATTTTCGACTTTTTACGAGACCATCAAACTCTGACGTTTGGGTAAAATCCATTTTCTTTATTGATATGAATCACTTGCAGACTGTATATCGCAGCAGGTATCGGGGTGAGGCGAGATCGGAATTGACCCGGCTTGAGCCCTGGGGTATGGAAAAAGGGAAACAGGACGCGAGGTTTTTACATGAAATCGAAAATCGCACGGTGGGTACTGGGGTTTTTACTCATCTTTGGGATCGGGGGATACCTATGGCATGCCACCCGCTCCAAACCGATTGAAATCGTTGTTCATCCGGTCGAGCAGGGTTTGGTGGAAAAAACGGTTTCCAATACCCGTGCCGGGACAGTCAAAGCCTGCCGCCGGGCGAAGCTTTCGCCGGGAATCGGCGGACAAATCGTGAAACTGAATGTTCGTGAGGGGGATTGGGCAAAAAAGGGCCAGCTTCTCCTGGAGCTGTGGAACAAAGATCTCACCGCAGAGCTGACTTTGGCCGAACGGGAATCCGGGGCGGCCTTGGCGAAAAAGAAGGCGGTTTGCCTGAGGGCGGAAGTGGCCCAGCGGGATGCAGAACGGCTTTTAAGTCTCAGAAAAAGCGGGGCGGCCTCCGAGGAGCGTGCGGATCGGGCCGTCACCGAAGCCAAGGCCCTGCAAGCGGAATGTACGGCAGCCGAAGCGGCTATCTCCATCAGTCAGGCGCGAACTGCTGCGATCCTGGCGACTTTGGAACGCACCCGCCTTTTCGCCCCTTTTGACGGCGTTATCGCAGAAATCAACGGAGAGCTTAACGAATACGTCACACCGTCGCCCATCGGCATTCCGACCCCTCCGGCTGTTGATATCATCGACACCTCCTGTTTCTATGTGGTAGCTCCCATCGATGAGGTGGACGCTCCCCAGGTATCCGTAGGTATGACGGCAAGGGTCAGCCTCGATGCCTTCCGAGAGCGTCGCATCATGGGAAAAGTGGAACGAATCGATGCTTATGTCCTGGATCGGGAACGGCAGGCCCGGACGGTGGACGTGGAAGTTCGCTTCGCTCCACCGGAAAATGTTATCCGCCTTTTGGCCGGATACAGCGCAGACATCGATATCATACTGGAAGTTCACGCAGACACCCTTCGCGTCCCCTCGGAATCGATTTTGGGAAAAAAGAGCGTGTTTATCTTTGACCCGGCGACAAAAAAAATTGTGAGACGAT
>PCSF01000128.1 GCA_002771315.1 Desulfobacterales bacterium CG23_combo_of_CG06-09_8_20_14_all_52_9 | reverse complement strand
TGCATCCTTGCCCGGTTGAATGCCGCTTTGCGGCTCTGCTTTGCAGGATTCAACCGGGTAAATCATTGCGGCGTACCTATATGTACGCCTCATTCCTCAGGATTTGCGCGCCTTGCATCTGAAGCTTTTTACTTTGCCATCCTAATTTTGAGTTTTTACGGTTTCATCAATTTTCGCTGCGTAGCTTTTACGGGTTATCCGGAGGAAAGGATATGATCGCAGCGGAACATCTGACGAAAAGCTACGGATCCTGGATCCTGTTCGATCGCATCAGCTTCAAGATCAACCCCAAAGAGCGGGTGGGGCTGGTGGGTCGAAACGGGCACGGGAAGACCACTCTTTTTCGGATCATCCTCGGTCAGGAGGACTACGACGGGGGAGTTCTTTCCATCCCCAAAAACTACCGGTTCGGTCATGTGGCTCAGCAGCTTGAATTTGTGGAAGATACGACGCTTGCGGAGGGGATGCGGGGGCTTCCGGCAAATGAAAAGGATCACCGCTGGAAAGTGGAAAAGATCCTGGCCGGCCTGGGCTTTTCCGACCGACAGATGCAAAGCCGACCGGAGATTCTATCCGGGGGGTTCCAGGTGCGACTGAACCTGGCGAAAACGCTGGTATCGGAACCGGATCTGCTCCTTTTGGACGAGCCCACCAATTATCTGGACATCACTTCCATCCGATGGGTTCAGCGTTTTTTGTCGGATTGGCCGCGGGAGCTGATCCTGATTACTCACGATCGTGGGTTTATGGATGGCGTCGTGACCCACACCATGGGAATTCATCGGAAAAAAGTGAGAAAGATCGCCGGGAACACGGGAAAATATTACGCCCAGATCGCCCAGGAAGAAGAGATCCATGAAAAGACGCGCATCAAAGATGAGCGGAAAAGACAAGAGGTCGAGCAATTCATCACCCGTTTTCGGGCCAAGGCCCGGTTGGCCGGCCTGGTTCAAAGCCGAATCAAGACCCTATCCAAAAAGCAAAAAACAGAGAAGTTGGAAAAGATTCGCGATCTGGAGTTTAGCTTCAATTACCGGTCTTTCCGGAGTAAGCAACTGCTGAGCGTCAACGAGCTGTCCTTTGCGTACCCGGGTCAGAACCCATTGTTCCATGACCTGGATTTTTCTGTTCATTCTGCGGACCGGATTTGTGTCGTGGGTCCTAACGGGAAGGGCAAGACTACACTGTTGAAGCTTTTAGCCGGAAAATTGGTACCGCAGTCCGGGGATGTCACGTATCATCCGGATGCTGCTGTCGGTTTCTATGAACAGACGAATGTGCATAGCCTGCAGGATTCTTTTACAGTGGCCCAGGAAGTCCAGTTAAGTCTCGGCGATGGAGATTACCAGAAGGCCCGAAACATTTGCGGGGCCATGCTCTTTGAGGGCGACGACGCCTTGAAAAAAATTGCGGTGCTGTCCGGCGGTGAAAAGGCTCGGGTGATTCTGGGTAAAGTCATAGCCTTGCCGGTAAACCTGCTCCTTTTGGATGAGCCCACTAATCATCTGGATATGGAATCCGCCGACGCCCTCCTGGCCGCCATCGACGCGTTCGATGGAGCGGTGATTTTGGTGACGCACAATGAAAAATGTACCTGCATGCATTGGCTAACCGGCTCATCGTTTTTAAAAAAGATCAGGTGATCCTCTTCGAAGACGGTTATCAGGAATTCCTGGAGGCAGGCGGATGGGAAGACCAGACAGAGGAAAAACCTTCGGCTTTCCGTCCCGATGCCCCCAATGCCTACGATGCCGCCGCAGAACGAAGGGATAAAAAAGCGCTCCGAAAAGAAAGATCCAGGATCATCACTGAGCGTTCCCAAGGCCTCAAACCCCTCTTGAGGGCGATTGCCGAAACGGAAAAGCGGATCGAGGATCTCGAATCGAAAGTGAAGAAGATGCAGGCCGATCTGATATGCGCCTCGCAGGAAAAAGATGGAAAGCGAATTGCCGAACTCTCCATCGAAACCAATCACTGCCGCCGGGAGGTCGACCGGCAATTCGGAGACCTGGAAAGACTGTGTCTTGAAAAAGAGATCCTGGAAGCGGAATATGCCCGACAACTGGAATCTCCGCAGGATATTTGAACGCTAAGGCGATTTCGGGTTCTAATTCTAAACTTGCATGGGACGCCCAGGTCGCCCATCCAAGAAAGAAATAACGGCGAAAAAAGACAGCGGCCTGCTTAAGGGTGCATGGCAGCGTTCAACAGGGAGCAGGTACGGTTCCTGACACGGTCACTGCCGATGATGCGGTTTTTTCTTTCAAAAAGGCGGCCGACCTCTCATTTTCTGTTTACGCAGGTGAATATGCCGGAATAACCTTAAAATGAATAATTCTTGACAAAGATTCTTTTATAAAATATAATTTTTCGCTTAAACCTTATCAAGGCTCAATCTGTGCAAACAGATCAGGAGAATAACATCATTGAAAGGAGAAGAAAATTTATGTCAAAACTTATCCCACCACATGGCGGCAAGGGGCTCACCATCTGCTTGCTCGAAGGGGCGGCGCTGAAGGCGGAAAAGGAAAAGGCCAAAGGGCTCAAACAGGTTCAGGTTTCTCCACGGGTCAAGGGGGACCTTATCATGATTGGGATCGGGGGATTCAGCCCCCTGACCGGATTTATGACCAAAGCCGACTGGAAGAGCGTTTGTGACAAGTTCCTGTTGAGCGATGGTACCTTCTGGCCGGTTCCGGTCACCCTGGACGTTTCCAAGGCGGATGTGGACGCCATTAAAGTCGGGCAAGAGATTGCCCTGAATGATCCCGAACGCAAGGAGATCATGGCCACCATGAAGGTTGCCGAAAAGTATGCGATGACCGAAGCCGACAAACGGTATGAATGCGAAAAGATCTTCATGGGCGAGGGTACTAAAACGGCGCAAGAATTCTGGAAAATCGCCGAGAAAGATCATCCCGGCGTTCAGATGGTGATGAAGCAAAAAGAGTATAATCTCGCCGGACCGGTGAAGGTGCTCAGCGAAGCGGAATATCCCACCAAATACGCCGGTATTTACATGCGACCCTCCGAATCTCGGAAGATCTTCGAGCAAAGAGGGTGGAGTGAGATTGCCGCTCTTCAGCTTCGAAACCCCATGCACCGCAGCCATGAATATTTGTGCAAGATCGCCGTGGAGGTATGCGACGGTGTATTCATTCATTCGCTGGTCGGAAACCTGAAGCGCGGAGACATCCCCGCCGAAGTCCGGGTTAAATGCATCGATGCGCTGGTAAAAAACTATTTTGTCGAAGACAAGGTGCTCCAGGGCGGATACCCCCTGGATATGCGATATGCCGGGCCCAGGGAAGCGCTGTTGCATGCCACATTCCGGCAGAATTACGGGTGCTCCCGGATGATCATCGGCCGGGATCATGCAGGCGTAGGAGACTTCTACGGCATGTTCGAAGCCCAGACCATTTTCAACAAGACTCCCTATGCCACAACAGCCTGCCCGGAACCGGGAAAGGCCCTGATGTGCAGACCCCTCA
>PCSF01000084.1:11874-13216 GCA_002771315.1 Desulfobacterales bacterium CG23_combo_of_CG06-09_8_20_14_all_52_9 | reverse complement strand
ATGCCGGAAAAGACCAGTCTTATTTTCTTTCCCGTCTAACGCAAAAGCAGCTCTCCAAGGCATTCTTCCCTTTAGGAGATTTCACCAAGCGACGAGTCCGGCAATTGGCACAGAGAAGAGGGCTTGTACCGGTTATCGACAGTGAAAGCCAGGATGTCTGCTTCATCCAGGGATCCTCTTATGGAGAGTTTTTGGCTTCCCTTCCCGGCTTTTCGCCCAAAACGGGCAGAATCGAGGATCGGAAGGGAAATGTCCTTGGAAGGCACCAGGGGCTCCACCTTTTCACGGTAGGGCAGCGTCGCAGGATCAACTGTCCGGCAAAGGAACCCTATTATGTCTTGGCCCTGGAAGGAAGCACGGGGCGTCTCATCGTGGGAAACAAGGCGGAGACGTTTTCGGCCTCCTGCGCCGTGGAGGAAATTCGCTGGATCGGGGACATTCCTTCCGGCGAGTTTCAGGCAAGCACACGGATCCGCTACCGGCACCAGGCAGCGGCTTCCACCATTCGTATCACCGGGAACGACACGGCCTGGGTGCGCTTTGAAACGCCCCAGAAGGCCGTCACTCCGGGACAAGGAGCGGTTTTCTACCGAGACAAAGAGGTGCTTGGGGGGGGGTGGATCGATGAAACCAGGTTCCACGAAAGATACCCCGCATGAAGACTTTTGCTATAGTCACCCTGGGATGCCGGGTCAACCAGTTCGAATCGGAAGCCTTGGTGGAAGACCTTGAGGTTTTAGGGCTTGTGCCGTCGGGTCCGAAAGATGATGCGGATCTGTGCATCATCAATACCTGCGCGGTGACATCCAGGGCAGCCATGCAATCCCGGCAGGCTGTAAGAAAGATGATCCGCTCCCATCCCGACGCACGGATCATAGTTACCGGATGCAATGCCCAGGTTGCTTTTGATGACATGGCGGCTATTCAGGGTGTTGATGCCGTAATACCCCAATCGGAAAAGGAACGGATCCCGGATGTGGTATCTGCCATGATCGAGAACACCCCGAACGCCTTTCAAATACAAAACCTCCCCGCGCTGAAGCCGCCGGCAGTACATTTTTCCGAAAAGGCCCTTTTTAGCGGAAGGGCGCGCCCCTATTTGAAGATCCAGGACGGATGCAACGCGTTTTGCACTTACTGCATCATCCCTTACGCCAGGGGCCGCCGCCGTAGCATGCTTCCGGAAGTGGTCCTAAAGCATTTGATGCGCCTGAAAGCGGCCGGGTATCCGGAAGTGGTTTTAACCGGGATTCATCTGGGAGGCTATGGGCGTGACTTAGAAAAACCTTTCAGCCTCCTCGATCTTCTCCGACAAATCGAGGCGTGCCAGGCCGTTGAGCGG
>PCSF01000084.1:9497-11864 GCA_002771315.1 Desulfobacterales bacterium CG23_combo_of_CG06-09_8_20_14_all_52_9 | reverse complement strand
GTTCCATTGAACCCAACGAGCTGACCAATGCCGTCATCGACTTTGCTGCTGAATCCCAACAGATGCGCACCCGAATCTGCCCTCATTTCCATTTGCCCCTCCAAAGCGGAGACGATGAAATACTCAAGCGTATGGGACGGCCCTATACCCAGGAAATGTATCGGGATCGCGTCCGATCGATCCTTGCCGCAATGCCCGAAGCCGCCGTGGGGGCAGACGTGATGGTCGCCTTTCCCGGGGAAACCGACTCGGCATTTGAACGGACCGCTTCTTTCATCGAGGAGCTTCCTCTGGCATACCTGCATGTCTTTCCCTTTTCTCCAAGGCCCGGAACTCCGGCTGCCCGTTTTGACGGCCGGGTGGATGCGAGGACGACTAAGGCCAGGTGTCGTCGTCTCCGAGAACTGGGGCGCTCCAAGAGGGCACAGTTTTACACTGCCGCTTTAAGGAGGCGGGTGGATCTTGTGATGGAAAAGAAGGCCGATCGTGGGAAAGGGTATCGGAAGGGGGTCAGCGAGACCTACATCCCGGTTTGGCTGGAAAGCGATACGGTGCCTCCCGGCAAGATGGCGACGGCCCGCATCGAACGGGTGGACGACTCCCTTGCGGTTTTCGGGACTGTTCTTTGATACAATCAAGATGGATGGTCTCGTAAAAAATTGAAAATGCTCTCTTTCCGTCATTCCGGCGAAAGCCGGAATCCAGTGTTCTCAAGCACTTATGAAACCCCTGGACCCCGTTTTTCAACGGGGTGACGACTTTTCCTGAGGAATGAGGCGTAGTTATAGGTACGCCGCAATGATTTACCCGGTTGAATTCTGCGAAGCAGGGCCGCAAAGCGGCATTCAACCGGGCAGGGGATGCGGCGCAACGCAGCAGATGGACTTTTTACGAAGCCATTAAGATTGATGGAATCATGATAGAAGAATTACATCTCGTTGACAAAAGCCTTCACAAAACGATCAATTTAAGGAAGCGCCATGGATGAAGTTTACAAACGATTGGCGGGGCATCTCAACACATTGCCGGGAGGATTTCCGCCCACGGATGCGGGTTTAGAGATTCGGATTCTCGAGCGGCTTTTTACTCCGGAAGAGGCGGCGGCCGCGGTCCATCTGACGATGAACATGGAAAGCCCGGAAACCATCGCTGCCAGGGCACAGGCCGATCTAGGGTCATTTGCCGGGCTTCTGGAGACCATGTCAAAAAAGGGGCTGATCCTTCGCTCATTTAAAAGAGGGGAGCCGCTGTATATGGCGGCCCAGTTCATGGTGGGAATCTGGGAGTATCATGTCAACACCCTGGATGTGGGTCTCATCGAGGATGTCAACGCCTACCTTCCCTATCTGCTTCAGGAAAGCTGGATCAAACCCAAGACGAAACAACTCCGGGTGATCCCGGTATCCGCAAGCATCCGCGCGGAAATGAAAATCATGCCCTACGAGGCGGCTGAGGCCATCATCGAAAGCCAATCCAAAATTGTGGTGGCTCCCTGTATCTGCCGGAAGGAACACGCCATGATGGGCAAGGGGTGCGGCCGCCCCCTGGAGACTTGCCTCATCTTCGGAGGAAGCGCTCATTACTACGAGCAAAATCACCTGGGGCGATCCATCTCCAAAAAAGAGGCCCTGTCGATCCTCAAACAAGGGATGGATGCGGGCCTCGTGTTGCAGCCGGGGAATGCCAAGAAACCCACCAACATCTGCATGTGCTGCGGATGCTGCTGCCAGATCCTGAACAATCTCAAAAAACTCGACAAACCTGCGTTGGCGGTGTGCTCCGGTTACCGGGCGACAGTGAACGGTGAAATTTGTACAACATGCGGGACCTGCGTCATTCGCTGCCCGATGGATGCCGTCATTATTGAAGATGTTGCCCGAATCGATGAAGACCGCTGTATCGGCTGCGGGGTATGTGTAGCCACCTGCGAAAGCGGCGCTTTAAAGCTTATAGCCAAGGCGGAAGATGAGCGGTGGGTGCCCCCGGAAAACATCGCCGAAACCTACTTCAGGATTGCTTCAGAGCGTCGAGGCAAGACCATCAAATGACCCCCCTCTCCTTTTTCACGGCTTCGTAGGCTTCCTGGATCTGGCGAAACTTCTCATGGGCAAAGGTCATAAATTCCTCGGGGAGCCCCTTAGAGGCGATTTTATCGGGATGATATTCCGAGACAAGCTTCCGGTAATGTCGCTTGATTTCGTCGCTGCTGTCTTTGGGACTGCAACCCAGTACTGCGTAATGCTTTTGGGTATTCTGAACGTAACGGGATTTCAGGCGGGCGAATTCAGCGTCGTCGAAACCGAAGACGGCGGAGCCGGACCGGATCAGCGCCTCCTCGGCCTGGCCTAAAACGCCGTCGGCCACGGC
>PCSF01000084.1:5578-9426 GCA_002771315.1 Desulfobacterales bacterium CG23_combo_of_CG06-09_8_20_14_all_52_9 | reverse complement strand
ACGCAAAAGTTTCAAAGGGCTCCGGAGAGTTCAGGGCGGTGTGAAAGATGTTCATGGCCGCCATCCGACCCTGGGGGTCCAGGTTTAGGTCGTAAAGCATGATTTTTTCGATGGAGTCCACCTCTTCCTTGGAAATCCGGCCGTCGGCCTTGGCCAGCTTGGCCAGCATGGAGAAAGCCGACACAAAAAAGGTGAGCTGCGTGTTTTCATAAGCGCTCAGATGTGCTCGCTCTTCGGGGACGACTTCTCCTTTGCCGGAATCGAAGGCATGGCCGAAGACCGCCCCGGCCACAGCACCCAGAGGTCCGCCCAGTGCAAATCCAATGGTTCCCCCAATGATTTTCCCAAGCCAACCCATCGGCTCGGCCCCTCCTCTTCTATCTATAATGTTGGATCGTCTTCTTCGTTTACGGGCGCCTCGTCCGAGGGCTCTAGGTGACGCCTGCGCTTGATAAGCCCCAGGATCCCCGGAGGCGGCGGCTCACACCTGAGACAGGCCCATCCTTTTTCAAGGGTCCAGCAAAATTTGGTGCACCCGCAGGTAAAACACCTATCCGGCTTTTTGATCTCTTCCATGAAGCCCATGTGGGTAAGTTTGCCATGGTCTGATTTTCAATAACTTATCATCGATAGCCCATGAGAGGCGAAAAATCAATAAGACGTGATGAATAATCAAAGGGGCTATCCGAATGTTTTCGCGATTCAAGTGAAGGTGAACGGACCGGTTTAAAGGCATCCCGGAGCAGAAAAGATGGTGCCGAAGCGGGGACTCGAACCCCGACAGGCGCACGCCCACTAGACCCTGAACCTAGCGCGTCTACCAGTTCCGCCACTTCGGCACGCAAATTGGCGCGGAAAGGGATTGCTTTTCGAATGAAAATGTGTAGATAATATTTATTTTGAGGAATTGTCAAGAGATTCTTGCTATGGATTTAATCGACAACCTGGAAAAGATTCAACGACCCTATCCCAAGGCTGTTGTAACCATCGGCAATTTTGATGGCGTTCACATCGGGCATCAGGCCCTGTTTCACTTGGTGATTGCCAAGGCTGAGGTCCTTAGGGGGACCTCGGTGGCCATTACCTTTGAGCCGCATCCTGTCCGGGTTCTCAATGGTAATAGCTTCCCACCGTTGATCACCCTTTACGAGCAGAAGGTAGACCTGATCGGGCGATCTGGCATCGACGTGCTCATTGTAATACCGTTCACCCGCAGGTTCGCTGAAATTTCAGCCACGGATTTTATCGTGAATATCCTCCTGGAACGCATCGGGATGAAGGCGATCGTGGTGGGAAAAGACTATGCCTTTGGGAAGAACCGGGAAGGGAATGTGGAAATGCTTTACCGGCTGGGAGATCGATTCGGGTTCGAAGTCGTGGTGACGGATTGGATCACGATACCGGTCAACGGGATCGGAAGGGTGAGCAGTACCAAGATCCGGGAATTGGTTCTGGACGGCCAGATGGAGGAGGCCAGAAAGCTTCTGGGTCGCTATTATCAGATCCGTGGCACGGTAGTGAAGGGGAGAAACCGAGGCGGAAAGCTCTTGGGATTTCCCACGGCCAACATCCATCTTGTCGATGAACTATGCCCCAGAACCGGCGTCTATGCAGTCACCGTAGAATGCTTGGGAAAGCAATTTCTGGGCGTTGCCAATATAGGATACAGCCCGACCTTTGACGACTGTCTTTTCACCGTAGAGGTGCATATCCTCAATTTTAGCGGCCATCTTTACGATGAGAAGATCCGGGTCAATTTCGTAAAACGGATCCGAGATGAAATACGGTTTTCGGGGATTCAGGAGCTTTCCGATCAGATCCGCAAAGATATCCAAAATGCCCGTGGGATTCTCGCTTAGAGCGGCTAAAAAAAATGAAACAAAAAATTTTCATTTCCCTCTTCGTGGGGATCGCAATTTCGGGCGTGGCCTTGTATTTTGCCTTCCGCAATGTTCCATTTCATGATCTTATCGAATACCTTTCCTCTATCAACTATGCCTGGGTTTTTCCCGCGGCGGTGCTCGTTCTGGTTTCATTCGCCATCCGGACCGTCCGTTGGCAGATCATCCTGGAATCCATCCATCGGATCGGATTTTGGCACGCCTTCCATCCCCTGATGATGGGTTTTATGATCAACTGTATCCTCCCCGGCCGGGTGGGAGAAATGGTCCGCCCCGCACTGCTCCAGAAACGGGATCGGATCCCCTTTTCGAGCGGGTTGGCGACGATAGCGGCCGAGCGCGTCTTTGATATCATCTTATTGATGGCCCTTTTTGCCGTTGTCATGGCTTTCGTGAAGATCGATCCGAACTTGAGCATTCCTTTCGGGTCATACCGGTTGAACCGTGAGACTTTGGTGGCCATCAACGCCCAGATGGTAAAAGTCATAATCGTCCTAGTGGCTGGTATCGCCCTGGTAAGCTTTGCCAGGACACGGTTGTTCATTACCCGTCTCATTTTGAATTTTCCTGCTCTCTTTTTCTTTGCAGGCGCCGCCTTTCGGGAAAAGGTCCGGGAAAAAGGGTGCCGACCCGTGATCCGCATCATCGAAAACCTCGCCTCGGGTTTTTCCTTGGTCCGCCGCCCCGGGCGGGTTTTTGCCTGTTTCGCACTCTCTTTTTGCGTATGGGTCCTCCTGGCGGTTTCCATGGCCGTCCTTGCCATAGGGTGCCCGGGGATCGATTTGACCTTTGTCGAGCTTACTGCGGTGATGATCATTGTCTGTTTTTTCATCGCGCTCCCCTCGGCCCCTGGATTTTGGGGACTATGGGAAGCGGGGGGAATTTTTGCGATGGCTCTTTTTGGCACGGCAAAGCAAGAAGCGGCAGGGTTCACCTTGGCAAACCATGCCGTTCAGATGTTTCCGGTGATTCTTGTGGGCCTGGTGTCGACAGCCATCACTGGAGTCAATATCTGGGAGGTGGTCCGGGAGCGACGTACCCAAGATTCAGGGAAACATCCGGAAAACGCAAAGAATGGACTGTTCAGGTAACGCACCATGAGCATCCTGGAAATTATCACCTATCCCGACAAGCTTCTGCGCAAAATCTCTAAGCCGGTCGTGAATATCGACGGGTCTCTTAAACAACTCATTGAAAACATGACAGAGACCATGTATCGGGCTCCGGGTGTGGGTCTGGCCGCCATCCAGGTGGGGATCGACAAAGCGCTTCTCGTGTACGACATTGCACCGTTGGAAGGGAAGAGATGTGTTCAGGTGCTCATCAATCCCCGAATCATGGAAGGGGAAGGAGAGTTCTTGTCCGAAAACGAGGGATGCCTTAGCGTCCCGGATTTCAAGGCCGATGTCAAACGATTCGCCAGGGTTCTGGTGGAGGGGCTGGATGCGGAGGGAAACCCCCGGAGGTTCGAGGCTGACGGGTACCATGCCTTGGTGCTTCAGCATGAAATCGATCATATCAACGGCACGCTTTTCATCGACCACATTAGCGTATTGAAACGGGAACTTTACAAGCGCCAGGTCCGAAAGAAGCTTAAAAAAGCGTGAAAGCCAAACCTGCGCTCATCTTTATGGGGACGCCGGAGTTTGCGGTTCCTTCCCTGGAAGCGCTGCATCAGGGCGGATATTCGGTCTTATGCGTGGTGACCCGGCCGGACAGGCCCAAGGGGCGCAAGCGACATCCTGCGCCCTCGCCGGTTAAGATTGTTGCTGAAAATAAGGGGTATCCGGTACTGCAACCCGAATCCATTCGAAGCGGGGCGATCCTGGAAAAGATCCGCAGTCTTAAGCCCGATGTCATCGTTGTGGTGGCTTTCGGCGCCATTCTTCCGGAAGTCCTCCTGAAGATTCCCCCTTACGGAGCGCTCAATATCCATGCTTCTCTACT
>PCSF01000084.1:0-5548 GCA_002771315.1 Desulfobacterales bacterium CG23_combo_of_CG06-09_8_20_14_all_52_9 | reverse complement strand
GTGGGCCGTTATAAACGGTGATCACGAGACGGGGGTCACTATCATGCAGATGGACGCAGGACTCGACACGGGAAATATCCTCGGGGTCGCCACAACACCCATCTCTAATCAAGATACGGGCCAGACTTTGCATGATCGGCTGTCGCGGATGGGGGCAAAGCTTTTAGTCAAAACCCTGGAAAAGATGATTTCGGGGACGCTGAGGCCTGTGCCTCAGGACCAGGATCGGGCGACGTATGCGCCCATGCTGAAAAAATGCGACGGCCACATTGACTGGAAGGCATCGGCAGAGACCATCGATCGTTGCATCCGGGGACTCACACCCTGGCCCGGCGCCTTCACGCTTTGGGGGGAAAAAACGATCCGCATCTTCAGGGCTCGGGTGGAGATGGAAAGCGTGCCGGAACCCCCGGGAATGGTACTGGAATCAGAAGGTGGGCTTAAGGTGGCAACCGGAAAAGGGACGCTCGGTATTCTGGAACTGCAGGTCGCCTCCGGCAGGCGGATGGTTGTTCAGCACTTTCTACGGGGAAACCGGATTTCGAAAGGAACGATATTGTCATGATTCAGGCTGCCGGCGGCAAGACGATACGGCTCCGGAAGAAGGGATCCGGTTTAAAACAGACGTCCGGGACAAAAAAAACCAGGCGGATTCAGACGAAATTCCCTGAACATCAGATTCTATGCGGCGCACCCGATGCCCGCGCTGCGGCGTTGATCGTTCTGAATGAGCTTCAGAAAAAGTCTTGGACCCTTGATGCCGCCCTGGAAGTCTTTTTGGATCGCTTCAGCTTTTCTTCCCGGGAACAAGGACTATTTCATGCCATCATCTACGGGGTGCTGAGATGGAAAGGCGCCATGGACCCGGTTATAGAACACTTTTCTCATCGACTCCTGGAACGAATCGAGCCGGAAGTTTTAAATATCTTAAGGATTGCTCTTTTTCAAATCCGGTATCTGGACAGGGTGCCGGTTTCGGCGGCGGTGGACACGGCTGTGGAACTGACCCGGCGAACGGGACGGCCCTGGGCGGCCGGGTTTGTCAATGCCTTGCTCCGGGCAGCGGCTGAAATTCCTCGGGAGGCCCTCTTGCCGGACCGGGAGGCGGATCCTGTGGGATGGCTGGCCCAGAGCCGATCCTTCCCGGCCTGGCTCGTTTCACGGTGGGTCAAGCGGTGGGGACATTTTCGGGCGGGCGCCCTGTGTGATGCACAAAATGAGATCCCGCCCATCACCGTGCGGGCAAACCGTTTGAAGGTTAGCAGGGATCGGCTGCTTGAAGCCTTGAAAGAGGAATGTGAAAAAGCATGGCCGTGCCGTTATGCTCCGGATGCCGTCTCCTTTTTTAACCCTAAATCCGCGCTCCGGGATATGAATGCTTTTCAAAAGGGGTGGTTCCAGGTCCAGGACGAAGCTGCTCAGCTGGTCACGATCCTTTTGGATCCCCAACCCGGAGAAATGGTTTTGGACGCCTGCGCCGGGCTGGGGGGAAAGACCGGACACATCGCCCAGCAGATGGAAAACCGCGGGCGGCTTTTTTCCTGGGACATCGACGCAAGAAGGCTTACCCGCCTCTTGTCGGAAATGCAACGGTTGGGGGTTGCCATCGTGACCTCCAAAAAAAGAGACCTCGAATCGCCCGCAGGTGTCAATATACCGATGCGCTTCGACCGGGTTTTGCTGGATGCACCGTGCTCGGGGCTGGGGGTTTTGCGGCGAAACCCGGACGGTAGGTGGCGTGTGACGGAAGAAGACCTTTCCCGCCACCGGCAAAGACAGCTTAAGATGCTAAGCGATGCGAGCACTCTCGTCAAACCTTCCGGAGTTCTGGTTTATGCTGTCTGCAGTACGGAGCCGGAAGAAAACGACGATGTGGTGGAGGCTTTTTTAACAAACCATGCCGACTTTTTGCTTTGCCCCGACAAAAGGATACTCCCCCATCCCATCCGGCACCTCATGGAAAAAGAGACTTGTCTGAAAACCAATCCCCTGGATCACGGGATGGATGGTTTTTTCGCGGTACGCCTGGAAAAAAGACAATGATCCGACGACTGATGAAATGGGTTGTTCTGGGTGCGGCCTTTGTTCTGTTCGCAGGGGCAAGCGCCTATTTTACGGTGTTGTTTGTCATCAAAGGGGAAGATCGGGTAGTGGTGCCGGACCTGATTGGAAAAGATGTGGTGCAAATTCTGGAAACCCTCAGTCGTTTGGGGCTTAACACCAAGGTGAAAGAACCTGAACATAGCGATCAGATTCCGGCAAACCACGTCCTTTCCCAGTATCCGTCTCCGGGGACCGAGATCAAAAAAGGCCGGGATGTCCGGATCGTTTTGTCCAAAGGACCCAGGATGCTTTTGGCTCCCAACCTTAAGGGGCTTCCCCTTCGTCAGGCCCGGATTATCTTGGAGCAAAACGGTTTGTGTATCGGAAACATATCAAAAGTCTACCACAGCAATGCATTAAACGAGGCCATCCTGGCCCAGTCTCCAGATCAGGGTGTTGAGCTAACCCAAAGCCGGTGCATGGACCTTCTTGTCAGTTTAGGACCAAGACTCCGAACCCTGAAAATGCCGGATTTGATGGGGCTGTCTTTTTCGGAAGCGGTTCTTGCGGTTCAGAGAATTAACCTGGTCCTGGGGCCGAACCAGGTCGCCGAGGAACAGAATCAGCCGGAAGGCGCCGTCCTTGGGCAGGACCCGCCTGCCGGCCATCCCGTCTTTGAAGGAAGCGTCGTAAAGCTGATCCGAAACCACAAAAAGGACGGGGCAAATAGCGACTCGAAATTTGCTCCAAAGGGTATCGCTTTATTTAAGCATCGGATAAAAAATGGTTTTTTAAAAACCCGGATTCAATTGAAATTTTATGGATATGGACTTTCCGGAGAACTGATCGATTCGTACATGGATCCCGGAGAAGAGGTGATGCTCCTGATTCCCGAGGACGCTGAGGCTTTTGTGTCGGTGTATGAAGATGACGCGCTTGTGGTTTCGAAAGAGTTCAAACCCTGATATGAGGAATCCTGAGGTTAGCACAGAGGAGATCCGACTATGAAGTTGATTGCACCTTCCATTCTTTCAGCCGATTTTTCCCGTCTGGCGGAAGAGGTCCGGGCCGTGGAAAAGGCGGGCGCGGACTGGATTCACGTAGATGTCATGGATGGGCATTTCGTGCCCAACATCACCCTAGGACCGCTGGTGGTCAAGGCCATCCGGCCGGTAACGTCGCTCCCGATAGACGTCCATCTCATGATCGAAAATTCGGATCGATTCATCCCGGCTTTCGCTGAAGCGGGCGCCGATTGCATATCCGTCCAGGTGGAAGCGTGCATCCACTTAAACCGCACGTTACACCAAATCCGGGAGGCGGGAGCCCGTCCCGGAGTCGTTTTAAACCCCTCCACTGACCTGGAAAGCGTAAAGTGGGTTCTGGATGCCGTGGATTTTATTCTGATCATGAGCGTCAACCCGGGATTCGGCGGACAGCATTTTATCCCGAACAGCCTGGAGAAGATCCGAAGGCTTCGCCGCACAATCGACGATTCCGGGCTTTCCGTACAAATCGAAGTGGACGGCGGGATCAAGGAAAATAACATTGCCGAGGTTTCCAGGGCAGGAGCGGATATTTTCGTGGCCGGATCGGCGATCTTTGCAAGCCCCGATTATGCCGAAACCATCGCCGCCATGAAGAAGCGCCTTTTCGAATAATTGACACGAAAGGATTCGGCGATATAATTGCCCAGAACCCGATAGAGTTGGGGCAAGGATAATCTTCGAAAGAATTTCTTTAAAAAGGAGAAAGGGCATGGGTACCGACAACTTCGTATTTCTTGAGGTAATCGAATGGTTCGATAATACCGGAAAGGAATTGGTGCACCGGATCCCCGAAAACGGGTCCGGAGATATCAAGTTCGGAGCCCAGCTCACTATCCGGGAAAGTCAGGCCGGCGTCTTTTTCTACAAAGGGAAAGCCGTGGAGGCTTTTGGCCCGGGCCGGCATACTTTGATCACCGCCAATATCCCGATTCTGACCAAGATCGCCGCCCTCCCCTGGGGCATGACGAGCCCCCTGCGTGCCGAGGTATACTTCGTCAATATGAAGGTCTTCAGTAACCTCAAATGGGGAACGCGCGATCCGGTAGCGTTTAAAGACAGCGAGCTGGGCCTGATTCGACTTCGGGCCTTCGGCGTTTTCAACCTCCAGGTGATCCAACCGGTGCTTTTTATCAATCGCCTGGTAGGGACTCAGGGGATGTTTACCACAGAAGAAATCGAGGAGTATTTGAACCGGGTCATTGTTTCCCGGTTCAATGATCTCATGGGGGAAACCATCGATTCCGTTTTAAGCCTCCCCTCCCGATACGAGGCGCTTTCAGAAGGGCTTTCCAAAAAGCTTACAGAGGATTTCAGCCGGTTCGGCCTGGCCCTGGATCGCCTCTATATCAATGCCATTACCCCGCCTCCGGAGGTCCAGTCCGCCATCGACGACCGGAGCCGCATGGCCCTTTTCCAGGACGTCAATAAGTTGTTTCAGATGAAGGCCGCCATGGCCATGGAGAAGGCCGCTGAATCCGAAGGGACAGCAGGCTCGGGGATCGGCATGGGTATGGGGATGATGATGCCGGCCATGTTCGGAAGATCTTTTTTGGAAGGCCAAACCTTGCGCGAGGCCGGTCCTGAAACTGTCCGTTGCCCCGAATGCTCGCATGCAATCCCCATCGACGCCCGGTTCTGCCCGTTTTGCGGGCACCAGCAGGTGGTTTTCGAAAAGTGTAAAAGCTGCGGCAAGAACCTGACGCCCAATACCCAGTATTGCCCCCGATGCGGTCAGGCCGTGGAAACCGCGCTTAAACCCAAAATTTGCGCCAAGTGCAAAGCGGAAAATCTTCCCGAATCGATTTTCTGCAACCACTGCGGTGAAAAGCTATAACCTTTCCATAGAGCACCAGTGCCCCCAGTGCGGTGCGCCGGCAACCCTGGATGAGGTGGACCGCCTCTTTTCATGTGCTTTTTGCCGGGTCCGATCCTACCTGGGTGTACGGGGCTTTTATCGCTACCATCTTCCTGCCAATGTCTCCCAAGGAACCTCTTTATTTTTCATCCCCTATTGGCGTTTCAAGGGGATGGTATTTTCAGTCGGCTTCGAGGGGATCTCGCATCATTTCCTCGATCTGAGCGCTCCGGCGGTTGATCTGCCGGCGTTCCCCCCTTCCTTGGGATTTCGGAGCCAGGCGCTGAAGCTCAAGTTCGTATCCCCGGATGCCCAGGGGTATTTCGTCAAACCTCAGCGGTCCCTCAATGAAGTCATGGAAGGGATAACCCGTCGTATGAACCTGACGCTTCCGAAACCAGTGCGCCATCGTTATCGGGTCGGGGAGGCCATCAGCTTGGTATATGCCCCCTTTTACTTCGAGAAGGGGCTGTTTGATGCTGTCTTGAACTCCCGGGTCCCCAGCGCCCTATCAAAGGACTTCGAGCCCATATCTCTTCCCGGGGGCAGACCTCGTTGGCGCATCCGCTTTATATCCTGTCTGTGTCCGGATTGCGGATGG
>PCSF01000067.1:7205-20429 GCA_002771315.1 Desulfobacterales bacterium CG23_combo_of_CG06-09_8_20_14_all_52_9 | reverse complement strand
GGGCTGGAGCAGGTCCCAAGGGTTCGGCTGTTCGCCGATTAAAGTGGTACGTGAGCTGGGTTTAAAACGTCGTGAGACAGTTTGGTCCCTATCTTTTGCGGGCGTAGGATATTTGAGAGGATCTGTTCCTAGTACGAGAGGACCGGAATGGACGAACCAATGGTGTTCCAGTTGTCGCGCCAGCGGCATAGCTGGGTAGCTATGTTCGGATCGGATAACCGCTGAAAGCATCTAAGCGGGAAGCCGACCTCAAGATGAGATATCCCTCTTGACGGAGACGTCAAGACTTAAGGCCCCTCGAAGATTACGAGGTTGATAGGCCGGATGTGCACGTGCGGTAACGCATTTAGCTTACCGGTACTAATCGGCCGTGAGACTTAGCCACATCTTTTAACACAACGTAACAAAGCGCTTTTATGTGCTTATACGATTTAAGATTCATTTTTCGGCGGCAATAGCGAAGAGGCGACACCCGTTCCCATCCCGAACACGGAAGTTAAGCTCTTCAGCGCCGATGGTACTGCTCGGGAGACTAAGTGGGAGAGTAGGACGCTGCCGAAATTCATTTAACGCCCGGAAAGGCTTTAGTTTTTCCGGGCGTTTTTATTTGCTTGAAATTGAAACGATTCCAGGCTACAGGGGTTTCGACTCCAAGCCACCTTTTTATCTTGAGATAAACAGTCCGGCGGCTTTTAATTACAGTTTTCCAACCCCCGCCACTTTGCTGGAGGAATCCATGGCGTTTCGCGGACTCAAGACCCTGATGGCTGTCCATATCGCCGTTCTCCTGTTGATTGCCATGGGTCTTGTGAACCTTATCCTGGTAATTTTCCAACAAGAGAAATTGATTCAACAGGAGGTCTCAAAAGGAAGGCTCTTCATTCAGGCCTTAGAGAGCCACATCATCGAAGGGCCCGATGCTTCAAATTCGGCGGCAGCGCTTGAAAGAAAGCCCGAGTTGGACGCAATGCTGTCGCGTTCATGTTTTCCATGTGCTCTGATAATAGACCAGCGATCCCGCCTCATTTCTTTAGGAAAAGTCCCGTGCCCATTGGATGTGGACATAGAACAATCGATCCGGGCAGCCATGGCATCTGGAAATGAAACGAGCACTCCATTTGGTACAGCCTGGGGTGTTTTTTGGAGGGTAGAACAGGGGATAGTCCTTTCCGTGCCGCTTATTCGCGACACCCGGGTTTTAGGAGGAATCAGTGTTGTTGTGCCGCTGGAAGAGCTATATGCCGGGCTGAGACAATCGCAAAAGATCGTTTTAATTTATATCCTGGTCAACACCACCCTTTTGACCGGAATCGGAATATACAAATTTTCCAGGGCCTATTTTAAACCTGTTCAGAGACTCGCTCGCAGGGCAGACACATACTCGGAAGAAGACGGACTTCCTTTTCTCGTGAGAAAAGAAGACAACGAATTCGGACGTCTCTCCCAGTCTCTCAATAGGATGCTCCAGCGAATTTCAGAGGACAAAGAAAGGCTTAAGTCCACCATTGCCTCGCTTGAAAAGGCAAACATAGATCTCAAGCAGGCTCAACGGGAAATCATCCTGGCCGAAAAATTTGCATCCGTAGGTCGCCTATCCTCCGGGATCGCCCATGAGATCGGGAACCCTCTCGGAATCATAGGAGGCTACTTGGAGCTTCTCCGGCAAAAGGATATCGACGATCAGGAGCGGGGTGAATATGTTCAACGATCCATCCGGGAGGTCGATCGGATTCATTCGATTATCCGGCAACTCCTCGATTTCTCAAGACCCAACGAGGAACGCGCCGTCCTTTTTTCGATTCATGAGGCAATCGCCGATGTCATACGGATATTGAAACCCCAACCCCTCATGTCCGGTATCGATCTGAAGCTGTCTCTGTCGGCGCAAAAGGACCGTATTTTAGGAGACCCGGATCAGGTGAGACAGGTTTTTTTAAACCTGGTTCTCAATGCCGCAGACGCCATCACATCGACTGCAAATCAGGCATCCGGAACCATTGTCATTTCCAGTCAAAACATATTCCCAGACGGCGAAAACGCCGAAGACCTTACCCGGATCCGGTTGTCCATCACCGATAACGGAATCGGGATCCCCGAGGATAACCTGGAGAAAATCTTCGACCCATTTTTTACCACCAAGTTTCCCGGAAAGGGGACCGGACTGGGGCTATGGGTGAGCTTCATGATTATCGAGCGAATCGGCGGTTCTGTTTCAGCACGGAGCCGGCCCGGAGAAGGGGCGACCATTGAAGTCTTACTCCCGGTGCATCGGGAAAAGGCTCTGTCTGAAAAAATCATGGGATCGGATGAAGAAGGAAACGGGGCTCAAAGCGGGGAGCAACCATGAAGGGAGAGCAAAAGGGCGAAGGCGGTGGGAATCTCAAACGACTGCTGATCATCGATGACGAAGAGAACATGCGCCACATGCTCTCTTCCATGTTGAGAAAAGTCGGATACACTGTGGATGAAGCGGCCGACGGATTAGACGGGTTGGAAAAGGTGAAGGCCGTATCTTATGATTTTATTCTTTGCGATCTGAAGATGCCCAACATGGGAGGTATGGCCTTTTTAGAAGCCATTCGGGATGAACTGGGTACATTGACGGTCATCGTGATGTCTGCCTACGGGACCCTGGACACCGCCCTGGAAGCCATGAAGCAAGGCGCCTATGACTACATTTCAAAACCTTTCAAGCCGGATGAGGTCTATTTGACGTTGAAAAAGGCCGAGGAAAGGGAGCGGCTTAAACGAGAAAACATACTGTTGAAGGAGCGGATCGAGAAGATTAAAGGGAGCTTCCATTTCTGGGGTATGGTCGCCAAAAGCGCCAAGATGCATCAGGTTTTTCAACTGGCTCAGCGGGCAGCCCAATATGATACCACCGTGCTGATATCCGGTGAGAGCGGCACCGGAAAGGAACTCGTGGCCCAGGGGATTCACGCGGCGGGAAAGCGGTCCACCATGCCTTTTGTGACAATCAATTGTGGCGGGATTCCCGAAAGCCTCCTTGAAAGCGAGCTGTTCGGCTTCCGTAAAGGGGCTTTTACCGGGGCCGACCGGGATAAAAAGGGACTTTTTGAGGAAGCCGACGGAGGGACGATCTTTTTAGATGAGATCGGAGAGATGCCCCTTTCCTTGCAGGTCAAGCTGCTGCGGGTTCTCCAAGAAAGGGAACTCAGGCCCCTCGGAGATGCAAAGACCAAAGCCATCGATGTCCGGGTCATCGCCGCCACGGCCAGGCATCTCGATGAGGAAGTGCGACAGGGAACGTTCCGGGAAGACCTTTATTACCGGATCAATGTCTTTGCTATCATGATTCCGCCGTTGAGGGAACGCACCGAGGATATCCCTCTCTTGAGCCGGCATTTCATCGAAAAATTTTCTATCGGCATGAACAAGACGATCCAGGGGATTTCCCCTTCCGCTATGTCCCTTCTCCTCGGACATGCCTATCCAGGTAATGTCCGGGAACTGGAAAACGCCATCGAACGGGCTCTAGTCCTGGCAGAGAGTGATGCCATACAGCCGGAAAACCTCCCCCCGGACTGGGGGAACCGTCCCGGTGCCGGTCTTGTACCCTCCGCCGTATTTCAGGGATATTCTATAAAGGAGGCTCAGAAGGCAACGGAGAAGGAGTTGATTACGAAAGCCCTTATCGCAACCCGGGGAAACCGTACCAGGGCCGCTCAGCTTTTGGAGATCAGTCATCCCTCCTTGTTAAGCAAAATAAAGGAATATGGCATCGTAGCATGACCTTCCCGTCCTCTGAAGGAATAGGAGAGGCGTTATCATCCATTTTTTCCAAGCTATGGGAGATTAGGGATAATGGTTGGAAGAGGGTCTCGGCAAGCTTGGGCGATGCGCTTAATCCCCGCTGTTGATTTTTTCTCGTAATTTGCCAGAACACTTGAAGGTTACGACTTTTCGTCCCCTCAAGGTAAGATCTGAGCCGGTGGCCGGGTTGCGACCTCTTCGTTCCTTTTTATTCTTGACGCAGAATTTTCCGAACCCGGAAATAAGGACGTCTTCCCCTTTTTCCAGGGTATTTTTGATGAGCTCTAGAAGCGATTCCACCGTATCCACCGATTTTTTCTTCGTAAAACCCAGTTCATGAATTCTCGCCACAATGTCATTTTTTGTCAGCGCCATGCTTCCTCCTCAGCAAACCGAATCGGTTTTAAGGTCAAAAAGGCAGATCGCTCCAGAAACAAATTCCTCACACGGTATTTCCACCAGGAGCCGTCTGGCCCAGCTCCTTTTTTTCGTTTCACCGGCTATCGGGAAAACAAGAAAGCCACCGGGTCCAAAGCGAAACAACTTGTTAAAATATACGGATATCCTTTCCCTGTCAAGAAGCAAAACCATGAAAAGGCGGCTTTTATGAGATTCTGGATTGCAACTTAACTATCTGTTCTGATAGAGTACCCGATCGAGCGAAAAAGCACATTGAAAACCATGGGCAAGGGATTTTTCGGTTTGTCGAAGAATCCCTTGTTTTCACCTTAATGCTCCGATTGAAGAATCCATGGAGCCGGCGGGCGGAGTTGAACCGTCGACCTGCTGATTACGAATCAGCTGCTCTACCTACTGAGCTACGCCGGCCAGACCTTAGGTAAGCTACTTACTTTATGGGACAAAATCAAGGAAAATTTAATTTCGATTATTTTGCTGATCAAATAAGTAATCTAATTCGGCATTATCGATGTACCGGTCTTTCCATGTCGTCGATGGCATACCTGGCTTTTCGCCTTTTTCAACGGCTCAAACGACAGATAGTCATCATCGCCGCTTCCCCACAAGAGGCCGAAAAATGGGTCCAGGACCTGGGCTTTTTTTTCGCCCAACGCCCGGTTTCCATTTTTACTTTTTTGCCCTATCATCTGACGCCCCACACCTCGCTTTCCTATCACAACGAAACCGCCGCCGCCAGGATCCGCACCCTTTACCAGATGATGACCGGGGAGGCGCCCATCATCGTGACCTCCACGGATGCCTGCTTGCAGCGTCTGGTACCGAAAAACCGGATCGCGGCCTATGCAGAACTGGTCATGGAATACGAAGAAGTCGATCGGGAAGACCTCATCTCAAAGTTAATTTCCGGAGGCTATGTGCGCACCGCCATTACGGAAGAACCGGGAGACTTTTCGATCCGTGGAGGGATCCTTGATGTCTTTTCACCGATATATCCGGATCCGATCCGGATGGAGCTGGACGGAAACCGGGTCATTTCTTTGCGTTTTTTTTCGGCGGCCACCCAAAGGAAAAAGGCGGCAATCCCGGAAGCGATCCTCCTTCCCGCGCGCGAGGCGATTTTGAATAAAGAGTCGATGGACGGAATTTTGACGCGAATCCGCAAAGAGTCGGCCGAGCTTGAAATTCCGTTGGGAAGGATCCGAGAGCTCACGCAGCAACTCAAGAATATGGAAATTTCTGAAAACATCGAAGGGCTCATTCCGTTAATTTATGGGGAAACGGACAACTTTTTGGATTACGTTTCAAAAGAAGCCCTGGTCGTGTTGCCGGAGCCTGAGGCCTTGGAAAAGGCGGCTGCCACCCTTCACGAGTCGCTTACCCAAAGCTATCTCGCTGCCCAAAACGAAGGGCGCTTATGCATGGCTCCGGAATCTCTGTTTTTGCCATGGGAGGCGTTTGAGGATCTCCTGAAACCTCTGAGGGTGCTCAGATGTGAATCGGTTGTCGTATCCACACCGGAAAATGGGCGGAAAGACTCCGGCGTATGGCGTTTTTCCGTGGAAGAAAATCCCGGTTTCGGGCCAAAGGTCCAGTCTGCGGATGAAGACGGATCCCCGTTTTTACCGGTGATTGATTGGATACGGGGCCATATTGTATCCGGACGCTTTGTCCGCATTGCATGTGCCGCCGCATCAGACGCCGGGCGACTGGAGTCTTTGCTTACATCCTATGGGATTTGGACGGAAATCTCTGCCGAATTTCATGCCTCAGTCCGGGCCAAAGATCGCAAAGAAGGTGATGTGGTGCTGTGCCTGGGCCGTCTCACCCGCGGCTTCACCTGGCCGGATGAGGCCCTTGCCGTCATCACGGAAGAAGAGATTTTTGGGAAGAAACACCGGAAGAAGATCCGCCATCGGCAGCTTCTCCAATCCGTTCGTGTGGGCTTTGAAGACCTGAAGCAAGGGGACCTTATCGTTCATGATGATCACGGCATCGGAAGGTATGAGGGGCTGGTGAAGCTGGGAGTGGAACAGACGATCAACGATTACCTCCTCCTCGTCTATAAAGGTGAAGATAAGCTGTATCTGCCTGTTGAGCGCATGGCCGTTATTCAGAAATATCTGGGGGTGGATGGTGTCGTGCCGATGCTGGACACCCTGGGCGGCAAATCATGGGAGCGTGTCAAGGAGCGGGTCAAAAAATCAGCAGAAAAAATCGCCGGGGAGCTTCTGAAACTATATGCTGCCCGCAGCGTGAAGGAGGGGCATGCCTTCCAACCGGCGGACAGCCGATTCCAGGACTTTGAATCCGCTTTTCCCTATGAGGAGACCCAAGACCAAATGAAGGCCATCAGCGATGCTTTTGATGACATGGCTTCAAGCCGACCTATGGATCGCCTCATCTGCGGGGATGTAGGTTACGGAAAGACGGAGGTGGCCCTGCGCGCGTCTTACATGGCGGTGAACGACGGAAAGCAGGTGGCGGTGCTGGTGCCGACTACGGTACTTGCCGAACAGCACTTGGAGACCTTTTCGAAGCGATTCGAGGATTTTCCGGTTTTCGTCACCTGTCTCAGCCGCTTCAGGACACTCAAGGAACAAAAGCGCATCCTGGAAGATGTAGCGAGCGGAAAGATCGACATCGTCATCGGGACCCATCGCCTCTTGCAAAAAGACGTCCAGTTCAAGGATCTGGGGCTGTTGATTGTGGATGAGGAGCAGCGTTTCGGCGTCAGGCACAAGGAGCGGCTCAAGACGCTCAAAACTAATGTGGATGTGCTTTCCCTCACCGCTACCCCGATTCCGCGAACCCTCCATATGTCCCTGACCGGGGTGCGCGACATCAGCCTCATTGCAACACCTCCCGAACATCGTTATCCCATTGTGACGTATGTTTCGGAGATGGAGGACGGCATTATTGCCGAAGCGATCCGAAAAGAGCTGAAACGGGGAGGGCAGATTTTTTTCGTGCATAACAACATTCACGGAATCTGGAAAATGGCACGCCATCTCCAGGATCTCGTACCGGAGGTGCGGTTAGGTGTCGCCCACGGTCGGATGAAGGAAAAAGAGCTCGAGGCGGTGATGCTCTCGTTTATGAGAAATGAAATTGACATGCTCCTTTCCACCGCCATCATCGAATCGGGGTTGGACATCCCCTCGGCCAATACCATCCTAATCCATCGGGCGGATCGCTTCGGCCTGGCCCAGATCTATCAGCTCCGGGGGCGTGTGGGACGTACCGATCAGCAGGCGTATGCCTACCTCTTTGTTCCCAAGGGAGGGAGCATGACCGCCAATGCCAGAAAACGACTCAAGGTCCTGATGGAACACAGCGATCTGGGGTCCGGATTTCAAATCGCCATGCGGGATCTCGAGATCCGCGGCGGGGGAAGCATCCTGGGGGCTTCCCAATCCGGGCATATCGCTGCCGTGGGGTATGACATGTTTCTGCAGTTGATGGAGAATGCCGTCGCCCAGCTCAAAGGTGAGCCTATCGAAGAGCCCCTCCAGCCCGAGATCAATATGGGGCTTTCCGCCTTTATCCCGGAAACCTACGTGTCTGATATCGATCAACGGCTATCCATCTACCGGAGGCTCTCACGAATGGACGAGCTAAAAGAAGTTCTCGACTTTAAAGCGGAATTGAGCGATCGATTCGGAAACCTTCCTGTCGAGGGGAGCAACCTGATGCTCAAGATCGTTTTAAAAATACTGGCGGCAAAGGCCGGAGTCCGTCGTCTGGATTTGAACGGGGATCAATTGATGCTTCACTTTTCAAAAGATCACATGAAAGATCCTCCCCAGATTGCCAAAATCATCCAGACAGACCCCGCCCGTTTTTCTCTTACTTCGGGGGATATGATGCGAGCGGTTTTGCTCAAGGAAGGTAAAAAAAGTCCCATTATCCAGACAAGAAACCTGTTGAAGACGATTGCAGAGCATGTTAATTTCGCGACAGTTTAATTCGGAATGAATCGGATGAAAAAACGTTTTGTAAAAACCAAACGATTGCTATTGAAGGTCCACCGGACTTTTTTAATGACCCTGGCGATTCCTTTAGGGGTTTGCCTCGTATCGGGATTTTGGAGTCCTTTACACGCCGAGCTCGTGGACCGGATTCTTGCCTTTGTCAACGACGACATTGTCACCCTTTACGAATTCAACAAGGCGATCAAGCCCTATGAGGCCCGGATCCGGTCACTGGGATACCCTACGGAAAATGAAAGAAAGATGCTTTCAAAGATACGTGAAGACGTGCTGAATCAACTCATCGACGAAAAGCTGGCGGATCAGGAGATCAAACAGCTCAACCTATCGGTGGATGAAAAGGAGATCGATAGTACCATCGAGCGGTTCAAGGCCACCAATACCTTGACCGATGAAGGATTGAAAGATGCGCTGGACGAAGAAGGGATTTCAGTGGACGAATACCGGAAAAGGATCAAGGAACAGATTCTCCGGGCCAAGCTGGTGAACCGGCAAGTGAAATCCAAGATCGTCATCACCCAGGAGGAGATCCGGGCCTATTACGAAAGCCACCCGGAGCGCTATGGTCCCAAAAAACGCTACCGACTGCGTCAAATCCTCATGCGACCGCCCACCGGGGCATTCGAAAAAGAGAAGGCGGAAAAAAGAAAGCAGATGGAATGGATCTTGGGAGAGCTGAAACACGGAAAGCCTTTTGCCGATATGGCCCGAAATTTCTCGGAGGTTCTGGCGGAAGAGGAAGGAAAACTGGGATTGTTTGATTTTGAGGAACTCTCTGAAAAACTTCAGGAGGCATTAAGAGGAAAGACGGCCGGCGAGTTTACGGAAATCCTCGAAACCGATCAGGGGTATCAAATCGTCTTAATTGAAGAAATTGTTGAAACACCGGCCAAAAAGCTATCCGAAGCATCGGCAGAAATCGAGGAGGCCCTTTTCCAAGAACAGATCAAGAAGCAATACGAGGCGTGGCTTTCCGAATTAAAGACCAAGTCCATTGTCAAGAGGGTCGATTAGATGAACGACGAACAGCGGGATACCTCTTTTGGCAGGTATTTGCGCACCTTTCGTGAGCAAAGGGGAATGCGCATCCAGGAATTGTCGGAGCTGACCAAAATTCCGATCCATATTCTCCGAAACCTCGAAGGGGAATCTCTCCACAGACTCCCTGAACCGGTTTATGTGAAAGGGTTTATCCGGTCCTATGCCGGAGCCGTGGGCGCCGATCCGACAGAGGCTGTGGGGCTATACCTGAAAAAGGCTCCGGCCATCGACAAACCGGGCGGTTTTCGTGTAAAACGACCAGAAATCCGGAAGCGGTTTTGGCCGGGCCTCCTCCTTTCCTTTGTCGGGTTTGTCGGAATCGTTCTCCTTTCCATATGGGGAATGTCGGTGATCAAAAAACGGCCCGAACCCACCCGAGAACCGGTCATCGAGGCCGCGGTCGCCGTTCAAAAAGACAAAGGAACAGATGGTGAGCCGCGACAAAAATCCGTTGCTGCCGATCTCCCCAAGGCCGTCCAGCCTGCGCCTTCTGAAGGGTATCTTCTTGACCTGAAGGCTATCATGGACACCTGGGTTCGGGTGACCATCGACGATCATGGCCCGAAGGAATACCTCCTGAAAACAGGAGATCAACTGGCGTTGAAGGCGACTTCCGGCTTTTTGCTGCACATCGGAAATTCGGCCGGTATTACCATGAAGCTCAATGGATCCCCTTTTCTAATCGAAGGCAAAAGAGGACAGCCCGTTAAACTCAAACTTCCGTGAGTGAAGGGGAACCCTAAATGGCCAACGATCCGAACCGTATATTGGTGGAAAGCACCAAGCATCTCCTTAGACGGGGAGCGGCTTCACACCTGACCAAGATCGTCAACATGGCACATGCGGCCGATCTTTCTGCCATCTTCACGCTGTCCAGTTCAAACCAGAAGAAATTGTTCGACCTCGTCGACGACATCGAGAAGAAGGGATTCCTGCTCATGGAGCTGGATGAAGATATCCTTCTTGATCTCGTGGAAGGGATGGATACGGATCTTCTAGTGAAAATCCTGCAAAAACTTCCCGAAGACGATGCTGCCGACCTGCTCAGCGCCCTGCCGGAGGAAAAAGCCGGCATCCTACTCAAGAAGATGAAAGAGAAGGGGGTGGAAGATGTAGAGGATCTCCTCAGGTATGACGAGGAGACGGCTGGCCGTATCATGGTAACGGACGTCATTGCCTTGAAACAGGACATGACCGTCAAGGAAGCCATCGCGCACATCTAAAAAGAACACGAAGATACGGAGATGCCTTTTTACCTGTATGTGGTGGACGAGCATGAAAAGCTCGTGGGCGTAAGCTCTCTGAGACAGCTGGTTTTGGTACCTCCCGAAACGCAGCTCAAAGATATCATGGCGACCGACGTGATCTCTGTTCAGCCCGATATGGACCAGGAAGAAGTGGCCCGGATCGTGGCCCGCTATGATTTCCTGGCGGTTCCGATGGTGGATGAGGGCCACCGATTGGTTGGCATCGTTAGCGTGGATGACATCATTGATGTACTGCGAAGTGAGGCGACGGAAGATATCCTCAAAATGGCCGGTGCGGGTGACGAGTTCGTCGAGACCAAGTCCGTTTTCAAAAGCATCCGGATCCGGCTTCCCTGGCTTTTCGCCAGGTGCATCGGCGGCATTCTTGCGTCCTTGATCGTCGGCTATTTTCCCGGAATGTTAAATAAGATGGTTTACCTTGTTGCTTTTATGCCCGTTATCGCAGGTATGGGTGGGAATGTCGTAACCCAGTCATCCACCATCGTTGTTCGGGGTCTGGCCATGGGCCGAATCAACATCCGGGATATCCTGAAGGTGATTTTGAAGGAAATCTCCACCGGTTTTATCCTTGGGTTGATCTATGGTCTGATCATCGCTTTTGTGGCCGAATTCCATTATAGTGTCAAATTTTTATCCCTGTCCGTCGGGCTTGCAATGGTATGTTCGATGTCTATTGCAGCGCTTATGGGATCCTTGTTGCCTATGCTCTTTGCCAGAGTGCACATCGATCCGGCCGTTGCCACGGGACCCTTTGTGACCACCGCAACCGACATTGTCAGCGTTTTATTCTACTTCCAGATTGCTTCGGTACTGTTGGGGATCTGATCCGATGCTTATTTTTTCGAGCCCTGCCATTGTGTTGCGCCGTATGGATTTCGGAGATTTCGACCTCATTCTGACCCTCTTCACTAAAAGCGACGGAAAAATTACGGTCATCGCAAAATCCGCCAAAAAAAGTACCCGGCGGTTTTCCGGTATCCTCGAGCCTTTTTCCACCATCGATGCGATATGCCGGCGGAGTAAGAGAAAGGGGATGTCGGTCTTGCAGGAGGCGAGCCTCGTGAAGGCCCACCCCGCTATTCGCACCGATTTCAGGAAGACCGCTTACGCCGGCTACTGGGCGGAAATCGTCATCGAGTGGAGCGAAGACGGGCACGAGCAGCCTTCCTTGTTTGAGCTCTTGGATCACGTCTTGGAAGGACTCGATCAAGGGTGGATGCCGGATGAAGTCCTATCCCTGCTCTTCCAGATCCGTTTTTTAAGGTTTGCCGGCATGCATCCGAACCTTACCCATTGTCGCGTGTGCGGAGCCGAGCTGGAAGGGATGCCGGGTTTACTGGCCCCTTTTGATCTTGCAAAAGGCTCGCTGGTGTGTGAGAAGTGCAAATCGCCCTTGTCACGCCCGTTTTTTTTATCCAAAAGGCTTTTGAAACAACTCCAGTGGACATCGGAGGCGGACCTGGATGCGGTCGGCCGCATCAAATGGACCCCGGACACTGAAAGGGAAGCAAGTCATTTCCTGGAATCCTTTATCCCCCATCATCTGGGGAAATCCTTTCGAAGCCTGAAGGTATTGCGACAATTGCGTCAATGAAGGTCAACTTCCAAAAAATTCTCGAGAAATCCCCTGTCGAAGCATCCGCACCTTGCCGCATCGATGCGGGCGGGACTCTCGACATTTCCACTTTCTATCTTCCCTTACAGCACTTGGCTCCGAGCACTATGAACATTGCCCTTGATTTACGCACCTGCGTGACATTGAACCCGTTTGCAACGGGGAAGATAAAGATTTCTTCCGCCGGTTTTAAAAGTGTTATCGTTTCACCCCAAAGGGCTTCTTTTCGCCATCCCATGGGACTAATTTTTGCTGTCGCAGCCTATTTCAACGCTCAGGGTGTCCACATCCACATCGATTCCGCATCACCGCCCAAAAGCGCTTTGGGGGGATCTTCGGTAGCGGCAGTGGCGTTGATAGCGGCGTTTTCCAAGGTTTTTTCTCCGGATCAAAACCCGGTCCCTACTAAAGACCACATCGCCCTGTTGGCCCACGGGATCGAAGCGGGTGTGGCCGGCGTCCCTTGCGGCCTCCAGGATCAACTCGCTGCGGCCCACGGGGGTGTCAATGCATGGTACTGGAAAGCCGATGGCGGGAAAACCCCTTTCCACCGCTTTTCCCTCCTTGCCAGGAGGAATTTCAAGGAGCTGCAACGGCATCTCCTTCTTTGCTATTGCGGAAAACCCCACCAATCGAAGGACATCAATGGAAAATGGGTCCGGCAGTTTTTGGAAGGCCGGAACCGCGCGGTATGGGAAGCGATTATCTTAAACACCCACAGGCTGGAAAAAGCCTTTGCCCAAAAAGATTTCAATACCGCCGCCGAAGCGGTTTTGAGCGAAACAAAACTGAGGTTGAAAATGACCCCCGATGTTCTGGACGCTACCGGAACAAGGTTCTTTATGTCCGCCAAGGCTGAAGGATGCGGGGCCCGGTTTACAGGCGCCGGAGGCGGAGGATGCGTATGGGCTGTGGGCGAGGCGGATCGCATACTGTCGCTAAAAGAAGAATGGGAATCGATCATATCGAAGATAAAGGATGCGCGATTGTTGCCGGTGGTCATAGATGGAACGGGAGTGTTGTAAGACGTCGGATTTGATGCTATAGGGAATTATTTTTCATCACGCCGGATCGGCCGGATGATAACTTTAATGAAATCGTAAAAACTCTAAATTGG
>PCSF01000067.1:0-7173 GCA_002771315.1 Desulfobacterales bacterium CG23_combo_of_CG06-09_8_20_14_all_52_9 | reverse complement strand
GGAATGAGGCGTACTTATAGGTACGCCGCAATGATTTACCCGGTTGAATCCTGCGAAGCAGGGCCACAAAGCGGCATTCAACCGGGCAGGGGATGCAGCGCAACGCAGCAGATGAACTTTTTACGAAGCCATCAACTTTAAACGACGAGGGTAACTGGTATGTATTTTCAGGATGTCATCATGTCCTTGGAGCGGTTCTGGGCACACAAAGGATGCATGATCGCTCAGCCGTACGATATGGAGGTGGGCGCAGGGACCTTTCACTGGACGACTCTCCTGCGGTCCCTCGGCCCAGAGCCTTGGAACGTAGCCTATGTGCAGCCGTCCAGGCGACCCACGGACGGGCGGTACGGGGAGAATCCTAACCGCCTCCAGCATTACTACCAGTACCAGGTAATCCTGAAGCCGTCGCCGCTGGATGTGCAGCAACAATATCTCGAAAGCCTGCGCGCCCTGGGGATCGATCCGTTGGACTACGATATCCGGTTTGTGGAGGACGACTGGGAAAGCCCGACCCTCGGTGCCTCGGGTTTGGGATGGGAGGTCTGGCTGGACGGCATGGAGATCACCCAGTTCACTTACTTCCAGCTGGCGGGAAGCATCGAACTTTCTCCTATCTCCGTGGAACTCACTTACGGCCTGGAGCGTATCACCATGTACCTTCAGGGCGTTGACAACGTCTATGATCTGAAGTGGAATCCCCGCATCAGCTACGGTGACGTCCATCACCAGCAGGAAGTGGAAGGGTCTACTTACAATTTCGAAAAAGCAAACGTTTCGATGCTCCAGAACCTTTTCAGTCAATATGAGGCGGAATCAACGCGCCTCATCGAGATTCCCCTGGTGCTGCCGGCCTACGATTATTGCCTGAAATGCTCCCATACATTTAATTTGCTCGATGCCCGGGGTGCTATCAGCGTCACCGAGCGCACCGGCTATATCGCGCGGATCCGGAACCTGGCGAGACGTTGCGCCGAGGCCTATTTGAAACAAAGAGAGTCCATGGGGTTTCCGCTGCTCAACAGGGGAATATGATCCTGCAACATAAGAACCGAGAGGTTTTAAGATGATAAAAGATACGCTGCTTCTGGAGATCGGGGCTGAGGAAATACCCGCAGGCTATATCGAGCCGGCACTTGAGGCCTTGTCCGAAACGATGCTGCGAAAGCTGGATGCCGCGAGAATCGCCCACGGAAGCGCTGAAGTCTTCGGGACACCGAGAAGACTGGCGGTGGAAATCCGGGATGTGGCCGACAAACAGGCGGTCCTTGCCATGGAGATGATCGGACCGCCTAAAAAGGTGAGCTTTGATGACAAAGGACATCCGACGGTGGCCGCAGTGAAATTTTCCGAAAAAGCCGGAATGCCGGTGGAAAAGCTTATTATCAAGGAGACGGAAAAGGGTGCTTATCTTTGTGCGCAAAGGGTGGAAAAGGGGAAGTCCACTGTAACGGTTCTTTCGACGCTTCTCCCCGAAGCCATTTTTTCCACGCCGTTTCCCAAAAGCATGCGGTGGGGAACCCTGTCCATCTCTTTTGCCCGCCCCATCCATACGATCCTTGCCTTGCTGGGGACCCGAATGATCCCGTTTACCCTCGGAAACATCAAAAGCGGGCGATATACCCTGGGTCACCGTTTTATGGCGCCCGGACGGATCCGGATCGACCATCCCAAAGACTATGTGAAGAAACTGCAAGAAGCCCATGTCCTCGTCGATATTCAGAAACGAAAAGATGGGATCCGACTGGCCGCCAAGAGAACCGCCGAGAAGCTTGGTGGCAACGTCTTAGAAGATGAAGCCCTTTTAGACACCGTGACCCATCTGGTGGAATACCCGGTTCCTTCAGCAGGGAAATTCGACGACAAGTTCCTTCAGCTTCCCCCTGAAATTCTCATTACCGCCATGCGCCGGCACCAGAAGTACTTCGCGGTAGTAAACGGCGGCGGAAATCTGATGCCCCATTTCATCGCCGTCAACAACACGCGGACCCGAAAACCGTCTCTGGTGGCTACCGGCCATGAACGGGTTTTAAGGGCCCGACTTTCGGACGCGCAGTTTTTCTTTGAAAGCGACCTCCAGGAGACCTTCGATCAGCGCGTGGAAAAGCTCAAAGGGGTTCTTTTTCAATCCGAGCTGGGGACCATGCACGAAAAAGTCCGGCGGGTCCAGGAAATGGCTGCGTACCTGGCGGATGTGGTCCGACTCCCGGCCGATGCCAAAAAGAATGTTGAAAAAGCCGCTTGGATTTGCAAGGCGGATCTTGTCAGCCAGGTGGTGGGAGAATTTCCCGAACTTCAGGGGATCATGGGTCGGGTTTACGCATTGAAGTCCGGCGAGCCGAAACCGGTCGCCCAGGCCATCGAGGAACACTACCGTCCGACGCGCTCGGGCGGCGTCCTTCCCGAAGATACGGTGGGCGCCTTATTGAGCGTCGCCGATAAATTCGATTCCATCTGCGGATGCTTCAGCGTCGGACTGATCCCCACGGGCGCATCGGATCCGTACGCCTTGAGGAGACAGGGCATCGGAATCGTATTGATTTTGCTTGCCCGCAATTTCCGGTTTTCACTCAAGGAGGCCATCCAAAAAAGTATCAGCCTCTTTCCCGAAAGCGTCCGAAAAGATGCCGATGCCGCTGAAAAGATCCATACATTTTTACAAAATCGGATGATTCATATTCTGGCGGAAGAAGGATTTGCCAAGGACGTCATCCAGGCGGTGACGGCTGTTTCCTACGACTGTATTCCAGATGTTTGGGCTCGGGTCAAGGCCCTGGACCACCTGAGAAAGGCTCCCGATTTTGAACCGTTGGCCGTGGCCTTCAAACGTGTGGTCAACATCATCAAGCAGGCAGGAGATATCGCCTTCTCCAATGTTGAGGAGTCGATCTTCCAGGATCCCGCCGAAAAAGCCCTTTACGAAGCCTATCAGAAAATAGCGGAGGATGTCGAAAAACACCTTGAAAAAAGCGCTTTCGATAAAGCACTCATCCGGATTGCTTCCTTGAAGAAACCGGTGGACGCATTTTTCGATGCTGTCCTGGTCATGGCAGAAGATGCGCGAATCCGGATGAACCGGTTGGCTGTGCTGTCTTGTATCGCCAGGCTCTTTGAGCGCTTTGCCGACTTCTCCAAAATTTCCACTTAAGCCCTTCCGGACCCTCCAAATAAACTCGAAAGGGCGGTCCGGCCGTCGACCGCCCGCGGTGCCTGTTTTCCATTAAAAAAAATTAAAAGAACCCATTTTCTTCTTGTATTTTTGAAAAAGGGGCCTATATTCGCGCCAAATAGGGAAGGCCTTGGTTTGGCCTATAAAAAAACTGTTTCCATTCAAATGCCGGCAGAGAAGCCGCCGGTCAAAGAAGGAGAGAAACATGCAGCGAGTAAACCGGATGATCCGAAAGACGATCCGCCCTCCCTCGAGCACCCTGACAGGAGAGCAAGAGGAGGACCCACTAGGTACCGGGGCCCGACCCCAACCGGAAGAACACGTCCAACTTCCCCTGTTCCGCCCCACCCGTGGGGTGCTCACCGTTGTATCGTGCGAAAAGCGCCCTCCGCGCACGACCCCTCAGACACAACAATTTCGAAAGCAATTCTATCACGGTGTTCCCAGACAGCTCTGGAACGACTGGCATTGGCAGGTCAGCAACCGGATCCGTTCTCTTGCCCAGTTGAAGGTCATAATAGACCTCAGCGATGAAGAGACGGCAGCCTTGTCCATGGACGGGCACAAATTGCCGCTGGCTGTCACACCGTATTACCTGAGCCTCATTTCCCCGTCGGATCCCGATCAGCCCTTACGCCGAACCATGATCCCCACCCTGCATGAGATGGTAAAGAGTCCGGAGGAGGCAGACGATCCGTTGGGCGAGGATTCCCAAAGCCCGGTCCCAGGGTTGGTACACCGATACCCGGACCGTGTTTTGCTTTTGGTCCATGATTTTTGTGCCGCGTACTGCAGGTACTGCACCCGTTCCCGGATGGTCGGGCACGGAAAGCTCCTTTCGGACCGGCGGAGACTGGAAGTCGCCATAGACTACATTCAATCGAAGAAAGTAGTCCGGGATGTATTGATTTCAGGAGGAGACCCGCTCCTTTTGGGTGACGATCGCTTGAACTGGATCCTGGATCGGCTTCGACGGATACCCCATGTGGAGGTCATCCGCATCGGAACAAAAGTTCCGGCGGTGTTGCCCCAGAGGGTGACGCCCAAGCTGGTTCGCATGCTCCAGCATTACCATCCCCTGTGGATGAGTCTTCACTTCACCCACCCTGACGAATGCACCCCCGAGGCCTATCGGGCGTGCGCCATGCTGGCGGATGCCGGGATCCCTTTGGGATCGCAGACGGTGCTGTTGAAGGGCGTCAACGATTCGGTAGAGACCATGAAGGGCCTGATGCATCATCTGATGCGGATGCGGGTGAGACCCTATTATCTGTATCAGTGTGACCCAATTGTGGGTTCCGGCCATTTCCGGACCCCGGTGGAAACAGGAGTGAAAATCATTCGCGGCCTCAGGGGATTCACGAGCGGATATGCCGTACCCACGTACGTGATCGACATTCCGGGGGGCGGCGGAAAGATTCCGATTTCCCCGGAATACGTGGATCGAAGGGAAGGATCGGAGCTGTTGCTGCGCAATTTCGAGGGGAAGGCTTTCTGCTATGTCGATTCTTGCCCGAATGTATCATCGGCAGCATTACCGGTTTTGGTTTCTTCGGGCGTTCCTGCCGAAACCGCAGCATCCATGACATCGGCGCCCCATGAACATCGGCCTGACCTATGACCTGAAGTCTTACTATCTGGCCAGGGGACTTAGCGAAGAAGCGGCGGCCGAGTTCGACCGGGAAGACACGGTGGAGGCCATCGAAGCGTCTCTTGCCGCCATGGGCCACCGCACCGAACGGATCGGCAATCTCTTCGAACTGATCTCCCGGCTTTCGGCCGGACACCGATGGGACTTGGTATTCAATATTGCCGAGGGGCTTTACGGTATCGGCCGGGAAGCCCAGGTTCCCGCCGTCTTGGACGCCTTCGGGATCCCATATACCTTTTCCGACCCGCTTGTGTTGTGCCTGACCCTTCACAAGGGCATGACCAAGCGGGTCATCCGGGATGCAGGGGTCTCCACTTCGGACTTTGCCGTCGTCGAAAAACCCGAAGACGTCGAAGCGGTTTCTTTTAACCCCCCTTTTTTTGTCAAGCCTGTTGCGGAAGGGACGGGAAAGGGGATATCTTCGGCTTCGCGGGTCCAAGACGCGGCTGAGCTTGCCGCAGTTACGACCCGCCTCCTGATGCGGTATCCCCAGGGAATCTTGGTAGAACGGTATCTGCCGGGTCGTGAGTTCACCATCGGGATCCTCGGGACCGGAGATTCAGCCCGAGCACTGGGGACCATCGAGGTGCATCTGGAATCCCATGCCCAACCGGGGGCCTACGGCTATGAGAACAAGAAGTACTACGAAGAACGGGTCCGATACCGTCTCCTGTCCCCGGAAACGGATGCCGTGGTGGCCGAGGCCGAGGCCTTATCTCTGAAGGCCTGGCGCGTCCTGGGATGTCGGGACGCCGGAAGAATCGACGTACGCTGCGATGAGGCAGGTCAACCTCAGTTCATCGAAGTCAACCCGCTGGCAGGGATCCACCCGATCCATTCGGATCTTCCCATCCTCTGCAACTTGGCCGGCATTTCCTACCAGAGTCTTATCGAGAAGATCATAGCCTCCGCCTGTTTACGATTAGAAAAATGAACCAAAAGCAGCGATACATGAACGTTGTCATCGTTCACGCCGCCGTTACCGATGATAGTGCACCGGATGACCGAGACGTGTTGGACCAGGTCGATGCCGTATCTGCCGGCCTGAAGGGTCTCGGCCATACAGTAACGGTGCTTCCCTGCCATCTTGATCTGGCCGGGGTCAAATCCCGGCTTTTGGCGGTCCGACCCCGGGTGGTCTTCAACCTGGTGGAGTCCCTGGATGGGTGCATGCGACTCATCCACCTCTTTCCGGCACTGCTGGAAGCCATGGCCCTGCCCTACACGGGATCCTGTGCCGAAGCGCTTTGGGTGACGACCCACAAGGGCATGGCGAAGGCGAAAATATCCGCTGCCGGGCTTCCCACACCGCCCTGGGTTTTGGCGGATGAGGGGCATGATACGGTTCACGACCGACCATCTCGTTTAGAAACAAATACGATCCGAAAACCCTGGATCATCAAGTCGCTCTGGGAACACGCCTCCGTGGGATTGGATGAAGATCGAATTGTATCGATGGAGTCTTTTCAAGAGCTTTCCGATCGCCTGCAGAAGATCTTTATTGAAACCGGAGACCCGTGCTTTGCCGAAGCCTACATCGACGGCCGCGAGTTCAATCTGTCGGTTCTGGGCGGACCCGGCGGACCCCAAGTCCTATCCCCAGCCGAGATCGTTTTCGAGGGATATGCCGATGAAAAGCCCAAGATTGTGGGTTACAAGGCCAAATGGGAACCCGGGTCATGGGAATACCACCATACCCCCCGGAGCTTCGATTTTCCGGACACGGATCAGTCCCTTCTAAATACGCTGAATGATCTGGCCCTTTCCTGCTGGAAAATTTTCGGTTTGAAAGGATACGCCCGCATCGATTTCCGGGTGGACTCCAAGGGCCGTCCCTGGATCCTGGAGGTCAACGCCAACCCCTGCCTGAGCCCCGACGCAGGCTTTTCAGCGGCCCTGAAGCGCTCCGGCATCTCATTTATCGAAGCCATCGGCCGCATTCTTGCCGATGCGCTTCGCCGGGGCTTTTAATGACATTGCCTTCCAAATAATGAGATGTTCTTGATAGTATCGACACGAAGGGGTATTTAAAAGGTGACATGGAAGTCAGGAGAGTTTTCCATGCACAATGAGTTCACAACTTTGAGACGGGGAGCGGATACCCTCAAAATCGATTCGATTGGGAATGAATGTTGACGAAAAAAAACCTTGAGACCGATAGATATAAGTCAGACGAAATGGAACACCTTCTTGACGTCCATGACATTACCTTCCGCACCGATGTCATGCCCGAAGATCCCGAACACATCCGGCAGTTGGTAGCCGTCACCGGTTTTTTTTCAGACGAAGAGGTGAAAGTGGCCGGCGAACTTGCTGAAGAACACCTTAAAACCGGACCCCAGAGCGGGTATTT
>PCSF01000035.1:866-3519 GCA_002771315.1 Desulfobacterales bacterium CG23_combo_of_CG06-09_8_20_14_all_52_9 | reverse complement strand
AATATCAGATCATTGAAACTGACGCCAGTTTTATTTTATACTTTTTTCAAAGAGCTAAAGTGTTACAAAAAAACAATTAAGGAGGAAAAAATATGAGTAACCTGAAAGAACGTATCTTAGAAATCATATGCAAGCCGCAATTGGCAGGATTAGCAACAATTACTGAAGATGGGAAGCCTTGGGTGCGTTACGTGGTTGCAATCGGAGAAGCAGCTTTCACAATTCGCTTTTCTACATTTGTGAATTCGCGTAAAGCTTCTCAAATCAAGGAAAATCCAGAGGTTCATTTAAACTGTGGAGTTACCAATTTAACCGAAATGCATCCTTATCTCCAAATTCAAGGAAAAGCGTTTTTGGTTACAACTCAAGAAGAGAAAGATAAATTTTGGAACAAAGAATTAGAAAAGACTTTTAAAGATTCAAGTGATCCAAATTATGGAGTAGTAATTGTTAAACCATATCGTATTGAATACGAAACACCAGGCAAACTAGAACCACCTGAAGTATGGACCAAAGAATAAAAATAAGACCATCTAACACTCAACCGGACGCGCTAAAAAGCTGCACGCCGGTTAGCTTTGTCGGTGGCTCGGACGCTTCGCGCCGAGCCATCAGCGCTGCTGATTGGTAGATGTAAGTCTGTCAAGTCTCAATTCAACAGATTATCAGTTCGAAAGTACGCATGAACCGGATGAACCTTTTTTCAGACTACGAGTGTTAATTATCGGATAAAAACCCCCTGACCGTAACCAGAAGGTTTGACGTAAATCAGCCATCTTGCCTATATCGAATGAATGAAATACTCCTATGATTTTACCGTAATTGAGGGTAAAATTCCTATGGTTCAACCCACGTCTGCCTATATTCGCCAAATAGGGAAGCGCATTATTATCAAGAGGAAGCGATATGGACATTTTTTCTCACGCTCTTTGGGGATTCGGGATCATCCGTTGGAGGAGAAAGGCAAAATGGGGAGCGTTCTTCGGCGTTTTACCAGATATTCTGACATTCCTTCCCCTCATGGCGTATCTGAGGCTTGCCTATCCGGAGCTTCCTTACGGCAAACCCCCTCATTACCTCACCCAGGAGTTTTTTACCCTGATCTATAACACCATGCACAGTTTTGTGACATTGGGGATCGTATTTTTTGCGGTCTGGTGGTTGCGAGGCAAGCGAATATTTTATCCTTTATTTGCGTGGTTTTTACATATTTTACATATAAGCATGGATATTCCGACCCACAGCGAAGAGTTTTACCCGACAAAGTTCCTCTATCCTATAACGAACTTTTATATCAACGGCATCAGCTGGGGAAGATGGGAGATTATCCTCCCCGATGTCCTTGCTCTTCTGGCTGTCTACGGATGGTACTTTTACCGGAAAAAACAACCAGACCGCCTCGTGAAAAATAAATTATCAGGACAATCGATCGATTGAACTGAGGATAGTGAAAAGGAGTTACTATGAAAAATTATCAATCCATCGGCGTATTCGATTCCGGCATCGGCGGCTTGACGGTTGTCCGGGCACTTATGGAACGGGCGCCCTTTGAAAATATCGTTTATTTCGGCGACACGGCCCGCGTCCCCTACGGGATAAAATCGACGGAAACCATTACCCAATACGCAACCCAGATTACGAAATTCCTGCTGCAGCAGGAGGTGAAACTGCTGATTATTGCCTGCAATACTATAGCGGCCGTGGCATGCGAGGCCGTGGTCTCCATGTCTCCGGTGCCGGTGCTGGATGTCATAGATGCCGGCGCACGGAACGTCGTCGCCGATGCTGGCGCCAGAGTGGTGGGTATCATCGGCACCCCGGCCACAATCAACAGCAACGCTTATGCGCGAGCCATCAACCGCTACGCCCCGTACATGAAAATCTTTTCCCAGGCATGTCCTCTATTTGTCCCCCTTGTTGAGGAAGGCTGGCTCGATCATCCCGTGACGAGACTTACCGCCCAGGAATATTTAAACCCCGTACTGGCGGAACATATCGACACGCTGGTTCTGGGATGCACCCATTATCCGCTGCTGAAGGCGCTGCTCCAGAACGTCGCCGGACCTGACATCAGACTGGTCGACTCCGCCGAGGCCATGGCTGACATCACCGCTTCCCTGCTTCAGGAAACCGGCATGAACAACCCTTCCGGGCTGCCGCCCAGCTACCGGTTTTGCGTTACCGATGTACCGTTGCGTTTTCAGGCAATCGGAGAGCGTTTCCTGGGACGCGCCCTGCCTAATGTCGAACTCGTGAAGTGGTGAAATAAGTTGCCTTTATCTGCTCCTAATAACATTTATCCGTCTTTTAGTGTATTTACAACGCGCCGCTGATCTTGAGACAGTAGATAGGGGTGCATAGGAATGCTGAAGATACGGTTGGCGTAATCTTCACTGACCGGGAAATCTCCGGGCTTATACCCCAATCCGGCAAAAGCGGTTTGGAGGTGAAGGGGTTTCGGATAATAAATTGCCGTTGGAGTGCCCGCCTTCTGGAGTTTATCCAACAAAGCAGCACGTTTTGATTCGTTGTCTGCAAGAATTGAATATTGCGCCCAGACACTTTTAGAAGTTGAAGGAATGTATTGAGTTTTAAGTTTTGAGTTATTAGTTATTAGAGAAGTATAGTTGGCGGCAACCTCCTGGCGAAGCTC
>PCSF01000035.1:0-810 GCA_002771315.1 Desulfobacterales bacterium CG23_combo_of_CG06-09_8_20_14_all_52_9 | reverse complement strand
CCAGGCGGCCGTTGATCCCAATCCGGACGTTCTCATATTTATTGCTTCCCTGACCATGAACCCGGATGGAGCGCAGAATGGAGACTAAAGTGTCATCATTGGTAAAGCACATGCCTCCATCGCCATAACAACCCAATGGCTTGGCGGGAAAAAACGAAGTGCAAGCTATCTGGCCGAAGAAACAAGACTTTATGGCGTTGTATTCCGCCCCGAAGGACTGGGCCGCATCTTCGACAACGGCAAGACCGTATTTTTTAGCCACAGAGCCGATCTCATTATAGTCGGCCGGGAGGCCGAAGAGGTCGACGGGTATGATACATTTTGGAAGAAGTTTTGAGTGTTGAGTTTTAAGTTTTGAGTTTGGCGATGGTAAAGGGTGGAGTGAGGGGTCATCAAATTTTACAGCCAGTATAGCCTGTTCCAGTTTTTGCGTATCGATGTTAAAAGTTTCGCTGTCAATATCCACAAAAACAGGTGTTGCTCCCAGAAGGCTTATCCCCTCGGCCGTGGCAATAAAAGTGAAAGATGTAGTGAAAACCGCATCGCCAGGACCGATGTTCAAAGCCATTAAGGCCATAAGAAGAGCGTCCGTTCCCGAGGCACAACTGACCGCATGTTTTACACCGACATAGGCCGCAAGTTTTGTTTCCAGCTCCTCGATCTCCGGGCCCATGATGTAATGCCCATGTACCAGAACCCTCTGTATATTTGCCTCCAATGTACTTTTAATTCTCTTTTGTTGAGTTTTTAGATCAACAAAATCCATTTCCTATTCTCCGTTTTCTTAACTTGGAATCGCATTTATATGAA
>PCSF01000219.1:166-3701 GCA_002771315.1 Desulfobacterales bacterium CG23_combo_of_CG06-09_8_20_14_all_52_9 | reverse complement strand
TTTCAACCCCAGGGATCGGGCTCTCCCCGGACTTTTCGATCCCGTGCATGGGTCCGCTCCGGACATTGCCGGGAAATGGATCGCCAATCCCCTAGGAGCCGTATTGACCGCCTCAATGATGCTGGAGCAACTGGGGGAGACAGAGGCGGCAGAACTCATTTACAAGGCGGTACGTATAAACTTGGGCGAAAAAAAAGTGAGAACCAGGGATCTGGGGGGACAATCCGGCACCAAAGCAGTCGGCAAAGACCTTGTTCGCATCCTGAAATCATTTTGATCGACCCGCACGAAACTCAAATTGTATAGAGACTTCGAGGGACGCAACCGAGTGGAACAGGACCCGGCGGAGATCGCCGAATCCGTTCGCATGGCAATCAAGAACCTTTTATCGATTCGAAGCGTTCGATCCCATGAAATTGCAGCAGCCGGGATGGCCACCCAGCGATCCAGCATCGTGGCATGGGACCGAAGGAACGGAAATCCTCTCTCTCCAGTCTTAAGCTGGCAGGATCATCGCCGCGCCGCATGGCTCAATAAGATTCGCACTCATTCCGAAAAGATTATGGACATCAGGTTACATTTCCTCAAGGAAAGGGCAGAGTTTGGGCTATCGTGTAAGAGGATTATCGCTTTTGGAAATACATGTTGAAAGAAAGCCACCGCTTGCGATGAAAAGACCCACGACAACAAATGCGATCTCAAAAGAGGCGACCTCTCCTAGGGTGCCGATCAGAGTCGGAATGATCCCTCCCCCGGTTAAGATTGCGATCGGAATCGTCACGGAAATAACCACGTTCCGGAGATCCGGGGGGCTATTCTGAGAAAGCACCGCAAAACCCGCAGGAAAAAAGCATACCGCGATGACGGGCTGAAGAAAAATCAGCAAAACCATATAATGCCAGGGCGCCAGGCCGATCAGCATCGTTGTTGCTCCGCTGAGGATAAAGACCATAACCATAACGCGTTTTGGCCCCAGCCGGTCCGTCAGCCACCCGCCCCAAAATACCACCACAGCGCCGGCGATCCGGGACATAGAAACCAACAAGTTGGCCGCGCTCCTCTCAAAACCATGGGAGCTGACTAGAAAAACCGGAAGCATTGCAAAAAGCCCCATGGTACCGCTGATGCCGAGCCCGAAAAGCAAAACCATCAGCCAAAAAGAGGGATTCGAAAGGATTGTCTTTAGAGAAGAAAAGCTCGGGGGGTTGCCAGAAAAATCACCGCCGCGGCCGAATTTCAAAAAGAGGCCCACCTGCATCAGAGACGTCAGGCCTAAAATAAAAAAAACCCCCCGCCATGAGAAGTACCGCATCACGGCTTCCGAAATAAACGGGGCGGCTACAAAGCCGATATTGGGAGCCAATTCATGGATGGCAATCGCCTTTCCCCAATGTCGGCTATGGAATGTGGAAGTGATCATCACGATGGCGGAAGGAAGGTAAAGCCCTGCTCCCAACCCGATAAAAAACAGGGCGATGCGGGTCCCGTCAAAACCCAAGTTTATGGAAATTCCGATAAGGGCTAAGCCCACCGCGCTCCCGGAGACCAAAACAGTCTGCCGGTGGGAAAACCGCGCCGAAAAAAAACTCGAACCCAGAAGTGAAACAAAGTATCCTGAAGAAATGATCAAGAAAAGGGATCCGGCCTGGGAATGCCTTATATCCAAGTCTGCTTCGACGTCCGGAAGCAGGGGGGACAGAACAATTCTGGCCATAAAATTGATAAAAAAAATCGAGGTCAGCAGGAATAGGAAACCAATGCGCGCAGAAAAACGTTCAGAAGGCTCATCTTGTGTAACATTTATGGAATTTTTTCTATGCATCGGCAATCAATCTGTTTTTCTTGCCGATCCCGTTTTCGATCACCTGGATTTAAATATTCCTTTTTAAAACCAAACGAACGGCCGGGAAAGGTGCCCGACGTGCCACGGGTCAGTCAGCGGGTGGGATTAGCAGCGTCGGAAAAATCGATTTGACCGCCAGCGCCTCCGGAATGCTGCCGATGAATCGTTCCTTCCAGAAGGCCTGGGTCGAAGATCCCACGACAATTAGGGTGGACTGACATTCACGGGCTGCTTTTTCGATCTCTTCGACGGGTTTTCCGGCATAAACATGCAAAACGGCAGGGATACCGTCTTTTTCAAATTGCTCACAGACCTCTTCCAATCGGCTGCGGGATTCCTTGCGCGCTTTTTGGACGGTCATACCCGATAAGCTCTTGAGGCTTTTTTCTTCGATTACATGCATGACGTGGATTTCGGAAATGATCCCCTTGAGTTCTTTGAGATAAAGCACCGATCGCTGGCTTGCCGGCGACCAATCCATAGCCAAGAGGGGGCGCTCAAACGGCCGTTCTGCTTGTTGAGGTTCCTGGTGGAGGTATTTATAAACCAGCACCGGCGTTTTTGACCTGCGGATGATTTCCACGACATCGGACCCCGAAAAGATCTGTTCCAGCATCCCCTGCCGGGGTCTGCCGATGACGATCAAATCCACTTTTTCCTTTTCGCAAGTGGTGATAACCTGATGCACAAGGTTTCCTACTGTAATGTAGGCGCCAACTTCCAAACCAATCTCGAAAAGATGTTCGGCCCATTCGATGAACCGAATATTGGCCATTTCTCTGAGCTTGACCTCTTCGTCCTTTCGATAGCCGGTTCCACGGTGCAATGCGACTTTCTCCCGCTCAATGACATTGAGGAGAACGATGTGAGCCAGTCCTGCCTGCCTGAGATCCAGCAAAGATTGCAGGGCATCGAACCATAGCTGGTCAAACTTGGTGACAAATAGAAGTTTTTTTGATATTCATATCACACTCCCCAGCAATCCGGACAAACGCATTATTATTGAGAATTCAGACTCGAGAGCATCATGGCGCTCAATACAGGCAAAAACCTATATCCAATATCCGCAGTCTGAGAGCCTTTGAGATTTGCGTATCTGTCTATCTTCGCCTAATAAGCAGTTTCAACTGATCAGGTTCCGAACCGCCTGCGCAAGTTCTTTAGCTTCAACCGGCTTTTCGAGATACACCTCAGGCTCTGGAACTTGTTCTCCTCCAAATTCGGTTAAGGCTTTCTGGGACTTCAGGAAACTTTTTTTGGCAATTCCTGAAAGAATGATGACGCGTATTTTTTCCAGGGTCTTGTCCGTCTTAAGCTCCCGGTAGAGACGGATTCCACTTTGTTTGGGCATCAGTACGTCCAAGATCACCAGTTCCGGCTTTTCTTCCCTGATCTTTTTCAGCCCTTCTTCCCCGTTTTGTGCGGTGATCGCCGTATATCCGTTTTCCTCAAGAATGGAGACATTAAACGTTATGATATCCGGGTCATCATCGACAACCAAAACCTTTTTACTCATGTCGGTTCCTCCTGAACTATTTGTAACTTCTCACCCTTTAAACACAATTTCACCAGAAGATAAAAATCGCCTAAAACCCGAATCGTTGCGGAAAGACATTGCTTGATTCACACCTTAAGAGAAACCCTCCTCTCACTTTGAAGAAACATGATGGATGCTCTGTTCCGAATTCTGAA
>PCSF01000219.1:0-98 GCA_002771315.1 Desulfobacterales bacterium CG23_combo_of_CG06-09_8_20_14_all_52_9 | reverse complement strand
AAAGAAACGTTCCCGCCATGTTCTCTTACCAGCTTACTCGTAACCAAAAGTCCCAGGCCCGTCCCTTTCGGACCCTTGGTGCTGAAAAACGAAGAGAA
>PCSF01000133.1:4921-13207 GCA_002771315.1 Desulfobacterales bacterium CG23_combo_of_CG06-09_8_20_14_all_52_9 | reverse complement strand
TGACGAAACAGTTGATTTTAATCAACCGATTTTAGAACCCCTCGTCTTATAGACGAGGGTTGTTCAGTCAGTTATCATCAAAATGGCTTTTGGGTGTTTAAAGTGAAACCGTACAAACAAAAGGGGAAATCCGATGAAGCAACCAAGCAAAAGCGCCGGCAAACTCAAAGAGATTATTAATGATGCCATTAGAGATCTTGAAATAACACCGAAAGAGTATCAGAATATCATGGACCTTGCTCAAAATGACAGCATCCTCGACAATGAAGAAAAGGCTCTATTGGCTCAGTTTCATCAGATGTTAAGCAACGGAACCATTACCAGGGTCCGAGGCTGATGACTTTGCCGTACTGAGCCAATTTTCTCTAAGAGTCAGCATCTAGGGTATAAACCGGATCGGCGATGTAATCCTCTGCGGTGGGTGAAAGAGGGTCATCGTATGTTGGGCGTTCAAATCAGTGACCTCCGGTTTTCTACGAGCTCACTGATTTTTGCAAGTGCCGAAGATTAAACCAGAGCTGGAACCGTTCTCCTTTTTATAAGGCTTCAGATTTATAAGGCTTCAGAGCGATCCACCGGGTGTCGCTTGAGGTACTCGAGACGGTTTAAACCGTTGACGAATGCCTTGGCGCTGGCGGTGATGATGTCGGGGTCCGCTCCTTTACCGAGTGCGATGAGGCCGTTTTCCCCCAACCGCACGGTGACTTCCCCGAGGGCATCCGTGCCGCCGGTGATGGCGCTTACGGAAAACCGAAGGAGTTCGGCCGCGGTGCCGGTCAATTTTGAAATGCTCTCGAATGCGGCGTCGATGGGGCCGTTTCCGTATGCGGCTCCGCGCACCATCCTTCCGTTGACGGTGAGCTGGACACTGGCCATGGGAAGCACGGTGGTGCCGCACGTCACGTGAAGATACTCAAGATTAAAGATATCCGCCGTCCTGAGGATTCCTTCCGTTACGATGATCTCCAGGTCTTCGTCCACCACGTGTTTTTTCTTGTCCGCAAGCTCCTTGAACCGGGTAAAAACAAGCCGGAGTTCTTCGTCGGACAAATCGTAACCCATGTCCTTCAAGCGGTTGCGCAGAGCATGACGGCCGCTGTGTTTTCCAAGGACGAGGCGGTTGGTGCTTAAGCCCACGGTTTCCGGCTTCATGATTTCATATGTCATAGGGTTCTTCAGGACACCGTCTTGATGGATTCCGGCTTCGTGAGCAAAAGCATTGGCGCCAACGATGGCCTTGTTGGGCTGGACAATGATCCCGGTGATCATGCTTGTCAATCGGCTGGTAGGATATATTTGCTCGGTTCGGATCCCCGTGGTCAAGGGGAAAAAGTTGGGTCGCGTGTGAAGCGCCATGACGACTTCTTCCAGAGAAGTATTTCCGGCTCTTTCACCGATCCCGTTGATCGTCACTTCGGCCTGACGGGCGCCGGCGCTTAGGGCTGCCAGGGTGTTGGACGTGGCCAATCCCAGATCGTTGTGGCAATGGATGCTGAGTACGGCTTTTCCGATGTTGGGAACATGAGATCGGACGTACTCCACCAGCCTGGCAAATTCCTCGGGAATGGCGTACCCTACGGTGTCCGGAAGGTTGACCACGGTGGCCCCGGCTTCGATGACTGCTTCGAATATTCGGCATAAAAAGTCACGGTCGCTTCGCGAACCATCTTCAGCGGAAAATTCGACGTTTTCCGTCAATGTTTTGGAGTAACGCACCGCTTCCACGGCAGCCGACATCACCTGCTCCCGGCTCATTTTGAGCTTGTGGGCCAAGTGGATGTCCGAAGTGGCGATGAAGGTGTGTATCTTCGGTTTTGCCGCGTGGCGGACAGCCCCCCAGACGCGGTCGATATCATTTTTAGATGTTCGGGCCAGCCCGGCCACCTCGGCATTTTTGATCCTTTTTGAAATTTCAGAGACCGCCTCGAAATCCCCTTCCGAAGCTGCGGGGAATCCGGCTTCGATGATATCGACCCCCAGCTTTTCCAACTGGGTGGCCAGGCGCAGCTTTTCAGCGGTATTCATGCTGGCGCCGGGAGACTGCTCCCCGTCGCGCAGCGTAGTATCGAAGATAAAGACTCTTTCAATCATTTTTATCACTCCTCTGTTCTATACGCCGTGAGTATCCGATGTTTTTACGGCGGAAAGTTTGTACTGAAAGCTGTCCTCCAGAGCCTTCCAACTGGCCTCGATGATATCTTTGGACACGCCGATAGTACTCCAGATGTGATCCTGATCCCCGGAATCGATGAGCACGCGAACCTTGGAGGCGGTTCCTTCTCGACCGTCGATGACGCGCACCTTGAAATCCACCAGGTGCATGCTGTTGATTTCCGGGAAAAAGGTTTGCAATGCCTTGCGCAGGGCGTTGTCCAGGGCGCTTACCGGACCGTCTCCTTCCGCGGCGGTGATTTCCTGCTTCCCTCCCACGGAGATCTTTATTGTGGCATGTGCGTTGCATGGTTCATCCCCGTTCTTTTCGATGGTCACACGGAAAGATTCGAGTTCGAACGGGGGGTGGAATTGGTCGGTCAGCTTTTGGACCAGAATGCGGAACGAGCCTTCGGCAGCATCGAACTGATAACCATTCTGTTCGAGATCCTTGATCCGGGAAACAATCTTGCGACTGTCGTAGCCGTTTCCGCCCAGTTCGATCCCGAGTTCCCTTGCCTTGTACTCGATGTTGCTCTTTCCGGACAAATCCGACACAAGAACCCGACGGCTGTTGCCAACGAGTTCCGGATCGATGTGCTCATAGGCCTTCGGGGTCTTCATGATGGCGCTCACATGGATGCCGCCCTTGTGGGCGAAAGCGCTTTTTCCCACAAAGGGCCGGCTGTTGAGGGGGATGATGTTGGCGGTTTCGCTGATGATTTGGGAGATCCGCTTTAAATAGATCAAGTTTTCCGGAGGGATGCACGGCCGGTTGAGTTTGAGGGCGATGATCGGGATGAGGGTAATGAGGTCGGCGTTTCCGCACCGTTCCCCGTAGCCGTTGATGGTTCCCTGGACCATCGTGGCTCCGGCTCTGACGGCCGCCAGGGTATTGGCCACGGCAAGGCCGCAGTCGTTGTGGGTGTGAATCCCCAGGACGATGGATCTGCCCCCGGCTGTAAAACCATGGTTCTCCGCCAAACGGCCGTTCACCCTGCGGACGACGGCTTCGATTTCATGAGGAAGTGTGCCGCCGTTGGTATCGCAGAGCACGATGCTTTCCGCTCCCCCCTCGGCGGCGGCCAAAAGCGTTTCAATCGCATAGTCAGGGTCGTCCTTGTACCCGTCGAAGAAGTGCTCGGCATCGTAGACGACCTCCCGGCCTTTCGCCTTCAGGTACGCCATCGTATCCCGGATCATGGCGAGGTTTTCTTTAAGGGTGTTTTCCATCACCTCTTCAACATGCAGGGTCCAGCTTTTTCCGAAGATCGTCACGACCGGTGTCCCGCTTTCGAGAACGGCCTCCAGGTTTTGGTCGTCTTCAGGTGAAATTCCCGGCCTGCGTGTGGCGCCGAAGGCCGCAAGTTTGGCATGTTGAAAGGGGATTGGTTTGACCCTCTCGAAGAAGAGCTTGTCCCTCGGGTTGGAGCCGGGCCACCCCCCTTCGATGTAATGGATCCCGAATCGATCCAGGCGTTTTGCGACGGCGATTTTGTCGTCTACGCTGAAGTTGATGTTTTCCCCCTGGGTGCCGTCCCTGAGAGTGGTGTCGTATAAAAGGATCGGTTTCATCGATTGCCTCTCCTGGGACCGGGGCTCATGGAAAGCCCCGGTCTATTGGTTGAGCCTTATTGCTTTCTAGCTTTTCGGTTTTCGGGCCTCAAGCTCCTGACGGCGGCTCCGGCTTTCCACATCTCGGATTCCCTTATGGCCTTCAGTTCCTTTTCCAGACCCTGTCGGTAATCGGGACGGCTGTTGGCTTCCAGAACCCGCCGGGTTTCTTTTCCGGATACCACGCTTTCATAGAGCTCGTCGAAAACCGGGAAAACGGCGTCCCGAAAGCGCGGCGACCAATCAAGGGCGCCTCTCTGGGCGGTGGTGCTGCAGTTGGCATACATCCAATCCATGCCGTTTTCCGCCACCAAGCGGATCAGGCTCTGGGTGAGTTCTTCCACGGTTTCATTGAAAGCCTCGCTGGGGCTGTGCCCTTTTTTACGGAGCACGGTGTACTGGGCTTCCATGACACCGGCCAGCGCGCCCATCAGGACCCCCCGCTCCCCGGTCAGGTCGCTGTGGACCTCCTTTTCAAAGGTGGTGGGGAAGAGATATCCGGATCCGATGGCAATCCCCAGGGCAAAGGTTCGCTCTGTTGCCTTACCCGTGAAGTCCTGAAATACGGCATAGCTGGAATTGATCCCGCTGCCGTTTAAAAAGTTGTTGCGAACGGTGCGCCCGGAGCCCTTGGGCGCCACCATGATGACGTCCACGTTTGGGGGCGGAACGACACCGGTCTGATTGCGGTAGGTGATGGCAAAGCCATGGGAGAAATAAAGAGCATTGCCGGATTTCAGACAGGGTTTGACTTTCGGCCAGAGAGCCACCTGTCCGGCATCGGATAGCAAATACTGGATGATGGTTCCTTTGCGTGCGGCTTCCTCGATGGGAAAGAGGGACTTTCCGGGGACAAAGCCGTCGGTTATCGCCTTATTCCAGGATGCGGTCCCTTCCCGCTGACCTATGACGACCCGGATGCCGTTGTCACGCATGTTCAGGGCTTGCCCGGGACCCTGGACGCCGTACCCGAGAACGGCCACGGTTTCATCTTTGAGCGCCTTTCGGGCTTTTTCCATTGAAAATTCCTCAGAGGTGATCACATCTTCCATCACCCCGCCAAAATCGATCTTCGCCATTACCTGACTCCTTTCTTAAAAAATCGTCGTTTGCCATTCCTTCGGTCTGGTCGGCTGATCCTTGAGGACTAATCCGGTAAGATTAATCCGGTTCCCGGTATAAGGCGATGAATCCTGTCCGGGCGATTTTTTTGATCCCCATGGGTTTGAGGAGATGAATCAGCGCTTCCAGTTTTCCCCGGTCCCCGGTGGCCTCGATGATGTAATATTGAGGGCCCACATCTACAATTTTGCACCGGAAAATATCTACCAGTCGCAAAATCTCATCCCGGTTTTCCCGTTTGGCCCGGATGCAAATGAGGGCCATTTCCCGTTTCACGGCCCGGGAGCCGGTCATGTCCCGAAGTTTGATCACGTTGATGAGTTTGCGCAGTTGCTTTTCAATCTGTTCTAAAACCAACTCATTGGCCTGGGTGACGATGGTGATCCGGGAAACCGCCGGATCGATGGTTTCGGCCACACACAGACTGTCGATGTTGAATCCCTTGCCGCTGAACAGGCCCACAACCCGGGAAAGTACTCCGGGCTTATTGTCCACCAGCATCGTGAGAACGTGTTTTTCTTCGTTTTCAATCATTGCCGTTTTTCCTTTTGCGATATCAAGCCAGAAGCATTTCGGTGATCGGTGCGCCCGCAGGGACCATGGGATAGACGCACTCTTCTTTTTCGACGCGGAAGTCCATGATTACCGGACCGGGGGTTTCCAGGCCTTTGCGCAAGATCGGCTCTACGTCGGAGGGGCGTTCCGCACGGAAACCGGTTGCGCCGTAGGCCTGGGCCAAAAGGACGAAATCCGGCGCACAGTTCATGCACGTGGCGGAATAGCGTTTGCCGTAGAAAAGCTGTTGCCACTGCCGTACCATGCCTAAACAGCAGTTGTTCAGAATCACGATTTTTACCGGCAGTTCGTATTCTACAGCCGTGGCCATCTCCTGAATATTCATCTGAATACTGCCGTCTCCGGCCACATCCACAACCAGCTTGTCCGGGAAAGCAATCTGAGCGCCGATGGCGGCAGGAAGACCGTATCCCATGGTGCCCAGACCGCCGGAAGAAAGAAAATGCCCCGGCTTTTCGAAGTGATAGTACTGGGCTGCCCACATCTGATTCTGGCCCACCTCGGTGGTGATGAGGGCTTTCCCGTTGGTGAGCCGATACAACTGATCGACAACGTACTGGGGCTTGATGGGTCCGTCTGGATCCTGTTGATAGGCCAGCTTGTGAGCCTTGCGCCAATCGTCAATCTGTTCCAACCAGGGGCGGAGTTTGGCCTCCAGGTCTTGTATTTCCGCTTCATCGATCATGCGGTTGAGATGTTGCAGGCAGATCTTGCAGTCTCCCACCACCGGTACGGCGACAGTCACATTTTTACGGATGCTGGTGGGATCGATGTCGATGTGGACGATCTTGGCCTGGGAGGCGAAACAATCGGTCTTACCGGTGACCCGATCGTCGAAACGGACACCAATGCCGATCAGAAGATCGCAGGAAGCGGTAGCCGTGTTGGCTTGGTATGTTCCATGCATCCCGATCATACCCAGGCTTAACGGATCGTTTCCGGGGAAGGCTCCCAGACCCATGAGGGACATGGTTACGGGGATATGAGTTTTACGGGCAAAAGCCGTCAATTCCTCGGAGGCCCTGGAAAGAATCACACCGCCGCCGGCAAAAATCATCGGCCTCTGGGCATCTTTGATCAATTTGATGGCCTCTTTGAGTTGCTTGGAGTTCGGTTCGTAAGTGGGGTTGTATGACTTGATTGAAACCCCTTCGATCGGCTTATAGGTCGTTTTTGCAGCGGAAACGTTTTTGGGGATATCCACGAGCACCGGTCCGGGTCTGCCGGATCGGGCGATGTAGAAAGCCTCTTTGAGAATTTGGGCAAGATCCTCGACGTGCGTAACCAGGTAGTTATGCTTCGTGCAGGGACGGGTGATGCCCACGATGTCGACTTCCTGGAAGGCATCGTTGCCGATCAGATGGGTGGGGACCTGTCCGGTTAAAATAACCAGGGGTATCGAATCCATATATGCCGTTGCTATACCGGTGACGGTGTTGGTGGCACCCGGTCCGGAGGTAACCAGGCAGACACCCACCTTCCCGGAGGCACGTGCGTAGCCGTCCGCTGCATGTACGGCACCCTGTTCATGGCGCACCCGAATGTGTTGAATATCGGTCTTCAACAATTCGTCGTAAATATCGATAACGGTCCCGCCGGGGAATCCGAAGATCGTGTCCACTCGCTCCTCTTGGAGAACCTTCATTAAAATCTGTGCGCCGGTAAGTTTCATAATAAGCCTCTCCTTATGATTATTCGGATCAAAAAAAATCCGTTATCGGCTTGGGGCTGATAACGGATTTTAAATTGCTTATGATGTCGGTATTAGGCCATTATCAACCCCTTTTCCTTCCGGCTGCCGATGAGGATTACCGGAAGGAGGAGAATAAGGATAAGGTTGATAACGGCAAAAAATCGATCCACAAAAATCTCCTTAATCTAAATATTGTATTTCATTTAACAGTACCGGAAACTCGTGTCAAGCGGAAAATTTTTCTTTATAGGAACACCCCTCAGTCTTGCAGGTTATAAAGGTTCCGTCACGCTTGGTGGTCTTTTCGACCAGGAAGCCTGCACCGCACACGGGGCAGGGTTTGGGCACGGGCTTTTCCCACATGGCGAAAGTGCATTTTGGATACCGGCTGCACCCGTAAAAGGTTTTGCCCCTTTTGGATGTTTTTTCAACCAGCTCCCCGTCGCAACCCGTTTCAGGGCACTTGACCCCCGTTTTCTTTTCCGAGTGTTTCAGGGAAACGGATCGAGCGTTCTTGCACTCCGGATAACCGCTGCAGGCCAGGAAATTCCCGTATTTTCCCTGTTTGATGAGCATGGGGCGACCGCATTTTTCACATGTCTCATTCGACGGTTCTCCCTGGTTCTGACCGTTGGCCCGGATCCTTCCTTTTTCGTCACGGATGTAATTAGCCGTATAGGTGCATGCAGGGTATCGATTACAGGCTAAAAAAAGCCCGTTTTTTCCCATCTTGATATGGAGCATCCCTTCGTTGCAGACCGGACAGGTTAGACCGGCGGGGATTCCCACTCCCCTGAGGCTCAACATTCCTGTGGCGGCCTGTTGAAAGGCCTTCTGAAAATCCTTATAAAAGGCAGCGATCATCTTCAGGTAGTCCATCTCGGCCGTTTCGATTTGATCCAGGTGATCTTCCATCTTTGCCGTAAAGGCTACGTTGACTAAATCCGGAAAACTTCCGACTACCAGGTCGTTGACAATGAGCCCGAGTTCGCTGGGATGAAAGTATCCTTTCACCAGGTCCACATACCCTTTATCCCGGATGGTCGAAAGAATCGTGGCGTACGTGCTGGGTCTGCCGATTCCGTTTTCTTCAAGCTCCTTGACCAGGGATGCTTCGGAGAATCGAGGCG
>PCSF01000133.1:0-4844 GCA_002771315.1 Desulfobacterales bacterium CG23_combo_of_CG06-09_8_20_14_all_52_9 | reverse complement strand
TCCTTTTCTTCTTTTTCTTTCGCTTCGTCATCGATCGATTGGTAAAGCGTCATGAAACCCGGAAACTGGACCGTGGACCCGCCGGCCACGAACCGGTAGGGTCCGGCGCTGATGGACACGGTTACCTTGTCGATGAGGGCGGGTTTCATCTGGGAGGCCACGAAGCGTTTCCAGATCATTTCATAAAGGGCCAGTTGATGCTTATCCAGGAACGGGGCGACTTTTTCCGGGGTATTGTACACGGAGGTGGGCCGAATAGCCTCATGGGCGTCCTGGGCCTTTTTTTTGTTCTGGAAAATACGGGGAGTATCGATTGCAAAGGCCTGACCGAAGCGTTCCCGAACGAGGGCGATGGCTTCTTCGGCCGCTTCCTTGTTGATGCGGACGGAATCGGTGCGCATATACGTGATGAGCCCCACAGGCTCCCCGGGTCCCAAATCAATCCCCTCGTAGAGTTGCTGAGCGATGATCATGGTCCTTTTGGCCGAAAAGTGCAGCTTTCGAATCGCTTCCTGCTGTATTTTACTGGTGATGAAGGGTGGCTGGGGAAATTGGGTGACGGTTTTTTTCAAAACATCTTCGACAATAAACGGACGACCGGCTAGATCGGAAAGTATCTCCTGACAGGACGCTTCGTCCGGAATTCGGAGCTTCTTTTCGGCCTTTTTGGATAATTTTGCAGTGAAGGGCGGCGGAGTATCTGCTGAAAGGTGTGCCGTGACAGACCAATATTCTTCCGGTGTGAAGGCCTGAATCTCCCGTTCCCTTTCACAGATGATCCGCACGGCTACGGACTGGACGCGGCCGGCGCTTAATCCTTGTTTTGCCTTGCGCCATAATAAAGGAGAAATGTGGTATCCCACGAGCCGATCCAGGACACGGCGGGCCTGCTGCGCTTCAAACTTTTTAAGATTCAATGACTCCGGGTTCCGAATCGCGGTCAGAATGGCATTTTTAGTAAGCTCGTGAAACAGTACTCTATGAAAGCGTCTTCCTTTTTTTTCAAGCACCTCTGCGGTATGCCAAGCAATGGCTTCCCCTTCACGATCCGGATCGGGCGCCAAATAGACATCCGTAATATCTCCTGCCGTTTGTTTGAGAGATCGGATAACCTTCTCTTTCCCGGGTATGATTTTATATACCGGCATGAAACCGCCCTCGATATCGATGCCCATTTCCCTTTTAGGGAGATCCTTGATATGTCCGACGGTAGCCGCGACGGCATAGGTGTTGCCGAGATATTTTTTCAGGGTTCTTACTTTCGTGGGCGATTCCACGATGACCAGGCTTTTTTTCAAAACGTCCGATTCCTTCGATTTATTATCCGCTTAAGTCACTGGATGAAAAACCCTCGCCTTTGGGCAAGGACTTTCATTCGATTCTTATCCGTTTCTTGACTATCCACCCGATCGGATGAACTGCTTTCCAGGCAGTTGTCGCACCAGTCCTTCCACTTCAAGCATCAGTAGAATCCCGGCCAACTTCCCTGGATCCATGGCGAGTTTTCGGACCAGATCATCGATATGGATAGGGTAGGGTTCCAGTGCATCCAAGACAATGACCGCCTCCGGAGGCAGTAAGGGGTGTTGGGTCGATGCCGGCCCTTTTTCCGTGTGTTTGTCTGTCGGCGGTTTCACATTCAAAAAATGGCCGATTTCTTCCAGGATGTCGCCCGCATTCTCCACCAGTTTGGCGCCCTGTTTGATCAGGGCATGAGTGCCCGCACTTTTATGGGACTCGATGCTGCCCGGGACGGCAAATACTTCCCGGCCTTGATCCGCAGCCAGACGGGCGGTGATGAGGGATCCGCTTTTCCGCGCCGCTTCAACAATTACGGTCCCCAGGCTCATCCCTGCGATAATCCGATTTCTTTTGGGAAAATGATGGGGCAACGGCTCCTCGGCCAAGGAAAACTCTGAGATCGCCGCCCCGTTTTCAGCGATTTGATGAAAGAGTTTTCGGTTTTCCGGGGGATAGATCTGTTCCAGTCCGGACCCCAGCACGGCGATGGTCTTGCCGCCTCCGGAAAGGGCCCCCTCGTGAGCCGCACTATCAATTCCCCTGGCCATGCCGCTGACGATGGTGACCCCGTAAGAGGCGACTTCTGCACAAAGCTTACGTGTCGTGGCCAGGCCATACGATGTGGCTTTGCGGGAGCCCACGACGGCCAGGCAGGCGGCCTGTCCGTCCAGAGTGCCGTAACAATATAAGAAAAGAGGCGGATCGGGGATTTCCCGCAAAAGAGCCGGATATTGTGGGTCGGTCATGGTAACAATCTGATATTTTCTTTTTACGGCAAGGTCGATTTCTTGTCTGAGTCGATCCGGCGCCCGATAGTTTAAAATTGCAGAGGTCAGTCTCGGCGTCATCCCCGGTGTCTCCAGAAGATCTTCGGGATTTGCCTTAAAAACCCGTTCCGGAGACTGATAGCGGTCGATGAGTCTTTTGCATAACAAATCCCCGATTCCCGGTACGCTTTTGAGGGTCAACCAAGGGAGAAGATCTTCCATCCCCTATCTTTTCTTGGGCCGTGCTTGGAAGGTCAACAGGAACGGGCTGGCGACATAGACCGATGAATAGGTACCGACGATAATGCCCACTATCATGGCAAAGGCAAAATCGTGGATGATGCCGCCCCCGAAGAGGAGCAGGGCCAAGACGGCGATTAACGTCGTCAGCGATGTGAGTATGGTACGGCTCAACGTTTCGTTGGCGCTTCTGTTGATGACTAATTCGAGCGGCTTTTTATGATGTTTCTTCAGGTTTTCCCGGATCCGGTCGAAGACGATGATGGTATCGTTGAGGGAATAGCCGATGATGGTCAAAATGGCGGCGATGATCGGAAGAGAAAACTCTTTGTCGAACAGAGAAAAGACACCTACGGTTATGGTGACGTCATGTATCAGGGCCACGATGGCGCCCAGGGCGTATTTGAGGTTCAGCACCCAGAAGAGTGCCAACGTCACGGCCATGGCGAAGACGATCAAGATCGGAATGCTCACGGTGAACAAGGTGAGTAGATAAACGGCTCCGATCAAGACCCCGGCCATGACCCCGCTCAAGATCCACTTGAATTCGAAACGCCCGGAGATGTAAATGGCGATAAAGAGGAGGGAGAAGAATATGGCAAAAAGCGCCTTCTCCCTGAGGTCTTTTCCAACCTGGGGCCCCACCATCTCCACTCGGCGGATTTCGGCTTGACTGCCCGTGGAAGTCGTCAAAGCCTTTTTAATATCTTCCGAAAAGCCTTCGGATGCCGTGACGGCCTTATCAATCCGGATTAAATATTCGTAATCGGCTTTTTCCCCGAAGGACTGGACAGTCGTCCCTTCAATACTGAGTGTGCGCATCCCTTCTTTCACGCCGGAGATTGACGCCGGCCCGGCAAACTTGACCTGAATGATGGTGCCTCCCGCGAAATCGATGCCGTATTTCGGCCCCCCATGGAATACAAGGGAAGCAATGCTGATCAGAATCATCGCTCCGGAAAGCCCGAAGGCGATCACTTTCTTGCTTAAGAAGTCGATGTTGATGTCGGGTTTGATGAATTGCATTTTGATTATCCTTTAGCGCGTCTTGACTCTGAAGGCAGGTTGATGACCGGCAATCATTAAATCAAATACTCATCCGCTTCATTTTTCGGTTGATCAAAAGATAGTCGAAAATCGTCCGGGTCAAAATCAAGGCCGTAAACATGCTGGAGCAGATCCCGAGACTCAGTGTGACGGCGAATCCCTTGACCGGTCCGGTCCCGAATTGAAACAGAACCAGAGCGGCGATGAGGGTGGTGACGTTTGAGTCCAGAATCGTCAGAGAGGCTCGATCAAAGCCGGATTCCATGGAGGCCCGGGCGGTCTTTCCAAGTCTGAGTTCTTCACGGATGCGCTCGAAGATGAGCACATTGGCGTCCACCGCCATGCCGATGGTCAAGATAATCCCGGCGATGCCGGGGAGGGTGAGTGTTGCCTGGAACCCCGCCAGTCCGGCGGCGATCAGGAAAATATTCACGATGAGGGCCAGGTTGGCAATCACGCCCGACACCTTATAGTAAACAGCCATGAACAGGACCACCAGGATGCCGCCGATGACTCCGGAAAGAAGCCCTTTCCGGATGGAGTCGGTCCCCAGGGAAGGGCCGACGGTCCGCTCTTCGATGATTTCAACCGGAGCCGGAAGCGCACCGGCCCGCAATATGATGGCCAGGTCTCGGGCTTCTTCCAAGGTGAAGTTTCCGGTGATGCGGGCTTGCCCGCCGCTGATTTTTTCCTGGATGACCGGGGCGCTGTAGACATTTTGATCCAAAACGATGGCCAGACGTTTCTTGACGTTTTCCTCCGTGATCCGTTCAAAGATCCGTGCCCCTTTCTTGTCGAAGGATAGGGAAACATGGGGCTCGTTATACTGGGAATCGATCTCCACCCGGGCTTCGGTAAGGTAGGCGCCGGTCAACAGGGAACGCTTTTTCACCAGGTAAGGGGTTTTGAGCGTCCGCTGGGTCTTGGGGTCTGTCTGGGTCTGATAGAGAATTTCTGCACCCGGAACCATGGAGCCTTTCAAGGCATCTTCGACGGCATGAGTTTCATCCAGGAGCTTGAATTCCAAGAGCGCGGTTTTGCCGATGAGGTCCTTGGCGCGTTGGGTTTCCTTAATGCCCGGAAGCTGGATCAGGATCCGTCTTTCGCCTTGGCGGCGGATATCGGGTTCGCTGACCCCGAATTGATCGATGCGGTTGCGGATGGTCTCCAGCGCCTGACCGACGGCTAGTTTTTGAATATTTTCTTTTTCTTTATCCGGGAGGTCCATCTGGACTACAAGAACGTCTCCCTGTGTCGATTTTTCGAGGA
>PCSF01000190.1 GCA_002771315.1 Desulfobacterales bacterium CG23_combo_of_CG06-09_8_20_14_all_52_9 | reverse complement strand
GGCTGTTCGATCTGCGGTAACCGGCATGCAAAACCGCTTGAAGGAGAAAGACCTGCGCTTTTTTATCCAGAAATACCTATCCAAAGGCCTGGAGGTCATCGTCGGCGCCAGGGCCGAAGAGGGGTTGGGACACATCGTCATGTTCGGACTGGGAGGCATCTATGTGGAAGTCATGAAGGACGTGGTCTTCAACCTGACCCCGGTGACTTCGGTTGAGGCCGAAGAGATGCTTTCCTCCATCAAGGGGAAGGCGCTGTTGACGGGTGTCCGGGGTCAGAAAGGCATTGACCGGAAGGCCCTCGGGACGCTCATTCTTCGGGTTTCACGAATGGTGTCCGATCTGCCGGAGATCCTCGAGATGGATTTGAATCCGGTCATCGCCTATGAAGACGGGGTTTTTGTTGCCGATGCGCGTATCCGATTGAAGTCAACCCTGTAGCTGCAACAACAGGGTAAAAGGAGATCCGATATGGGTTCTTGGATGAATCTGGGACAGAATTTGAAAGTCAATGCCAAAAGATTTCCCGATACCATCGCCCTCAAGGACGCCGGACGGAGCCTGACCTATCCCATGCTCAACAGCCGGGTGAACCGACTGGCCCATAGCCTTCTGTCCATGGGGCTTGTTAAAGGGGACAAGGTGGCTGTCTTGATGGAGAACAGCATCGAAATTGTGGAGATCTACCTGGCCTGTGCCAAGACCGGAATCATCATCGTTCCCATCAATTTTCGGTTGGTGAGCCAGGAAGTGGCCTACATCCTGGAGAACTCCGATGCCCAGGCCCTCATCGTCCAAAATCAGTTCGTGCCTACCGTGGAATCTCTGCGGGAAAGCCTTGCCGCCATTCGCCCAGAGCGTTACGTCGTTGTGGGTCAGGAAAAATCGGGGTATCTGCCCTACGAACAGTGGATCGCCGGGGCACCCGATGCGGAACCGGATGCCGAAGTGGCCCCCGAAGACGCCTGGATCCTCATCTACACTTCAGGAACCACGGGAAGACCCAAAGGGGTCTTACGTTCTCACCGTTCCCACATCGCCTTTTATCTCATCAATGCCGTGGATTTCGGGTTTTCTCAGCATGACATCTGCCTCAACGTCATGCCCCTTTGCCACATCAACTCCACCTATTTCACCTTCACCTTTACTTATATCGGAGCGACGGTGTATGTCCATCCGGCCCAGTCCTTCCGGGCGGAGGAGATCCTGGAAATTATTGAACGGGAAAAGATTTCATTTATTTCCCTCATTCCGACGCACTACAACCTCATCCTGAACGTTTCAGAAGCGGCCAGGAAGCGGGATGTCGGCTCTATCAAAAAACTCCTGTGCTCCTCGGCGCCGGTGAGGAAAAGCATGAAACTGGCCATCATGGAGTTTTTTCCGGGAGTTGAATTGTATGAAGGGTACGGCTCTACCGAGGCAGGCATCGTCACGGTCCTCAAGCCCGAAGATCAGATGAAGAAACTCGGATCCATCGGATACGAATCTCTGGGGACCGATTTCGTTAAAATCCTGGGTAAGGATGGAAAAGAGGTGCCCGTGGGCGAAGTGGGGGAACTCTACTCCAAAGGCCCCATGCTTTTTGACGGGTATTATAAACTCCCGGAAAAGACCGCCGCATCCTTTAGAGGAGAATGGTTTTCGGCCGGGGACATGGCCCGAAAGGATGCCGACGGATACTACCAGATCGTCGACCGGAAGGACAACATGATCATCACGGGCGGCGAGCATGTCTATCCCAGCGAGGTGGAAGAAGTCGTAGGGAGCCACAAGTGTGTTTTCGATTGCGCCTGTATCGGGCTTCCGGACGAAAAGTGGGGAGAAAAGGTTGTTGCCGTGGTGGTGCCGAAACCTGATGTGAAGGCGGGAGAGATCGACGAAAAGACGATTATGGATTGCTGCAAAGGGAAAATGGCGGGTTACAAACGACCCAAAGAGGTGATCTTCATCAAACCTGAGGAAATGCCCAGGACACCGACGGGAAAGATTTTACATCGCAAGTTAAAGGAGCGATTGGCCAAGCGGTGATCGGAAAACCGACACCCATCGAATCTATTTGAAACGAGGAGGAAAGTTCATGTTCAAAAAAGCATTTATTCCTTACAGGGGTTACTATTCTTCGCCCTTCATCCGTTGGCAGGGAAGCCTGGCCAACGAGAACGCCATATCGTTCGGGGCGGAAACATCCAGGAAATGGCTGCAATCCAAGAACTGGGATCCCAAGATGTTCGATTATGTATTTTTGGGGCTGACGGTGGGACAACCCAAGATGTTCTACGGCGGGCCCTGGGCCTCTGCGCTCCTCGGAGGGACGGAAATCCCCGGCGTACTGGTCAGTCAAGCCTGCTCCACCTCGACCACCTGTATCTTTCAGGCCGCCATGGGTATTGAGACGGGATCGTTTGAAAACGCCTGTGCCCTGATGACCGATCGGTGTTCCAACGGCCCCCATACCGTATGGCCGAATCCCAAGGGACCCGGCGGACAGGTGGTCTCCGAGGACTGGGTCATGGACCATTTCGGATTCGACCCATGGGGTGGAACATCCATGATCCAAACCGCTGAAAATGTGGTCAAGGAAACCGGAATCACCCGGGAGCAGTGCGATGCTGTTGCCTTGAGGCGCTATGAGCAGTATAAAGACGCCCTGGCGGATGATCGGGCTTTTCAGAAACGATATATGTTCCCGGTGGAGATCAAAGGTTCCAAGAAGAAGACCATCGTGCTGGAGGCGGACGAAGGGGTAATAGAATCCACGGTCGAGGGATTGGCCGCCCTGAAGCCTGTTCTTCCCGGGGGCGCCCACACTTTCGGGGCCCAGACCCATCCGGCAGACGGCAATTGTGCCGTCATCGTCACCGGTTACGAGAAGGCTCAGGCCCTCAGTGCGGATAAATCCATCAAGATTCAGATCCTTTCCTATGGATATGCACGAGTCAAAAAGGCTCATATGGCCATGGCAGTGGTTCCGGCTGCTCAAATGGCTCTGAAAAAAGCGGAGCTTTCCATCCGCGACATCAAGGTCATCAAGACTCACAATCCGTTTGCTGCCAACGACATCTATTTTGCCGACCAGATGAAGATCGACGTCAACGGATTCAACAATTACGGCAGCTCGATCGTTTACGGCCACCCCCAGGCACCTACGGGAGGAAGGCTGATCATCGAAGGGATCGAGGAAGCGGTCCTGCTGGGCGGCGGTTATGTCCTATTTACCGGGTGCGCGGCGGGCGATACGGGCGCCGCCCTAATATTGAAGGTGAGTTGAACCCTGCAGTTGCATAAAAAACATGACAAGGTATAGATAAAAAGAATGTTAACAGGGCGTTTAAATAGTGTCTGTCCGAAAAAGGCACTAATTTAGGTTCTGCCAGGCGGTCGATCAGGGATTTCGCCACATTTCGGTCTTTCCGTCAGGCTGCCGACACAGATATATCGAGTTTATGGTTCGGATCCCGCAGAATCCGACAAATTTGCAAACACTGCTGCTATCTGAGCCGACATTTTTAGAACGTTTTGCTACTCAAGCGGCCATCATGAACATCTCTTTCCGACGCCGCTTGCGCTCTTTCTCAAGGAAGATGGTTCCTAGTACCTGAAGGTTGCGACCTAGTACGCCCAGGGCCAGATAGCGCTGATAGCCGTCGGACACCCTTGTCCCGGCAGATGTTGAGCCCGTTGCCGGCCTGAAGCGCGGCAATGGCGGACTCCACCCCGGCATGCCACTTGCGCAGACGACCGAACTCCTTGGCTCCTTCCCGGTCGGCATCGGATGCGGCGCGTCTGCCCTTTTTGGGTAGCACCGCCAGGGGCACGATCGATCGCAGCTCTTCGAGATTGGTCGGACTC
>PCSF01000050.1:1398-3796 GCA_002771315.1 Desulfobacterales bacterium CG23_combo_of_CG06-09_8_20_14_all_52_9 | reverse complement strand
GCGGCTTGTGGAGACGCACTCAGAGCTTAAGAGCATGCTGCCCCCGGACATCGCCGCACAGGTCGAGTGACGAAGTATAGGCAGGATAGGGGGAGATAAGGACGGTTCCATCCATATGGGCTCCGGCATCCTTGCGCCAACGCATGTTGCCGAGCCCTTTCCGGTCACCTTGCAACCGTAGGATTGTCAAAACGATTCGGAAAGGGCATCTGGTTAAATATCAAATTATCAATGTCCCCCCATTTTTTCTAAACTAAAGTGAAAAATAATATTTCCATAAGTGGAAATATTTTTCCCATAAGTGGAAATATTTTTCCCATAAACCACCTTATATTCGGGGATGCTGAAGCCCCATTGACCCGCTTGCTTTCCTTCAGGTCCTATCCGGGCTTTATTAATCAATGCCTTATAGACGGCTGAATTTCTTAATCTAATTTGCACGAGTTCTGTCTTTAATTGGCACAAATCTTGCAAAAAAATATTCACAAGGTAATATTGGCGGTGTTGCTTATTTAAAATATTTAAAAAGCAAGGAGTGGAAACAACACCAGACTAATCGCTTTTAACACTTTTAAAAGGAGGGAAACCTGATGAAGACTCGCAAGTCAGCGCTACTGGCATTTTTCATGATCCTGTTATTTGTCTTCCCGGCCTGGGCGGCACAGCTCAACGGCAAACTCACCGTTGAGGATGGTTCATTTTTCTGTATGGGAGCACCTTACCCTATGGGTAGTTGTGTAGCATTGAGTGCTGGATCAGATGGCGGCATACTCTTGGGACAGCACCAGCCCTTCGTGTTGGACCCCGATGAGCCCCATCCGGCTGGCTGGAACGGCCCGGGCAGCCAAGCTGGAACCGGTTATTCAGGTACACCCACTTCACCGAGCAACATCTTGAATCCTTTCTCGTTCTTTGGGACGCCCACCTACATTGGAACGAATCCTATAAGTTACCAGTCCGGCGAGACACATCCCGCGCCGACCGCAGACGTGGATGGTACCGGCAATCTTCATCTGGAGATCAGCGCTTGGGAGGTGATGTGGAATGGATCGGCCTTCGAGCAAGGCCCACGACCCGGCGGCTTGTTTGTTTTGGCGGAGGGCACGTTGGATTTGGCGACAGGGTCATATTCGATCAATTGGCCATCCAAGATTAAGGGTGGCCCTTTCGGTGGCGTAACAGGCTACTGGCTGCTTGTGGGGCATTTTGAGCCGGCGCCCCTTATGGCAGGTGTTCTGGCCGAACCCCTAACCCTCAATGTCAAGAGCCAGGGGAACGGCTTCACCGTCAGTATCGAGCTCCAGGATACGGACGGGAGTCTGGTCCCAGCCGCTAACATTGCCGACGGCGTGATGATCACCTCGGTCGGCGCGGTGACCTTTTCTGAAGGTGCGGTTGTGGAAAATGTTGCCGACAGAATCATTCGTGACCAGGCCGACCCGGCCAATCATGTGGCGACACCCAACGGTATTGACGAACTGGCTGTGGCCTTCGACGATCCGGCAACCGGAAGCCGTCAAGACGTGATCGGCGCGGCATCCCAACTTCCGGATGGCTCCATCGTCGATGTCTGCGTCAAGGGATCGGCCACGGATGCTATCGGCACGCTGCGCCCCTTTGAGGCGTGCAGCTCCATCACGATCCTGAACAAAGGAAACCGTTAGTCAGAGAGAGGGCTCGCCGCGCTTTCTGACCGCTTATTCTTTGACCGGGCGGTATGCATTAAGCATGCCGCCCGGTTTCTTGACTCATCCGCAGGTTCCCTATGAGATTCGCCTCGGCGATCCTTCCATCCTTCTTATTTTTGTTATACCTGTCTGGAACAGTTGCGGCCGATCCCATTCGCGAACGGGAGCCGAACAATTCCGTATCCAGCTCACAACCTATCTCCACGCTTACGTCCATCGGAGGGGCCATCAGTCGTGCCGGTGATGCAGATTATTTTGCGTTTCGTGCCGAGTTGGGGGAGATCATCCAGGCGGACATTCTGGCCCGGGGGTTTCGTGCCGTAAACAACCCCGGCTCGAATCTGTCCGCCCGCCTGTCGCTGTTGGACCGAAACGGCTCCACAGTCTTGGCCGAAGATGTCTCCGTGGGAGATTATGACGATCCTTTCGTGGAGTTTCAGTTCACGGCATCAGGAACCTACTACCTGAGGGTCACAGACCAGTACGGAACCGGCGGTGCTGGGCACATTTACATCCTTTCCATCGAAAAGGAGCAACAGTCTATTTCGGACCCTGCCGTATGGATCCATCCCCCGGTACTTCCTTCCATCGACGCGCTTATCAATCCTCCGGGCGACATGGACGAGTACAAATTTTCGGCCACTGCGGGCCAGGTCGTCCCCATCGATATCGACTCGGCCGTGTTCAACCCGCCAAACCCGGCGGCGCAG
>PCSF01000050.1:0-1367 GCA_002771315.1 Desulfobacterales bacterium CG23_combo_of_CG06-09_8_20_14_all_52_9 | reverse complement strand
ATGTGCTGGCCCAGGACGCATACAATCCGGTCAGCGATCCCGTGGATCCTTACCTGCAAATCACTCTCCCTTCAACCGGCGTTTACAGGATCTCTGTGAAGGAGAGAAGGAGCTTCATCGGACATTCCGCTTGCTTCTACCAGATGTCCGTGGATCTGGGACCGTCCGGCTCCAACAACAGTTTTGGGACCGCGACTCCCGTGCTTCTTCCGCGTTCTGTCAGCGGGACCGTCAGTCCGGCGGGTGATGCCGACTTTTACAAGTGGACCCTGCTGCAATCCGGAACCCTCACCGCCGATCTGGATGCCAAGGAGCATCTGCTTTCGTACCTGAACGGGACCCTCGGTCTTTACAATGTCTCCGGGATGGTTTCCCTGAACTCGTCAACACCCGACCCACAGCTCACAGTATCCGTTCCAGCCGCGACCTACGCGATATCCGTGTCCGGGACCATTTCCGGTTCACCCCAGGAAGAGGCCTACTATACCCTGTACCTGGACGCTGATTCGGATGGCGACGGGCTCGTGCTTCCCAATGATAACTGTCCAACCATCTCCAACCCGGGGCAGGAAGACCAGGACCAGGATGGTGTGGGCAATGTCTGCGACAATTGCCCAACGGTCTTCGGGCCGGACCAAACTGATCATGACGGCGACGGATTGGGAGATCCTTGTGATCCGGATGATGACAATGATGGACTTTCAGACGATTTTGAGCGGTCAATATATACCGATCCGTATCTGGCCGACACGGATGGAGATGGTCTTACAGATTATCAGGAGGTAGCCTATGACGGCAATCCGAATTCCTACGACCCCTATGTAGGCGATTTGAATGCCCTCTATTGGGATACGGATTTTGACGGATATTCCGATCTCACGGATCCCATCCCTCTCACCCATAATTTCAATGACGGCGATCTGGCGCCCCTCGGAGCCTCGGATGGAGTGATCGACATTGCCGATGTATTGATCGCCTTGCGCATCGCCACCGGCACCCTTCAACCCACTTTGCTGGAACTTTCCCATGCTGATCTTTATCCGGCAGGCGCACCGGACGGGGTCATCAATCTATCGGATGTCCTTGTTCTCATGCAACAATTGCCGTGACGGCTTCTCGTCTTCTCAACCCGCCTGTTTGTGACAGTGTTACCAATTCGCAGGACTCCTCTCAACAGCCCATTCGCCTGATTTTATTTCTTGTGAGTAAGAGGGGCCACCCATTAAAGGGCTCCTTAAGTAAAAAAGACACCTCTCCCGTAAAAAAGATTTTAGTTGTTATCCGAAACCCACCGCCTCTGGTGAGTTACGTTTGCGGGTCGGACCACAGGAACTGTTTGAAGTGAAAGGATTATAGTGTAGAAATGG
>PCSF01000309.1 GCA_002771315.1 Desulfobacterales bacterium CG23_combo_of_CG06-09_8_20_14_all_52_9 | reverse complement strand
GAGTCTTTGCCGCGGGAGATGCGGTCCGGGGTCCATCCTCCGTGGTTTCAGCCATGGCTTCGGGACGGCAAGCGGCGAGGGCCGTTCATAGTCGGTTCAGCGGCGAGGATATCCAATCTTCCCGTTTGCCCACAAGGCCTTCCGACAGGGAGTTCGATGTCATTACCCCCGATATACCGTCCCTGGCCAGGGCCAAAATGTCCGAGCGGCAGGCAGCGGCCAGAAAAGAGGGATTTTTGGAAGTGGCCCTGGGTCTCAGCCAGTCCCAGGTGCTGTCCGAGTCCGCGCGATGCCTCCAGTGCGGGGCGTGCTCGGAATGTCTCCAGTGCCTTGAAGTCTGTCGAACCGGCGGAATCACCCACCGGTGCGACCGACCGGATGGTGATAAGCTCGAGCAGGCGGGAGTGGTCATTATTGCCGATCCCTCCCTTGCTCCGGCGATCAAGGGCGAGGATGTCATCCGCGCCTACAGCACCAAGACCTCCCAGAGCGATGTGTATGCCATGATGCTGCGCGGATTTGCGGCGGCCTCCGAAGCCATGGTCCTGTTGAGCGCTGGATCGCTCCGGCTGAAAGGGCACGGTCTTTCCTTTACGCCAGCGGACCCTCAGCTTTCGTCCGACATCAGCCTCGGGGTGTTTGTCTGCCGCTGCAACGACGTCCTCGGGTGGCCCGACCGGCTGAATGACATCATTGCGGGGCTTCCCGGGCGGTTTGGCGTGATGCATGCCGAGGCGTTGACCTCGGCCTGCACTCCGGAAGGCTCGGCATCCATACTGCGAACCATCCGGGAGAAGGGATTGACACGGTTGGTGCTGGCATCCTGTGTCTGCTGTCCCCTCGATTTCATATGCAGCGCCTGCACCGATCAGCGCAGCCGCCTCAAGGACGCGCTGTTTAACGGGACGGGTATCAGCCGTGCAATGGTGGAGACCTGCAACTTGAGGGGAGAAGTCCTGCGGCTTCTCGATGGGAATCAGGCTCTGGCCGTGGATCGGTTTGCAGGCCTGATCGACCGCTCCATTCGAAGAGCGGGACGGCTCAAGGCGATGCCCACCCCCGTGCGTCCGTACAATTTCACCACGGCGGTCATCGGGGATTCGGAAGCGGCCGTCAAGAGCGCCCTTACTCTGGCGGCGTCAGGCATGGAGGTTTTGCGTTTCGGTGCCCATAACAAACCTCTCTCCCGGTCCCTCACCCACCCGAATATCCACAGCTTTGATGGGTCCCTCGTGAAAGGACTGCGGGGAACGGTGGGGAACTTCCAGGTTATTGTCGAGACCGACGGCTTTCAACAGGTGCTCCACGTAGGAGCGGTAATACTGGGGGAACAGTCGAGAAAACGCATTCCGTACATGCCCATGGCGGACTTGTATCCCCATGTTGTGGAATCCTCGATGCAAAAGCGCGGTGTGCCGGGTATTCCGTTCTTCGCTCCAGGAGCCACATCCATTCCGGGACTTTTTCTGGCCAATCCGTCCGGTATTCACGTTTCGAAGCGGACCAAGGGAGCTGCAACGGCCATCCTTGCCGCCTCGGTCATGCCCCGACGGCCTCGCCAGAACAAGGGATATACGGTGGTTGTGGACGCAGAGCGCTGCCGCGGGTGCGGCCGCTGCATGCAGGTTTGCCCGTATCAGGCGGTGAGCTTCAGCGAAAACGGGCTGGGAGGATGGCGGGCCATGGTGGACGAAGCCCTCTGCAAGGGCTGCGGCAACTGCATCTCCGTCTGCCCATCCAACGCCGCAGACAGCCCATACCGCGACAGGCACTATCTCGAGCAGATGATCGATGAGATCTTGTTGTAGTACAAGGACTGGAAATGGATGATTTGAAGATTGTGGTGTTCGTTTGCAACTGGGGGGCCCATGCGGCATTCCAGACCCTTCAGGATAACGGTTCCGATGTTCCTTCCCAGGTGAGGATGATCCGTATCCCCTGCACGGGGAGGATCAGCAAATCCCTCTTATTCAGGGCTTTCGAAATGGGCGCCGACGGTGTGGCCTTATTGGGATGCACACCGGGATCATGCCGCTACGGGAGCGGAACGGCGGTTGCGGAGCGCAACGTGAGCGACACTCGGGGCATTCTCCAGTTGCTGGGTCTGGGCGAGGATCGGTTACACTGGGCCACTTTTCTCCCTGAGGATTCCGAGCTGCTCCTGAGGTTCCTACAGGACTTTCATAAAGCCATCAGCGCGATGGGCAAGACCCCCGTCACGCCAAGTTACCGGGAGACGTCTTCACCAGTGGATGAAGACGCTATCGCCCGCGTCGTGGCCGCTCACGACATTTATGACTGCCAGGACTGCGGCAAATGCTCTTCGGCCTGCCCTTTGACCCTATCCGGCAAGCCTTTCTCCCCCAGGGCCATGGCCAACGCCATCATCGGCGGCACAATGGATTCGCCTGAAGTGGTCAGGGACGTTTGGTCGTGTCTTACATGCGGACTCTGCTATGACCGGTGTCCGTCCGCTGTTCATTTCCCCGAGTTTATCCGCGACATGCGCGCCATCCAGCGGAAGAAGGGTATGAGCGGGCATCAGGCTCATGACGGCTTTTTCCAGTCCCTCATGCGGACCATGACTTCGCCAGCCCTGAAAGTTCAACACTGGAAGTGGTTGCCGGAGGACATCCACACCGATCCGGAAAGCAAGGTCCTGTTTTTTGGCGGGTGTGCCCCTTATTTCGACACTTTCTTCGGACACCACCTGGGAGTCCGCACCAATGATATCCTTGTGGACAGCCTTCGCCTCCTGAATTTCTTCGATATCCATCCGTCGCTTCTGGCCGAAGAGCGGTGCTGCGGCCATGATCTGCTCTGGTCGGGAGATGCCGACAATTTCGTCAGGCTTGCAAAGCTCAACGTCGCAGCCATTGAAGCATCGGGGGTCGAAGAAGTTATCACCTCATGCCCCGAATGTTACCGGACCCTGGCCCGTGACTATGCGGACCAAGGAGTTGCGGTGAATTTCAAGGTGACGCACATCTATGAGCTTTTGGAAAAGGAACTCGACAAAGGCGCCGTCGATTTCGAGAAGTTGGACCGCAAGCTAACATTCCAGGACCCGTGCCGCCTCAGCCGCATGGAAAACCGCGCCGATCTTCCGCGTAAGCTTATCGGCAGGCTGCAGCCCGAAAGCTTCCAGGAGATGAAAGATAGCGGAATCTCCGCGCTCTGCTGCGGCAATTGCGCCTGGACCGGGTGCGACCGATACACCAAGGCCCTGCAGGTTAAAAGATTACGCCAGGCCCATGAAACAGGCAGCAATCTTCTGGTTACCGGTTGCCCCAAGTGCCAGATCCACCTGCGCTGCGCTATGGAAGACCCTTTCATTGGAGATAAGCTTCAAATGGAGATGATGGATTTGACAACGGTCCTGGCTAAGACGATCCGCTGGAAATGACCGGACCGACCGCCAGCCGCAAACCGGAAACCCATGTGGTTGGCCCGGATACGGATATCCTCGGATGGACATGGATAGGTTGGAGAGTACCATAAACCCACGACCCAGAGAGAAGTAGAAAATGGAAAAGCATGAAAAGTTGTCAGACCGACCCCGTATCGGGGTTTATGTTTGCCATTGCGGGCTGAATATCGCTCGAACCGTCGATTGCACAAGAGTAGCCGAGCTGGCTGCCGAAATGGAAGACGTCGTCGTCGCCAAGGACATCCCCTATGCGTGCTCCGGGCCGGGACAGCAAAGCATCAAGGAAGATATCGCGGCCCATGGTCTGGATCGCGTGGTGATGGCTTCCTGTTCGCCGAGGCTCCATGAATCGACCTTTCGGCAGATGGTTCAGTCAGCGGGCTTGAACGGCTACCTCCTGGAGATGGCCAATATAC
>PCSF01000129.1:567-4398 GCA_002771315.1 Desulfobacterales bacterium CG23_combo_of_CG06-09_8_20_14_all_52_9 | reverse complement strand
TCGAACATCCGGTTCACCCCCTGACCTGATCGTTCTACGAATCCACACTTGGCAAAAATCTCAGCGACGCGGCGGTTCCGAGGGAATTGTTTCCAAAGAATGTTCTCTGTTGTAATTCCGGGTGGGAAGCCTCCGGGACTGATGATCTCTATCTTTCAGGGGAATTGGCGCACAAAGATCGATCCCCCCAGACGATAATCCCGATGGCTTACCGCATTGAGGATCGCTTCCCGGATAACCATCTCATTAAAGGTGGAAATATCCCAAATAAAAAGGCCATCCTGATAATGCTGGATATCATTACGAAGGTTAATCGTGTTCCACAAGTCCTCATCAAAGAGAAAGAAGCCTTGACGATACTCTTTGCGTTGCTGAGAAGGGATCGAGGCCTCGCTGGACCGGTACTCAAAAATCACCTCAGCCTGGGCCAAGTATTTGCCGAGCGCCTGCCGTGTGCCCAAAAGGATCAGTGCTGCATAGGTCAAGCGACCATCCACAACCAGCTCTGCATCCGCCAAAAGCCGTTCATCGGTAACTTTATCAAGGGCTTCATTCCCGGATTTTCGTTGCCACATCGCGCGAAAACGCTGAATTGCGGTGGGGTCTATATCAGAAAGGGCAGCGTGAGCACAAATCTCAGCGGAGAAATCCGGTCCGGCTTCATCGAATATTCGTTTTAGCCGATCCGGAGTCATGGGCACGAGACCTTCGCCGGCCCGCATCCAATACGATCCTCTGTATTGAATTGGCATACCGATGGGACGGGAAGGAACGTGGAAAACAAGAACACGGCCATCCGGGTGTTCGATCTCATCAATCTCAAAACGCAGATGCAACCGCTCAGTTAATCCGGCCTTGGTACGTTCCAGACTTTCGAATGCGCGGCAGTCGACCACTCGCCGTGGTCGTTTATTCGTTACACCGAGGATTAATTTCCCGCCGCCTTCATTTGCAATTGCCGCGCAGTACTTTACCAATTCCTCAAAGTCAAAGCGGTTCTTCGCCTCCTTGAACTCAAGGTGCTCATCCTCCTTGCCTTCCATCCATTCGCGGAGTTTGTTTAAGATAGCGTTCATAGATTAACCGATCTCCACGGCATGCCCGATGAGAGGATCTTCGACCGTGGCGCGTTCTGAACCGAGGTTAGGAGGCATAACTTTCCTTCCGGATAGTTTTCAGAATTGCATGCGAATTGCTTTTTTTGTTGAACCCGCAATGCAATAAAGGCAAATAAAATCAGAATGTTATAATCTTTAATTGTTTCCCTGCCTTGCTGAATGACTCCTGTCCGATGCAATTCCGGCGTTAGCAGCAACTGTCAACGCTATAAACTCCTTGACGTGGTATATCGTAGAAGTTATACTTACAACATAAGACAAGGAGCTACCAATATGACGCAGCCAATCAACCGTCCCATCACTGAAAAAGAACTCCTTGAAGATTTTGAAAAGTACCAGAAAATCCTACAAGATCTTGAAGCTCTCTATGGAGTTCTCCCAACCGAAACAACTGGAAAAGTTGATGAGCCGAATTACGTCTCTGAAGCCACTTTTTCCTACCAGGTTCAGACGTCAAATTAGAGAGATCGTCTCTGGGTCTGGACATTAAGCCCGCCCGAACGACCAACAAAATACTTCGCCAGCCCTCGTGACTGAACATAGTTTTCACAACGTGCGTGTAGTTCCCATATCGCATGATCAAGCGGCGTTCCTTTGGGAACAACATCGATGTTCAGTCCATATTCCTGCGCTTTTGCATATCGGATGATTCGTCCGTGGGAGAGAAGCTCACCTTCTTTCATAAAGCTCTCTACCGTCTTATCGATCGTCGCGTTGTCTTTCCCTTCCAGCATATATCTCCTTAAAAATTCACCCGCGATCGTTCGGGCGAGTTCTCTGGCTTTTAAACAAACCTGAATCCAAGTCGGATCGACCTTTCGAAGCAACTCGATGTATGGGTGAGGCGGCTGATTCTTTTTAATCGCTTCCTGTGATTTGTTGATCAAATCCAGATAAGCATCTACAAAGGCTGCCGCCGGCCGGAGGGTCTGCTCCTGCCCGCTTGTGATAATCATTTGCGGATCGATGGGGCCTAACTCTGAGGTCTCGGTCATCACAATAGAATCGGCACCCATCGCAATAAGAGTTCCCGCGCTCATGGCGGTTTGAGGAACGATGACGCGGAACGACTTGGCATAGGACCGACAGGTCATCACGATCCGCTCGGCAGCCGTCGGATCGCCGCCGGGCGTGTGCAATAGGAGATCAAGAGTATCCGGATACTGGCTAAGGTCAACTGAACGAAGCAGGGTCTCAATGAACTGGCCGTCTTCCTGGATGATGATGCCGACCGGGTGCCTGAGAAAAGACGTGTAACAAATCAGGTTTCTCTTAGTTAATGATTCGACAGCCCGGACGGCTTCCTGGTGGACAATGCTCTCATTCTGAATACGATCCATCAAGGATAATCCGAACCCTTTACCCGTTGTTCCCTGCTTTTGCTGTTTAGCCATGTCGTTCCTCACCAAGTTTTAGATGATTTACCCGTACCCGGCCGGTCATGAGCAGGTGGAGCATGGAAGAGAAAAGAAGTTTCAATCTCCCCAGTTTTTGTTCCGCCGCTTCAATTCGTTTCTCCATCACCATCGCAATATTTGCGATCTCATCCTGCTCTGCTTTTGATGGAAGCGGGATCTCAACGCTGTGAACTGTGCCTTGAGTAACCAGTGGTTGTGCGCCTTTTCGTTGTAAACGGTTAAGCCTTAGGTAACAAAGAAGTTCAGCCAGAAATCGAAGGGTGGCTTTTTCGCTGACTGGCTCGCGATGATAAAGAGCGTTGTCTGTCACCCAACTACGAGGCGGACATACATGGACGCTTCCACAATAAGCTCCCACTCTGCCGATAACTATTGATTCTTGAGTAGTAAGAAACTGGCTGCTATAGCCCATCACACCGTTGCCACCGTAAACCGGGCATGGGGTGTTTTCATTACACTCGGTCGAAAGATCATCCGGACGGCTTGCTCCACTGCATAATTTCACTAAATCCCCAACTCGTACCACCTCCCAACTCTCCGGCATCTCTCCGATCTCGGTCTGCTTGAGCGGCTCGCCGCGCAGGCCTTCGCGGAAGAGTTTGGCCATGATAGCGGCTTTGAGTTCCTTGAGCGTGACGACGATTTTGTCCTGCACCTCCATGGCGGACTGGATCTTCGCCAGCCCCGCCGCGATCCCGCGTTGTTCAGGGAGGGGAGGAATCGGATAGAGAAAGGCAGCAATGTCGGCCCACGACGTCCGCGGGTGATTAACACCTGAGGTTGTGGCTACGGCGTGAGCGAGAAAAGCAGAGGTGTGCAGTAAAAAGCTGAGATAACCAGCGTCAGCGTTCTCATCACGAGGCTGGAGGGTTAGGATATCAGTTGAACAGACACCTTCCCATTCTGCGAGTGCCGCCTTATCAAGGTAAGGTCGTAATTTGCCGTATAGTACATCGCCTGAGTAGAAGCGGTTCTTGGTGCTTCGGAGAGTTCCATCACTTCCCCAACGACGTATCCGTGGGATGCCCGGATCAATGTGTTCCAACCCAACATAGCGATTGGTTCCAGTCGAGGAGGGTTCCACAAGTTCCCGTCGAAGAGCGCAAAGCTCATCAAGAGTTCGTTTCTTCCAACCCTGTGGTAATGTTTCCATTACTTCCATGTTTATGTTCTTTTGCCGTATAAATCACTGCCCCAATTTGTATCCCAGCCCCTCGAATATTTCCTTTAATTCCCCATCCAGTTTCTTTGACTCCGAATCCAGTTTCGCCAATTCATCCAGTAGCGTCTGCACG
>PCSF01000129.1:0-548 GCA_002771315.1 Desulfobacterales bacterium CG23_combo_of_CG06-09_8_20_14_all_52_9 | reverse complement strand
TGACGAATCGCTCGATGTCCTTGCTGGCATGAAAGGCGTCGGCGATTTTCTTGATCGATTCATCGGGGATAAAGTTCTTGGGCCGGCCTTTCTGGAACTCACCGCTTGCATTGACCAGAACGATCCTGCCCTTTCGCTCTTTCGGCTTCTTTCGATTCAGGACAATAATGATGCCCGCGGCGGTGGTGTTATAGAAAAGATTGTCCGGCAGTAGGATGACCCCTTCGATCTCGTCCTGCTCGACAAACCATCGGCGGATTGCCTTTTCTTTGTTCTCGCCCTGATTCCCGCTGCCCCGGCTTGCAGCGCCGGTATCGATCACCATTGCGGCGCGGCCGTCCTCCTTCAGAGAAGCCAGCACATGCTGAAGCCAGGCCCAGTCAGCGCTGGAGGTCGGCGCGAATCCTCCGCGGCTTGTGAACCGCTCGTAGGGATCGTTCTCATACGTACCCTCGTCGAAATTTTTCTGGTTCCACATGGGATTGGTGACCACGATGTCGAATTGCCTGAGGCTCGAATCATCCAGAAATTTCGGGTTCGTCATTGTG
>PCSF01000077.1:1062-1269 GCA_002771315.1 Desulfobacterales bacterium CG23_combo_of_CG06-09_8_20_14_all_52_9 | reverse complement strand
TGAACTGATAGAAGAGAAGCGGACCGCACTCACCATGGCCAGGGCCGAAACCATGCTTAACGATACGAGGTCGGCAAAAATCAGAACCGGGCTTGGTGAAAATGCACTGAACGGTTTTTCGGCGGAGCTTATCGAGGTAGAGCAGACGATCTCTGGTCTTCGGGCGAAACTCTCTGAAGCGGAGCAGGCCGAGCGGGAGATGTTATA
>PCSF01000077.1:712-1005 GCA_002771315.1 Desulfobacterales bacterium CG23_combo_of_CG06-09_8_20_14_all_52_9 | reverse complement strand
AGCGGGAGATGTTATATGACGAGCTTGTGGGCCGAGTACGGTCCGAAGGTCAGCGGCTTTTACAGCTTATCGCCAAACTGGACGGCATCGTTACGGAGCACAATATCGTGGTCAGCGAGATCCTTACGCTCATGGAGAAGGTCTTCTGGAAAACTGACGCACAGGCTATAATTGGTGGTGCCGGAGCGAGGCTTCCCCGCGCGGTCAAGAAATTGATGGATCCCGCACATGAGGGGGGGAATTTTTTTATCGATCGGCTCCGGTCCTTTTGTGGTGAGGCTGAAGAATTATTA
>PCSF01000077.1:0-683 GCA_002771315.1 Desulfobacterales bacterium CG23_combo_of_CG06-09_8_20_14_all_52_9 | reverse complement strand
GGCTTCGGTCCCTCTCCCCTTTCAAGTTTCTCTCCCGGTGTGGAGAGTTGGTACGCGTTTCCTTTACAGGCCGCAGACTGGTCGCCAGACGCGTTCCGTAAAAAAATGTGGCGGCGATGGTGCACTGGCGGGGCCGCTGGTGGCTGCGGGTTCGGCTCCATTCATTTCCATGTTCAGAGGGGGGGACCATACTACCTGGTCCTCCCCTTCAGAGAGGTGATCATGCACGAAGTAATTATAAAAAAACGGCTACCACCATCCGCAGCACGAAAAGCAGAATGTCGGAATTGTCTTAACACTGACCGGCTTATGAATCCATGTGAAAGCCGTGTTTGCGAACTAAACAAAACCGGCAAGAGCATTCTAAAAAGAATCAAGGCCCACTGCATAAGTTGTGTGCCGGAACAAACGATTTACGGTGTTAAGGCTTGCACCGGCCAGGTCATAAATCCAACACCCCATATATGCCCTCTCTGGTCTTTTCGACTTGGACGCAATCCAGTTTTGCAAGGACGGAAAGGTAATTCGGAAGCACTCCGAAGGTATCGCGAAATGAAAGAGCAAGAGGCTGTAAAAATTTTGTGAGGGCATAACGGAGATGAAGCCAAGGAAATATATCATGGGGACAATTTTAATGCAAATCAGCGGCCTAAAAATGCAAATGGGTTGGAAGTCTTTCCGAA
>PCSF01000140.1 GCA_002771315.1 Desulfobacterales bacterium CG23_combo_of_CG06-09_8_20_14_all_52_9 | reverse complement strand
CTTCGTCCGCTCAAACTTTACCTTCGCCATCTCACACTCCTCCCTGGGATGATAACTTACCAGCGATAATGGGCAAATGCCTTGTTGGCTTCGGCCATTTTGTGCGTATCTTCTTTCTTTTTGACGGATGCCCCTCTTTGGTTCGCCGCGTCCATCAATTCTCCTGCTAATTTTTTGGCCATCCCTTTTTCAGACCGGCTACGTGCATAGCTGATGATCCATCGAATCCCCAGCGCCGCACGTCTTGACGAGCGGATTTCTGTTGGAACCTGGTAGGTCGAGCCACCCACTCTTCTCGATTTCACCTCGATGATCGGTTTAACGTTCTCGATGGCCTGCTCAAAAATCTTCACGGGCGATTCATTGACCTTTTTTTCGATCATCTCAAAGGCACCGTAAAGAATCGATTCAGCAGTGCTCTTTTTTCCGTCTTTCATCAGAGCGTTGATGAACCGGGCTACAAGCTTGCTATCGTAACTTGGATCGGCGACGCTTTCCCTTACCGGAACTTCTCTTCTCCTGGGCATATAAGTTTCCTACCTATATCTTTCATTTCTTTCTTCGGTTTTCGAATCAAACCACAACCTTCCCTATCGTCAGGATTACTTTGGCTTCTTTGCCCCATATTTAGATCGTCCTTTCTTCCGATCTTCGACCCCGAGCGTGTCCAAGGTCCCCCGGATGACGTGGTATCGAACGCCCGGAAGGTCCTTAACCCTTCCGCCTCGCACCATGACAACGGAGTGCTCTTGGAGATTGTGGCCGATGCCTGGAATATACGCGGTGACCTCGGTTCCGCTTGTCAGTCGAACCCTTGCCACCTTTCTCAGTGCTGAGTTTGGCTTTTTAGGTGTTGAGGTATAGACCCGGGTACATACCCCGCGTTTCTGGGGTGCTCCTTTCAGGGCCGGGGTGGTGATTTTTCTTCTGGCCCGCTTTCTGCCTTTTCGGATCAGTTGATTGATGGTCGGCATACGATCCCTTTCGTCTTCGATTAAAATCCGGCAACGCCCGCGATTTCGGCACTCTTGCGACCGTACCGGATTATTCGACAAGTTCAATTATAAAAATGTATAAGTTAGCTTGCTAACAGATAATTGTCAAGTCTTTTTATTGTTTAAAATCCTTTCCTTCCGCCTCTTTATTCCGCTAATATTTCCAATCGGATGCCCTCTTCGCTATATCTGGGAAAACCGCTTCCGGCCGGGATCAGTCTTCCCATGATGACATTTTCTTTGAGCCCGTGAAGGCGATCCACGGAACCGGTGATGCTCGCATCCGTTAAGACTTTTGTGGTCTCCTGAAAAGATGCGGCTGAAATAAAGCTGTCTGTGCTTAAAGAAGCCTTGGTCACCCCCAGGATGAGAGGTTCGGCAACGGCCGGTTTCCCTCCATTGGCCGTCACCACCTTGTTGACCCTTTCAAATTGCATCCGATCCACATTTTCCTCGGGTATAAAATCGGTATCGCCCACATCGATAACCTTCACGCGTTTCATCATCTGCCTTACAATCACCTCGATATGCTTGTCGTTGATACGGACGCCCTGGAGCCGATACACTTCCTGGACCTCGTCCACCAGATACCGGGCCAACGCCACCTCCCCCTTGATGTTCAGAATGTCCTGGGGCACTGAGGATCCGCTGATAAGGGCTTCTCCGGCGCGCACATAGTCCCCTTCATAGACGTTGATGTGCTTGCCCCGAGGAATCAGATATTCTTTTTTATCCCCTGCATCCACCGGCGTAACGGTGATCTTTTGTTTTCCTTTCTTGGTGTCCTTTGCAACCGAAACATACCCATCGATTTGGCTGAGGATAGCCGTGTCCTTGGGCTTTCTCACCTCGAAGAGTTCCGCCACACGGGGCAAACCACCGGTGATATCTTTGGTCTTGGTAGTGGCTCTGGGGAGCTTGGCGATGACATCTCCGGCTGTGACCGTGTCTCCCTCTTCTACGAGTAAAATGGCATTGTTGGGAAGAAAATATCGAGCCATGCCCGAAGATTTTAGAAGCTTGGCGGTTTTACCGGCTTCGTCCTTGATGGAGATCCGAGGCCGAACCTCGGCACTCTTGGATTCGATGATCGTTCGGCTCGACTTTCCTGTCACCGGATCCACTTTCTCCTGCAGGGTCTTCCCGGGCTCGATGTCTCCAAACTTGACGGTACCGTCCACCTCCGTGATAATAGGCGTTGTAAAGGGATCCCAAGTGGCCAGAAGATCCCCCACCCGAACGGCCTTGCCGTCTTCAACCAGAAGATGCGCCCCATAAATGACGGGATACCGCTCCCGTTCTCTGCCGGTTTCGCTGATGACGGCAAACTCGCCTCCACGTCGGTTCATGACGACGTTTTTATTCTCAGCATTCTTGACGATATTGAGATCGATATATTTGATATTCCCTTCCACCCGAGCCTTAATATCGGCCTGTTCTACCCGTCGGCTTGCCGTACCGCCGATATGAAAAGTCCGCATGGTCAGCTGGGTTCCGGGTTCACCAATGGATTGCGCTGCCAGTATCCCCACTGCCTGACCGATTTCGATGAGATTACCATGGCTTAGATCCCGGCCATAACACTTGGCACACACTCCGAATTCGGCCCTGCAGGTGAGCACTGACCGGATCTTGACCTTAGTCAGCCCGGCGCTTTCTACCCGGTTGATGGCCTTTTCATCCAGCATCTCCCCGGCCTTCACCAGGACTTCTTCGGTAAAGGGATCCCGAATGTCCCCCACAGCAACTCTTCCCAGAATCCGTTCCCCGAGTCTCTGGATGATCTCACCACCTTCCATGAGGGGCTCCACCTCCACTCCCATCATGGTGCCACAATCCTCTTCCGAGACGCAACAGTCCTGGGACACATCGGCAAGACGACGGGTAAGATATCCGGAGTTGGCCGTCTTTAAAGCGGTATCCGCGAGGCCTTTGCGGGCACCGTGGGTGGAGATAAAATACTGCAAGACCGAAAGCCCTTCTCGGAAATTGGCCGTTATGGGAGTCTCGATGATTTCACCCGATGGTTTGGCCATCAGACCCCGCATGCCGGCCAGCTGGCGCATCTGATCTTTGCTCCCTCTTGCGCCCGAATCGGCCATCATATAAATGGGGTTGAAGCTTTCTTCCGCGACGGGTTGTCCCTTTTCATCCAGTACCGGATTCCCTTTAGAGTCCAAAACAGGCGCTGTCTTCATGACCTCCATCATTTCATTGGCCACGTCTTCCGTCGCTTTGGCCCAGATGTCAATGACCTTGTTATACTTTTCTCCCTGGGTGATAAGCCCTTCCGTGTATTGTTTTTCGATATCGGCCACTTGTTTCTCGGCCTTCTTAAGAATCTCCCATTTTCCTGGAGGTGTAATCATATCATCAATGGAGATGGATAACCCACCCCGGGTGGAATACTGGTAGCCGATGTCCTTGAGGCGATCCGAGAGGATCACCGTAGCCTTGGGACCTAAATTGCGGTAGGCGTAGTCCACCACCTCCCGAAGGGCCTTTTTGTCCATCACCTTGTTAATGGCATCGAAGGGCATCTCCGGTCGCTTGTCGAGGACCTTGAAAATATGAAACCGCGCACCAGCCGACAAGATCGGACTGATCTGTCCGGTCTCCATGGCAAAGATTTTATCGGAATCAGACTCCGATATGGAAAAAATGCGTTCAAACTCATCCCGGACCAACAGCCCGCACAATCCGTTCGGCTCTCGATCCAGTGCCGAGGAAAAAGCTTGGACGGCATCCGCAAAATCCATGCCCCCCTCGATGGCATCCAAGGCGCTCTTTGCTTGGGCTTTGTCCCTCGTCTCGATGTGGCATAGCTCCATGATGCTGCTTTGAGGAACAACCTCCCATAGAAGAATC
>PCSF01000064.1 GCA_002771315.1 Desulfobacterales bacterium CG23_combo_of_CG06-09_8_20_14_all_52_9 | reverse complement strand
AGATGTGGGCGGTTTTATTGTCCGGGATGGTGATTCACAAATCTATACTGCTCTTCTCGATTATTTGATTGCTCAGAAATCAATGTGGGATATTCTTGAACTAAATGTATTTATGCTCGATGGTCCCGAAATTGAACAATTAATTTCCTACTTTCACAATGCGGGATTTGCTAAACACCAAGAAAACAGCCGTCATTTCTACCTTCCAATCCAAGGCGACTGGACGAGTTACTTGGGACGGCTTTCTCAAAATTTGCGCGGTGACCTGCGAAGAAAAGTGCGTCGGATTGAGAGACAAGGCCAGCTCACCTTCAAGCATCATTCCGGACAGGAAGTGACCTGTCGGGACATTTCAACGATTTTTGAGATAAACAAGAACGGTCGCTACCCCTATCTTTACATCTCAGGCGAGGAACGAGCATTTCAACGGGAGCTTCTCGCATTGATGTCGGATCGAGGCTGGCCGGATATTTATTTGCTGTACATCAACGACCAACCCGCAGCCTACCGCTATGGCTTTATTTTCAACAGGAAATTTGAAGATTGGCGAAATGGATTCAATACTCACTATTTTGAGCTATCAGTTGGCAAAGTTTTACTTATGCTGGTAATTGAAGATTGCTTTAAACGCGCCTATGAAGGGGTAGATTTCTTACGCGGCGATGAAGATTATAAAATCCATTGGCAAATACAAGAGCGATCATATACTCAATTGCGTTTCGTCGCCAAAAATAGACCGCTGCCTATGATTGCATACATTTGGCTGCCCAGATTAAAATCCCTGTTTTATAAGAGAGCGCCCGGAAAATCCTAAGTTGCCGGAGATGACCGAAGATAACCGATTCTTGGGCCGGATAAACATTTGACTTCGTCGTGAATAAAATCTTTCGGCATCGAATGACTCGAATTGGGCAAATTTGAGGGCAACTCGATGATGTTGACCCCCTAAGAGAGTGTTTCTTAAGTACTTTTATTTCAGTATCAACCGCCGGTTTTTGGTTGAAAATGCGCAGTGAATGGGCAAAATCGTTCGATTCGTTCTATTTCAGCAGGGCTAAAGGTCGCGAAATTCGGTTAAATTCGACTTATGAAACACTCTCTAAGCAAGGTAAGGACTTGCTTACTTAGTAAACCAGATTTTGTTTGAAGCGTCTATAGACTGGAGTCAGGTGATAGTGAAATGCTGAAAGCGAAAGGCCAGGCCATACGCCAATGCGGGGAAAGCATAGAAGCCGTTCATTAGAAAGCGAAGCGCTTCCTTCCACCGTGGTAACTGCAAATATAAAACCCAGATCACGCAAAAGATCCACGTGTTCTGCCGTGAAGTCTTCGGGTTTTCCATTTGGATAAGCAAAAATTGGCAGGCTCTGGCCCAATTCACGGTGAATCGTCTCTTGTGAGGTACGGATTTCCTGACTGGCTAGCTCAATTGGGATCCGGCTGAGCAGGGCGTGTGTATGGGTATGCGCGGCAACGGTCACTCCGCTGCGTGCCAGAACCCTTAATTCATCCCAGGTTAGAATACTGCGAGTGTCATCCGAATTTCTGGGGCTGAAATCATGATAGAGCGCATCAACGATTTGCATCCCTTGTTCAAAAGGAAGCTTCTTAACCTCTTGCGTAAGATGCCGGGTCGCCTGCTTTTTTTCTGCCCGGGTCCGTATGGAAAATGAACCCAAAGGAGTTGAAATTTCCGGCCCGGGGTAGTTCGAAACGGCAGTGAATAATTTTTCCCACCAAAATGGTCCCCTCCCGACATAAGCCGTAGGGATAAAAAGCACAGGCTTTATCCCATATTGACTGGTAATAGGGAATATGACTTCGCTGAAATCCCGGTAGCCGTCATCTACAGTGACTAATACAGAATTTGGCGGAAGGGGTTGCTCACCCCTTATCGCATTCAGCACATCCTCTGCTGATACCGGATGGTACTTCTCTGCGACCAATCGCATCTGGGAATTGAATTGTGCGGGTTCAGCGCTGATCAATTCCGGGTCCAACCACGGGCGGTTTTCATACTCATCCACGCGGTGATAAGCCAAAACATATAAATACCCTTTCAGGTATTGGCCCAAATTCTGGAAAAAGGCAATCACCCCCAGATTCTCAGCAACATTGAAGGCTGTTGATTTCCATCCAGTTTTCTTTATTGGACGATAGAGTTGGTTAATATCATCACTCACCGGGCCTCCCGACAATCTTCTTACTTCACCGTTTTCTTGCGACCGATACCCGATATCACGCCAATCATAATGATGATCGCCATCATCACAACCAACCCAATCACCACCACAGGCACCCAGTCACGGCTGGCGGCGCTAACGCTTGGGGTCTGCACTGACGCCATCCCGGTGGACAATGCTTCAACGGAAGGGGGCAGGGTGGTACCTGACACGACACTCTCGACTACGGACCCGGTTCGGGTATCCGTACTCGAGATGGTCTCGCCATTAATCAGTGCAAAATCGCCTTTTATCGTGCTTCTCAGGGCAGCCCTGGTCAACGCGCCCCCGGCCTGCTGGACTCCACCCGTTGCATTTCCCAGCACGGCCAAAATGGTGCGCGCACTATCCCACGGCGCGTTGAGCAATTCCAGATAACCAAGCTCCACCCCCTCCGGCAACCGGTACTCGACCGGCAGGTTTGTCAGTATCGCGACATTGCTGCCTTCCTCGAATGGAGCGGGAAGCGCATTTCGCAATTCTGTTATGATCGCCAATTCCATTGGCAGTCCAATGATAATTAGATCATGATTCCGGCGCACCTCCTCTGGAATCTGTCCATCATACGCGATGGCCAGGTCGAACGGCGCGCCATTGGCGCTCCTTCCCAAGTTGAACGCAATCTGGACAGCGACATCCCAGGCTGCCAGGTTTTGCTGAGGTAAGATGAACGCTACGTTCGCCAGAGCGGGGTCGTTAATGAATGGGTAGGGATAATTACCCAGGTTTTGCAGATCGGAGGCGGAAATGGTCGCAGGCTCCAAAGGGACGTGAATCAGCGACTCGGGTTCGATCATCGCTCCCCCGAAGGATCCCTCCGCAGCGCCAGCGAGAGGCGAAAGATTCACAAGGATGGTGATGAAGTTGGTTCCCGAAACAAAGAGACTGGGACGGATACTGATCCGCAGGGTGCCGCTTTTCGCCGTTCCGTCCGAAAAGTGGGAACCACCGATGTAATGGTCATTTAGATACACTTCCAGATTTGAACTTGTGTAATCCAGCAGCGTCGAATTGCCGAACACAAGATCGAGATACGGGCCTTCCCCCACATAATAACCAGGAGGAATATCGAACTGGTAATCAACCTGGCTCTGGCTCACTGTCACAAATTTCCTTTCATAGTTGATATCCCGGAAAGTGCGGTCAGTGGATGGGGGAATCAACGAACCACCTCCGCCTGCAACTGTGGAGCCGCCGGCGCGCACACCCGCAACGATGGCCAGGCTGGGATTCGAGCCGGTCTGGATGTTGCCCGTGCTCAATGCCTGAGCAGCTTTGATTACCCCGGCATCTGTATTCCCCCCCACCACCAGAACGACATGCGTCTTATCCCAGGGAGAGACTGCCATTTGCAAAATCCCATCCTCCGGCTGCATTTCTGACAGAGTGTAACCTGCACCAGAGCTTGGGGCGGGTAATGAAGCTTGCGCCAACATGGGAAATGCGGACGGTTTCCCCACAAAGATAAGATCCTGGTTCGCCCAGGCCGTGGCAGAAAACCGACTGGCAGTAAGGAAGGATAGGGCAAGTTCTCCGTTGCTCATCCGCCCAAAGCCGGCAGCGACGATGAGGGCCGCTTTCATTTCATCTGCTGTAGGAGCGTCGGGGACGACTAAAGAGGCTGCGCCAGGGGTGGTTAGATTCGGCTGGTAAATCGGCCTCGGCAATAGTCTCAGATCCGTCGTAACAGCAGGCGGATTTTCCTCCTGGGCGTAACCGTTCGAGTAATTTGTTCCGCCGAACAGGGCTGCCAAAATCA
>PCSF01000112.1 GCA_002771315.1 Desulfobacterales bacterium CG23_combo_of_CG06-09_8_20_14_all_52_9 | reverse complement strand
AAAGCCCCTTTTCCTTGAGGTCCTCCAGATTCATCTCATGGATGCGGGCGGTTTTTCGGGGCACGCTCTGGATATTGAGGACACTGGCGTCGATGGCAGATTCCACCGGGACCCGGACCACCAAGTCCTCCGTTACAATCGCCTGACAGGCTTGCCGGTATCCTTTTTTCAGGTCTTCCGGGCTCAGTTTCTCGGTTATCCCGTCTTCTGCCTGGCCCTGTTCGATGATCACGCGGCATTTACCGCAGACACCGGCACCGCCGCAGGAGGCATTGATATGAACACCGGCCTCCATGGCCGCCCGGAGGAGGATCTCTCTGTCCTTGACCCGGATTTCTTTTTGGTGGGGGAGAAAAAGGATTTTGTGCATGGGAATTTTGAGCTCCGTGTTGGATTCATTCATATAGGAGACATAAAAGTCACTTGGTTTCGTCGAATCGGCAAGTCAGCAACAGGACGTCGCCGTCAAAGGTGGTGTGGACCGTGTATGGCAATGATTTGAACAGGTTGATCATACTCTTGTTTTGGGGGGACGTGTAGGCGATAAAGCCCGCAATCCCGTTTTCCAGGGCCGCTTCGGCCAGCTTGGCAAACAGGATTTTGCCCAGGCCCTTTCCCTGGAAGTCTTTGCTCACGGAAAAGGCCACTTCCGCAATGTTTTTAGCCGGTTACAGGAGATATTCCCCGATGCCCACGACCCTCCCGAACCCAAATTCACCGACCACCGCCACGACGGTCAGGTTATTGATGTAGTCGATTTGGGACAGACCCTCGATTTCATCCCGTCTGAAAGCGGACTTCGCGTGGAAGAAGCGTAGAACCACGTCATCTTTTTCCAGGGTATAGAAGTGTTCCTGGATCCGCCTTTCATCCACCGGCTTTGCCGGGCGGATGACCACCTCCTGGTCGTTGATGATACGGGTCTCCTCGAGTTTCAGGGGATAGACGCCCCGGGAAAAGTCGGGCCGCTTTCTCCCGGCATCGAGGAGCCCCATCTTTTTGGCCTCGAAGAACAGTTCGTCTCTGAAATTCGGGTGGGCGATGCTGATCATGGCCATGGCCCTTTCCTGTAAACTTTTTCCCAAAAGATTCACCGCCCCGTATTCGGTGATCACGTATTGAACGTCGCCCCGGGGAACCACCACGGCTGTATCCAAAAGAGACGGGACGATGCGGCTTTTCTTCCCGTCTCCGGAGGTTGAAGTCATCATGAGGATGGATTTTCCCCCTTCAGAAAGCGCCGAACCCCTGATAAAGTCGAGCATTCCATTGACTCCTGAAAAGTTGTTGTAAGGAAGGGCGTCGGCGGAGACCTGACCGGTGAGATCCATAACCATGACGACATGCATGGAGACCATTTTATGGTGCCGGGCGATGATTGTCGGGTCGTTGACGTAATCGGAAGGCTGAAATTCGATGGCCGGGTTGTCATTCAAAAATTCATAGAGATTTTCCGATCCCATAGCGCTGCTGGCTACCAGTTTTCCCTCGTTGAACCCCTTTTTTCGGTTGGTGATGACCCCTGTGGAGAACAAGTGTTGAACGTCGTCGGTAATGAACCGGGAGTGGACCCCGAGGTCATTTTTTTGGGAAAGACCCAATAAGTTGGCCTGGTGAGTGGTGCCTAGGCTGATATTAATGGTCGAACCATCGTCGATGAGGCGGGCGACCTGCCTGCCGATGATATTTGCCGACTCGAGTTCGGGCTGGGGGCCGAGGGTCGGGAGGTTTTCATCGTATTCCACGAACACGTCCACGTCGTTGACGTGAATGAAGCTTCTTCCCAAAACCCTGGGCATTTTGGAATTGATCTGGGCGATGACGAGGTCGGCGGAAGTGGCCGCTGCAAGGGTAATGTCCACGGAGACGCCGAGGCTCATCCACCCGAAATCGTCCGGGGGGGTCGTTTGGATCAGGGCCACGTGGATGGGCATCCTCCGGGTTTTGAAGAGCCGGGGGATGGCGGAAAGGTTGATGGGGGTTAGAAAGCGTTTGTTTCTCTCAATCGCTTTCGCTTTGGCTGATCCCAGATAGAAAGATCGGATGTTTAGGCTCTGGCCATGACTCTTGGTGGCGATCAAACTTAAGGGGACGCTTTCCATACTGAAAAGTCGGACGATCTCGATATCCGGAAATCGCGTGAATTCCTCCGCCAGCAATCGGACCAGATGCTGGGGCTCTCCGCCGCAGGAAGAAATGAAGACTCTTTGTCCCGGCCGGATCATCCGGATGGCATCCTGGCCCAAACGCCGGTTTAGGACATACTTGTCGGCCCAATAGGCTCTTGTCGGCATGTTTGGATTCCCTGGGGTTAAGGGTTTTTAAAAACGGCCATGGGATCAATTCATACACCTTGACTCTTAAGAATTTCTTCGTATCCTAAACCGCCTTCAGGATCAAGTATTATAGGTTTCCATTTTTTATAATCGTCTTGACTCATTCCAATCTTTCACCTATAGAAGCGAGCCAAATTCATTACAAAAAAGGAATATAATGAGAACCCTGAAGGCCGTTTCGCACGGAATCGATGTGATGAATCAGTGGGTTGGAAAAGGTGTCGCCTGGGTGACCCTTGGGCTGGTGGCGGTGGTCTTCATTGACGTGGTGATGCGCTATGCGTTCAAATCCAGCTTTGTTTTCACCCAGGAGTTGGAGTGGCATCTGTTTGCCTTTATTTTTCTCATCGGCGCGGGATATACGCTGTTTCACGACGGGCATGTCCGGGTGGACATCATCTATCAACGTTTGAACGCCAAGGGAAGGGCCTGGATCAACCTTTTGGGGGTCCTTCTTTTTTTGATCCCCGGATGCGTCATGATCATCGCGACCTCCTGGCATTTCGTCCTGAGGTCCTGGGCCGTTTTGGAGGGGTCTCCGGACCCGGGGGGAATTCATTTCCGCTTTTTGGTGAAAGGCTGCATCCCCCTAGGATTTACACTCCTGCTTCTTCAGGGAATTTCCCTGGGGATTAAAAGCCTGCTTCAACTCATAGACCCTCAAGGGGAGAAAGAGGGACCGCACTGATGGAATATCTGCCCGGATGGATGTTTTTAGCCCTCACCATTCTCTTGATGGCCGGGTTTCCGGTGACCTTCACCCTCATGGGGACGGCCCTCTTCTTTGGAGTGCTTGGTTTCGGGTGGTCCTTTTTCAGCCTGCTGCCTCTGCGCATTTGGGGGACCATGACCAATATAACCCTTTTGGCCGTGCCCCTTTTCGTCTTCATGGGGGTGATGCTGGAGCGCAGCGGTCTCGCCGAGCAACTCATCGACACCATGGGGATTCTCTTCGGCAGATTGAGGGGCGGCCTGGCCATATCCGTGGTGATCGTGGGTGCGCTCCTGGGCGCCTCCACGGGGATCGTGGGCGCCACCGTGGTGACCATGGGGCTTCTGGCGGTTCCCACCATGCTCCGCCGCAATTATAATAAGGAGCTGACTTGCGGCACCGTGGCCGCATCCGGAACATTGGGACAGATCATTCCGCCTAGTATCGTGCTGGTCCTCATCGGGGATATCGTGGGCGTATCCGTGGGAGATCTCTTCATCGGCGCCATATTGCCGGGCTTTCTTTTGGTCAGCCTCTTCATCATTTATATCCTGATCGTTGCCGTGGTGAGGCCGAAGGACGCCCCCGCCATTTCCAGGGAGGAGCTTGCCGCTATCACTCCGCGTGAGCTGTTGAAACGGGTGGGAAGTGCGTTGTTCCCTCCCCTGTTCCTGATGCTCTGTGTTTTGGGATCGATCTTTGCCGGGATCGCATCGCCTACGGAAGCCGCCGCCGTGGGGGCTGTGGGAGCCACTTTTCTAACCGTCATCAACAAAAAATTCAACATGGCCATTTTGAAGGAAGTGATGCATACCACGGTCCGGCTGACCTGCATGGTCTTTATCATTTTATGCGGGGCGGCCGCCTTCGGCCTGGTTTTCCGCGGCTTGGGCGGCGACACCCTGGTGAGGAAATTCTTGGGAGGTATGGCGCATCAATACAGCCACGGCATGGTCTTG
>PCSF01000131.1 GCA_002771315.1 Desulfobacterales bacterium CG23_combo_of_CG06-09_8_20_14_all_52_9 | reverse complement strand
CGGGTATCGATTTGCCGGAAGCGGAAGCTTTCCGGCCGGGGTGAAGAAGATTCACATTGCGTTGCTGGATAACCGGACCACGGAGACCGGCATTGAAAAAGATTTCACGGACGATTTGATCGATGAATTCATCCGGAGAAACGAGGAGGGTCTGGTCAACGCCCCGGAGGATGCCGATGCTGTTCTTTCCGGGGTCATCGCCGCCATGGCCGTGGAAACCATATCCAGGACCGGTGCTTCCACATCCGACGAAAGGCGGGTGACCATCACCGTTGTCTTAAAACTGACAGATCAGAAAAAACGTGTCATCTGGTCCGGTTCCGTTTCCGAAGACGAGGCCTACCCGGTTGCCGGAGACCGTTTGACCACGGATCAGAACCGGAGGGAGGCCATCAAGGCGCTCTCCAAGCTTATGGCCGAGAGGGTCTATAATAATCTCACCGCAGGCTTTTAGCGTGGCAAAACTCTTGATGAAATCGTAAAAACTCAAAATTTGGATGGCAAAGTAAAAAGCTTCAGATGCAAGGCGCGCAAATCCTGAGGAATGAGGCGTGCATATGGGTACGCCGCAATGACGAAGGATGCAGTGCAACGCAGCAGATGGGCTTTTTACGAAGCCATCACTCTTCACTCCGTTACTACTATCGGGGAGGACAGGGTGAGTCGGAAGCGCTATTTTTTCGCGTTGACAACCCGTTCTAGACGGGAAATCTTCCGGGAAGCGGTTCTCTTGTGGACGGCTCCTTTTTTGGAGCTCCTCGCGATGACGGATTTGGCCTGATTCAGTTGTTTGGCAAGCGATTCGATGTCAGTATCGCCTGTAGCGGCCGTGCGAACCGACTTGATGACGCTTTTGATTCGGGTTTTTGCGATTTTATTGCGCAGGCGCCGGTTTTCGTTTTGCCGAGCCCGCTTGATTGCAGATGGATGATTTGCCAAGGGTGATCGTGCCTCCCATTCCATTTTTCAGGCGTCTATCGAACGCCCGGTTTTTTGTTAAAGGTTAATAATTACAAAAGTGATGATTCCTGTCAATAAAAAACATCATCACTTCAAATTCATCGCCGAATCTCTTTTTGAAAACAGGCCCTGATTCCGCTATCGCCTATGGATGAAAGCCGTCATGTCTTTCGGGCCGCCGGGGTGGTCGGAAGCGCCACCTTGTTGAGCCGGATTTTCGGGTTCGTCCGGGATGCGGTCATTGCCGGATTTTTTGGGGCCGGCGCCGGAGCGGATGCTTTTTTTGTGGCCTTCCGCATCCCCAACCTGCTCAGGCGCCTCCTTGCAGAAGGGTCGTTAAGCATCTCTTTTATTCCCGTCTTTACCGGGTATCTTTCCTACAAGGGCAGAGATGAAGCGTACTGCCTGGCCAGATCCGCATTTCGGCTTTTGGTTTTAGTTCTGGTAACCGTATCGGTTTTAGGAGTGCTTTTATCTCCGATCATCGTCAAAGTCATCGCCCCCGGCTTTGCTCGGTTTCCGGAAAAAATGGCCCTCACCGTTACCCTTACCCGGATCATGTTTCCGTATATTTTTTTTGTTGGGCTCATGGCGCTTTTCATGGGAATCCTCAATGCCTTGGGCCATTTTGCCGCGCCGGCCCTGGCTCCGGTGATGTTGAACCTGATGATCATCGGGGCTGTCTTTTTCATTTCTCCGGTGATGTCCGAACCGGTTCTGGGACTGGCCATCGGGGTTCTTTTGGGGGGTGCGCTGCAGGCAGCCTTGCAGGTGCCGGCGATCCTCAAAAAAGGGATCCGATTGGCTCAAAAAACGCCCTTATGGCATCCGGGCCTCAAAAAGGTCTTATGCCTCATGCTCCCCACCGTTCTCGGAGCGGCTGTCTATCAGATCAATGTTTTGGTGAGCACACTCCTGGCTTCTTTACTTCCCGAAGGGAGCGTTTCTTACCTGTATTATGCGGATCGGCTGGTCCAGTTTCCTTTGGGAATATTTGCCACCGCCACCGCCACCGCTCTGCTGCCGAGTCTTTCCCGCCTGGCAGCTTCCGGCGATCTCGACAGTGTTCGAAAGACGTTTTCGGATGCTTTGAGGTTGGTGGTTTTCATCAGCCTCCCTGCTATGACGGGGCTCATCGTGTTGAGGGAACCCCTCATCGCCTTGCTTTTCGAGCGTGGGGCCTTCAGCCCCGAATCCACACGATTGACGGCTGTGGCACTTTTATATTATAGTATAGGATTATGGGCATTTTCAGCCGTGAGGGTGGTGGTCTCCACCTTTTATGCTTTTCAAGACACAAAAACGCCGGTATGGACGGCCGCTGTCTCCGTAGTATCCAATATCGGTTTCGGGATCGTCCTGATGGGGCGTATGGGCCACGGAGGTCTAGCCTTGGCCGCCTCCCTGGCTTCCATGGTGAACTTGGGGCTTTTGCTCTGGATGTTAAAAGTCCGGATGATTTCCATCGGGGCAAAGAAAATTTTGCCGTCTTTGCTGCGCTCGGCTGCAGGCTCTTTGGCCATGGGTGCAGGTTTGTGGCTGATCGCCTTTAAGGGAATTCCCGAACGGTTCTGGCACGATTCCGGTTTGCCGTTAAGCCTTGCGGCATGCTTGCTTTTAGGGATTGGGTTTTATGGGGCCTTTTCCCTGATGACGGGAAGCCCGGAATTAAAGCATTTTGCATCATTTTTCAAAAAGGGCGCGGTCCAGAATGATGAATAAACAGAAAATCCTCATTGCGGTCGCCTCTATAGGCCTTCTCAGTTTTCTTTTTTTTATTTTATTCGGAGGAAGAGGGTTTACAGATTACCTTTCCCTCAAGGCTCAGAAACAGAAGGTACTTGATGAAAATGAGGTGCTTGTGCAAAAGAACATTTCCCTGTATCATAGAATCGAGCGATTGAAACACGATCCCAAGTTTGCCGAATATGTGATACGAAAGGACCTTGGGGTTGTCAGGAAGGATGAAATCATTTTCAAGAAAACCCCGCATTTCAAGGAAAAAAAATCAGGTTGAGTCGATTTGCTTCGGTGCCGAAACAGCAGCTTGTTCGATCACAACAATCAAATGAAAAAGGAGGTTGGATCATGATGCAGCGGAGGAAAAGGGGATGGCGTTTTTTGGGGGTCGGAATCGCGGCGATCCTCGCTCTGTCGGCATTCGGGTGCGCAAGCGTTTTGTCCAATCAGGGCGGATCGGAAGCAAAAAAGGATGTGCCCATGTATATGGACTTCGGGGATGTGATGGTGCCCAGGGAGCTGAAGATCGTCAAAGACCAGACATTTATCTATCGGACGGCCGGGCATACCAGCGGAGTTTTGACCTTCAAGGGTGACGTAGAGATGAATTCGCTCATCGCCTTTTTCGAAAATAATATGACCAAGGACAATTGGAAAAAAATCGGCGAATTCAAATCCCCTCGCACGGTTCTTCTTTTCCAGAAGGAAAACCGGCATTGCGTGATCAATATGCTCGAAGGGCAATATGAATGCAGGGTGGAAATCTGGGTCATGCCGACTATGCAGGTGGAGGCGGGGCTTTTAAAGTAACTCCGATCATTTCGGATAACAATATATACTTAGATGAGCAAGGGATCGCCGGAAGATCGTGGAGCATCGGTTGAAGGGCAAAAATATCGTTTTAGGGGTCTGCGGCGGCATTGCTGCTTATAAGAGCGCCGAACTTGTGCGTCTCATGATCAAACAAGGCGCATCGGTGCGGGTGATGATGACCCGAAACGCCCACAACTTCGTGGGACGCGTTACCTTCGAAGCCCTTTCAGGAAAGCCGGTCTGCTCGGATCTTTTCGCCGCCGACGGCGAAAGCGCCATGAAACACATTGATTGGGCTGGGACGGCGGAGGGTGTGGTCATCGCCCCCGCCACGGCTAACATGATCGGAAAGCTCGCCAATGGGATTGCCGACGACGCCCTGAGCACCTTTGTACTGGCTGTGACTACCCCGGTGCTGCTGTGCCCGTCCATGAATGTCAACATGTACAAAAGCGAATCGGTCAGGCGGAACCTCAAGACGTTGAAGG
>PCSF01000027.1:4096-5565 GCA_002771315.1 Desulfobacterales bacterium CG23_combo_of_CG06-09_8_20_14_all_52_9 | reverse complement strand
CGATCCGCGGGCATGTCTTCTGCAGCTTCTTGGCCCTGGTCCTTCGCAAGGAACTCGAGCGTCACCTGGAAAAAACCGACCATGTCTTCGAATGGGCGCACATCAAGCAGGATTTGCAGGCACTGCAGGAAACCCACATCGAGGAAAACGGCACTCAACTGGCGATTCGCAGCAAAGCAGAGGGCGTATGCGGCAAAGTGTTCCAAGCGATCGGCATGGCCATGCCGCCGACGATCCGCGAAATTTAATCCGGGATTTTTGCAATTCTGGCATGGGGGTAGTGCCAAGAACATTGCTGCGCCCAATAACTGCCTTGTTTTATTGAAGAATAAAAATAGAACTGTTAAAGATCAGTTTAAACTTGGCATCTGCGAAAAGAAGGCCGGGAAGGGCCAATACAAACGCACATAACGGCATCATCACCCAGAAAAACCTGGCTATGCCTTGTTTTTGTTTCAATCGTCTCATCAATATCCCTCCTCGGGCTTCAAAGGGCGGAGTAAGGGGAAACAGCCCAATTAAAAGGACAAAATAGATGGCCGGCGACTATAAAATTTGTGCCGGCCATTTTTCAGGGTCATTAAAATTCTAACTTACTTATTCGGACTTATATCTTGAGGTTTTTTTCTGAAGTGGTCTTCTGGTGGATTTCCCTGAAGTTGCAGCAGCTCAGGTTTAAAAGATTCTTCAAAGGCCTCCACTAAATTTTTCGGTCCGATGAGCGAGACCACGAGTTTCGTGATATTGCTTGATAGTTTGTCACTGACACTGCAAATCTGTCCATGTATAATGCTCGGAACCGGAAACTGTCCATTGGGGACCGACCAGTTGCCTTCCGCGAATCCCAGGCCGCTTTTAATTAATTCTTTATGCAGTACCTGAAACGGTTTATTTCCGGATGTATCCGTCCACTCATAAAAATCTTTTCCGATAAACTGTCTGAAATCCACACAGTCCAAAAGCCGCATCTGTTCGTCGAAAATATAATAGGTCAAGGCCACATCCCCCCAGTTCACCCGGACCGACTGGTTAAACTGGTAAATCTGCTGAAGCTTCCATTCCAGCGGCTGATTTTGTTTGTTGATCGATTCCACCACCGCTAAAAATTGGTTCACCGCCTCTCTCATGGCCTTTGCATATGAAGGAACCTCTTTTTTTGGAGAGTCAGCATCTTTTGCGGCCAGAAACAGAGGTGCTTTTTCACCGATATCCCCCGCAAGAGCCGGGACAGCGGCAAATGTCCATGCGCAAAAAAAGATAAAAAATCCTGCGATTCCTATTAGTTGTATTCGACTTTTCATGATGAGCCCTCCTTGTTTATGGGGTTTCCTACAATCTTCCAACCTTACGGATCGATTCAGGCACACCCAATAAGACTTGCAATCTAAACAAAATTGTAGTTAAAAATAGTTGTATTTCTTTAAAAAGTCAACATTTAATTTTCCGAAAAAAATCGAATCTATTTTACC
>PCSF01000027.1:0-3976 GCA_002771315.1 Desulfobacterales bacterium CG23_combo_of_CG06-09_8_20_14_all_52_9 | reverse complement strand
CGTAATGACGAAGGATGCAGCGCAACGCAGTAGATGGACTTTTTACTTTGCCATCAAGGTTGATTCAAAAAATTGGCCCTGTTCCCTCTGAAAAGATATTTTGGGTCGCATCGGGCTTGCCTTTCAGGATGACACAAGCCTAAAGGCCACTGTGAAAGGATTTTTTCCATGAATGATTCTCATCCACAAAGACGAAATCGGCTGCTTTTTGCCGGATTATTTTGGGTCATATCATCGGTTTGGGTTATGGGATGTGCGGATCGAAAAATTGAAGGTGCCGTGGTGGCAACCATCAATGAGTACAGGCTCACGATCAATGAGTTTGAAACCCAACTGGCCCAGGAACTTGAGATGGACCCGGAATATAAGCTGACTCAGGAAGCAAAGGAATCCTTTTTAAATCAATTGGTTCGAAAGGAGCTTCTCGTACAGGAAGCCATAAAGATGAAGCTGGATCGACGGGACCGGTTCATTCGGGCCATCGAAAGGTATTGGCAATCCACCCTGATCCGCGACCTTTTGGAGCTGAAAGGTGAGGAGATCGAGCGGCAGACCTATATTTCCGAAGAGGAGATCGCCGATCGGTATCATCATATGAAAGCCGAAGATGAAAACCTTCCTCCAGTGGAAGCATTGCGGCAAGAAATCACCCAAAGGCTTAAAGAAGAAAAAAAGACCGAGAAGCTGAAGTTATGGATCGATGCTTTGCAAAAACAAGCAAAAATTGAGATCAGCCGCGAATTGCTTCACGAAAAAAAATAGGGGATGTGCCGTTTAAACCGAAAGCTTCATGAGATTCAGGGTGTCAAAAATCCCGGTAATGGTCGGACCGGATGTCTCATATTAAAACACTTGTTTTTAACAATGTTGATGGCTTCTTAAAAGTCGTCACCCCGTTGAAAAACGGGGTCCATGGATTTCATAAGTGCCTGAGAACACTGGATCCCGGCTTTTTCCGGAATGACAGAAAGAAAGCATTTTCGACTTTTTACGAGACCATCAATGGTAAAGCCGGGGTTTCCGGCTGTGGATAAAGAGGATCAAAGGAGTATTCCATGACTCAGGATACATCATACAAAAGGCGGAATGTTTTTATCAAAAAAAGCTACCAGTTTTATTTTATTCTAAAGTTTTGCCTGATCATCCTTTTAGGGGGTGTGATTTCCACAGCGCTGGTCATTTTTTTATCGCGAGGCACGGTGACAACATCCTTTGAAAACGGGCGGCTGATGGTCAAAAACACGGTCATGGCTATTCTTCCCACGGTGATTTTGACCAATGCCGTTACGGTTGCCATCGTTTTGGTTATTGCCGTGCTGACGGTACTCTATATTTCCCATAAAATAGCGGGGCCCATGTTTCGTTTCGAAAAGGAATTGGGCGCCATCGCGCAAGGGAATTTGACCATACAGATTTCCCTTCGAAAAAAGGACCAATTCGTCACCCTTTCCACCGCCTTCAACGATATGACGGACAGTCTGCGCGGCAAGGTTTTGGCTGTGGAGTCGGAGATCCTCCAGTTCCAGGAACTGGCCAAGCAACGTGATTTGCCGGAAGATGTTGCCGTGTCCTTGATAAATCTCCGGAGTTTGATCCGCAAATATTTCAAGATCTGAGCCCAGGTCATGACCAGCATTCGGCTCACATGGGTTTTTTTAATCGGGTTATTTGTTTTCTACCCAGGCCGGCCGGATGTTTTTTACAGCGCATACGCGGACGAGCCAACCCTAGAAAAAATTCCCTTTTCGATTTCTACCCCAAAAAATATTCCGGGGAAAAAACAGGAGGAAAGCCCATGGACTCGACTGGAGACCCGATATACGATTATCCAATTTGAAAAAATTGAGGATTTGAAAAAATTTGATCGAAAGGTGGATTTCTCACCGTCCGACTTTTCCTTAAAAAGCTTTCTTTCGGAAACCGCATCTCAGGAATTAGAAGGTAAAATCCGGAAAAAAATCGATGCCTTATATGAAAGAGTACAAGAGATCCTGGACATGCTTAAAAAAAGTGAAAAAAAAATAGCCATCCAACTCTATCCCGACAAGAAAAGGCTGGCTCAAGCCTATAAGAAGATTTTCGGCGCTGAACTGAATGTTCGGGCATGGTATTTGTATGAAATTAACACTATTTTCATCAACATCGATGATATTGATGAAGGGATGCTGGCCCATGAAATGGCCCATGCCATTATTGACAATTATTTAACGACACGCGCTCCCAGAGCCGCCGCTGAGATCCTTGCCGTATATGTGGACACCCACCTTTTCAAGAAAACCAAAAATTATGGCCCCTCTAAGTGAAAGGGGCCGTTAAAAAGCGGCGCGGATCATTCATGATCCGAGTTAGGGTTTACTTGCCTGCGATCAGCGTATAAGCGGATGCTTGATAGTAAGGGTCTTCTATGAGTTCGGCCCAGAGAAGGGCCTTTTCAAATTGCCGGGTATCGGCATACCAAGAGGAAATCCGGAAAAACGCCCGGTTCCTGAATTGGTCATCTTCGATCTTTCGCGCAATGGCAAGGGCATTTTCATGTTTGCCCAGCTTTTCGTAAACCGGTGAAATTTCAGCCATGGCGCTGAAGCGTTGGTAATCTATCGGGATCTCCCCGGACAATTGATAGGCTTGATCCAGAAGTTGTTGAGCCTGTTCTCTTTTTCCGGATTTCAGATAAACGTCTGCGACCCGCGTTGCAGCAGAGGCCTTGTAGTAACTATCCTGAATGGTGCCGATGACCTCCACGGCTTTTTCGAATTCTCCGGTTTCGGCGTAACGACCCGCGATTCTTTCCAGGGCGTCATCTTTATTGTAAATGTTTTCAATTGTCCTGGCGACTTCCACCGCCTTTTCTTGCTGTGCGGCATCGGCATATCCCCAGGCGACCCGGTCCAGAGCGGAGGTTCTTACAGATGCGTCTTTGATGGAGCGCGCTACCTCGGCCGACGAGGCCAGGATCTGGCGGGCGATGTCTTTTTTCCCTTGATTCCAGGCTGTAAGGCTGATCCGCGCCAGAGTAAAGGTGCGGGTGTAGGGATTTTCGATTGTGTTGGCGATCTCAATGGCTTTTTCATAATCTCCTAAGGAGGTATAGAGTTGGGTTATCCGATCCGGTCCGGCGGCCTTGGTGATTGCGACATCGATGTTCTTGACGATTTCAAAGGCCTTGTCGTACTGGCCGTCTTCGGCAAGAATGCTGGCGATCATGTCCATGATGGTGATCTGCTTTTCGGCGTCATCGATGTTTTCGGCTACGGAATAAGCCTCTGAAAGGACTTCCCCGGCTTTGGTTTTTTTCCCCAGTTTAAAGAAATGATGCCCGATAACCGTCAGATCAAAAGCCCGCATGCCCTCGTCTTCAACTTTATTGGCAAACGTGTAGGCTTCTTGAAGAGTCTCCGAAGCCTTTTCAGTCTCATTGATCTCGGCGTAGGTTTCCGAGAGCAGGGTCATCAGATAAGTTTTTTTGTGGGGGTCTTCGATCTTTTCAATGGGGTCCTTAGATCCGGCAAGCAAAAGCAGTCCGGTTTCCTTTCGCTGGCTGTTCCACGCAATTTCCCCGGTGCGGGAATATGCATAGGTCTTTATCAGGGGATCTTCAATCTGTGCGGCTGCCTTAGCCGCATCTTCATACATGCCGATCTGTGCATAGACGACGGCGATGTCTTCTTGAGCCGAAGATTTATAATAGGGATTTTCAATGATTTTGGCGGCTTTAAGGGAGCGGGATAAAATGGCGGTGTCGTTTTTCTTGCCGCCGACAATCAAGGGTGCGGCACATCCTAAAGTCAGTGCCATAGCGAGCAGTATCGGAAAGAAAAGGGATCGACGCATGGCGCTCCTCCTTTTGATGCGGGTAAAAGAAACAAGCCAATAAATAAACTAAAAATAGCCGAAATTTCCCTCTTTGTCAACGCGTTAAATAGGATATGAAGCGGATAGATTCTCTTTTTTCGGAAAGCCTGATTATTATGGATCG
>PCSF01000068.1:3942-4084 GCA_002771315.1 Desulfobacterales bacterium CG23_combo_of_CG06-09_8_20_14_all_52_9 | reverse complement strand
TCCATGAAAACATCGCCGATGGATGGATCGAATTCTTTGATTATGGCAATGCTATTTTCGTCGGCAAGATCTTTGAGAAGTTCACAGACGTCATCGGCAATCTCATTGGGTGCGCATTTTGCGTATTCGGGTTCTCTTTCTT
>PCSF01000068.1:204-3857 GCA_002771315.1 Desulfobacterales bacterium CG23_combo_of_CG06-09_8_20_14_all_52_9 | reverse complement strand
GATGTCATTTTTGTCAAGACCGAGATCGACCAGGTAGCTTCCCCCTTTGAAACCGTGCAGAATATTCTTGATGCAATGGGCCATTCCCGCCACCGTCTGTCCGATGGCCGCCAACCTTTCGGATTGAACCAGTTCCTTTTCCAGGCGCTTAATCTCCCTTAAGTCGTGGAAGAATGCGACACTTCCCATTACCTTTCTTTTCTCCCTTAAGATCTTCCATGAAAAGCCAACCGGGATGATCTCCCCGCTTTTGGAATGCAGAATCGTTTCGGTCCATGGCAACGTATCTTTCATCTGCGAGTCTCCGGTGTCGCAGGAAAGAAGCTCTTTGATCTCCGAAGAAAAGATATCCCGAATGTCCTTCTGCCGGATGACCTCCGAACGAGCATAACCGAAGATCTGTTCGGCCGAAGGATTAAAGATGACAATTTTCCAGTCATTGTCGGTGGCAACAATACCGTTGTTGGAGCTAACGATGAGTTTTTCCTGGAAATTCGATTTGCGTTTGACCTCTTCCGTGGCGGTAAAAACCATTTTTTCAAGATCATGGGTGTACGCCCAGAGTTGCTTCCGGATGGTCTGTTTTTCCTTGGCCCGCCTCAGGGCCACGGAAAGCGCTTCATCCTTGACCGGTTTGTTTATAAAGTCCGAAGCCCCATGTTGGAGTGCGTGAATGGCGGAGTCGATGTCTCCGTGACCTGTGATGATGATCACCTCCGTGTCCGGATTCATCGCCTTGATTTTCTTTAAGAGGGTCAGGCCATCGATTCCCGGCATTTTGATGTCCGTGAGGACGATATCCGGCATGATCGACTGATATTTTTCAAGTCCTTCTTCACCGCTCAATGCTCCGGTCACGTCGTAGCCGTCGAGCTTCAGGGACATGCTCAGTACCCGGACATTGGCTTCTTCATCATCGACGACCAATATCTTTTCCATCACGCGTTGCCACCTTCAGGATGCGACGGGGAACCGAAGCTCAAAGGTCGTTCCTTTGCCCACTTCACTGCGTACGCTAATCGTCCCATTGTAGTCCTTAACGATGCCGTAGCTGATGCTCACTCCCAAACCGGTCCCCTTTCCTACCTCTTTTGTCGTAAAAAAGGGTTCGAAAATTTTGTCCATGACCTCCCGGGTCATGCCCGTTCCCGAATCGGATACGGTCGCAATGACCGTATCATTTTCGGTATATGAGCGGATGCACAACTTTTTTTGGATAGTTGCAGGGCTCACCCTTCTTTCTTGTTCATCCATCGCATCCACGGCATTGGTCACCAAATTAATGAATACCTGTTCCAGACGGTTGCTCTCAGCCAAAATATCCGGCAAATGACAAGTTAAGTCCAAAACAAGTTCCACGCGATGCATCTTGAGCTGGTGTCCCAAGACTTTAAAGACATCTCGGATCGGATCATTGATATCTACCCGACTTTGAACCCCTTCAGACATGCGGGAAAAATCCCTCATGTGTTTGATAATTCCCGCAGCACGCTGAACATTTTGGCTGATATCGTCAGCCATGGATCGGAGATCCTCGGCTTTCAAAGAAACCCCCTTGTTAAATGATTTTAACAGGGTGTCCGCACACACTTGAAGGACATTTAAGGGTTGATTAATTTCATGGGCCATTCCGGCGGCCATGAGTCCCAATGTCGTCATTTTACTGGCCTGAATGAGCTGCGCTTCCTTTTCCATGCTTTCCGATATATCGGCTGTTGAGGCGATGAGAACATCCTTTTCGTTATAATCCGATCGGCTGACGTGAATATTAACGAAAAACGGGGCTCCGCCTTTACGAAAATGCCGCTTTTTAGAAAAGAGGACGGAGCGGCTATTTGAAATGGTCCTCAGCCCCTTGACGATTTCTTCGTCATCTTTTTCTCCGACATCTAAAAAAGACATCCCGAGAATTTCGTCGCGCTTGTATCCATAGCAATCCCGCGCGCGATCGTTCAAATCGAGAATTTCGAAATTGTCGCTATCGAGGATAAAAATAGGATTCGGATCATTATTGAAGAGGAAACGGTATTTCTCTTCCGATTTTCGGTACTGTTCATAGAGTTGATAATTTTCCAAAGCAACGCCGATGCGGTTTCCGATCAGGCTCAGGATATTTTTTTGTTCGGCGGTGAAATTTTGCGACGCTTTGCTGCCGATCTGAATGACTCCAAAAACCTGCCCATTTTTGTCGATCAGGGGAATCAGCGCAAGGGATTGGATTCCCGCGTTCAAGTATCGCTGCATGCCCTGATACTTTTCGAAAATGATATTCTCGTAAATGACTACATGACTGTGCTTTATGGCCTGATATAAAAGTTCGGATAGATCCTGCCCGTTCTCCTTCCCGCAAAAGACAGCTTCTTTCCCATAAAAATATTTCAAGACGAACCGACCGTCGGTTTCCTTGAGGAAAATACAGAAGCTGTCCACGGCAAGATAGTTGAAAATCTCCGTTACTGCTTCTTTCAAACCTTCTTCGAGTTTCAGCGAAGACCCTAAAGCGGTAGAAATGGCAGCAAGGGCGGCAAGCTGGCGGTTATGCCGTTTATGATCTTCTTCGGCCTTTTTATCTTCGGTTTTATCCCACAGAGTCTCGATGGCACCGATGATCGTACCGTCCGGGGCCTTGATGGGGGCGGCCGTGAAATAACACCACTTTCCTCCATTTCCCAATTTCGGGAAAAAGGCTTCCGCCTCGTAGGCATCTTGGATCAAAGCGGATTTCCGCCATTGGGTCCCATAAAGTTTCCGGATCTCTTCTTCGGAAATCTGATTTAAAATAACATCCGCCATGGATGGCCTTTCCTGTTCCCAGAACGGTTCCCATTGACGATTGGTGCCGATCATGACTTCCGCTGGAAACCCGGAAAGCTTTCCCATGGCATGATTCCAATGGATCACCCGGTGATCCCGATTAATGACAAAGGTTGGAATCGTACTTCCCTGTATGATCTGGGTCATGACCCGTTCACTCTCTAAGAGCTTTTCGGTTCGCAGGGCCAACTCTTTTGTGTAACGCTCCAGCTGCCTTTGGGCCCGCCTTTCCTCGGTTTTATCCCACAGAGCTTCAATGGCCCCAACGATACTGCCGTCTGAACCCCGTATAGGGGCGGCCGTGAAAAAGAGCCACTTTCCTTCGTCTCCCAGATGATGAAAATACCCTTCGGTTTCATAGGCCCCCTCGATGAGGGCCGATTTTCGCCATAGGGTGCCGTAATATTTGAAGACGTCCTCCTCTCTGATTTCCTCAACGATCAAATCGGCCATGATGTGGCGCTTCGTGGATCGAAACGGCTTCCAGTGATCGCTTGTTCCGACCATTCTCTTTGCAAGGTATCCGGTCAACTTCTCGCAGGCCCGGTTCCATTGGGTCACAACATGGTCTTTGTTGATCACAAAGGTCGGTACGGTGCTTGCCTCAACGATTTGGCCCATCGCCTTTTCACCGGCTCTCAACGCGTGCCAGACACGCCTCGACTCTACATGTCTTTCCCGGGCCGCAGTGGATACGGCATCGAGAAATTCCCCGAACATCCCGGCGATCGCTTCGGGATCCCTATTTTCCACCCCCCGCCAATGCTGAATCTGAAGCCTTTTTTCCTCAATTCTCAAAAGGTCCAGGATCAGTTGGGCTTCCAATCGATCGAGGAGCT
>PCSF01000068.1:0-133 GCA_002771315.1 Desulfobacterales bacterium CG23_combo_of_CG06-09_8_20_14_all_52_9 | reverse complement strand
TCCATGCCTTTAATCATTAAAAGGTCTAAGGGATTTTTCGCGATAAAAATATTTTTTTCTTTTGCAAAACGAATGCCTTCCCCATCACTACCCGGATCCGCCACTCCTACGATTTCCGGGCGGATGGAGTCCG
>PCSF01000177.1 GCA_002771315.1 Desulfobacterales bacterium CG23_combo_of_CG06-09_8_20_14_all_52_9 | reverse complement strand
TAAATGTCCAACTTAATTATGCGCAGCCCCTTAGGAATGAAAGGATCGCTACAATGCCGGGAACATGAGGTTAAACTGGGAATGGATAAATAGAAGGATACTAAAAATGAAAAAATTACTGTTTGGAACAATACCTTTGACGTTGCTACTTGTATTTCCAATTCCAACGATGGCAGGGGTAGATGTGGGCATTAGCATTTCTCTGCCCCCTCCCATTCTGTTTGTCGCACCTCCAGCGCTGGTAGTGATACCAGAAACATATGTCTATGTTGTCCCTGATTTAGATGAAGACATCTTTTTCTACAATGGTTGGTGGTGGCGTCCGTGGGAAGGCCGATGGTATCGCTCGCGGAAACATAATTCAGGCTGGGGCCACTATCGAAGCGTTCCATCTTTTTATGGAGGGATACCACCAGGTTGGAGGAATGACTATAGGGATCATCATTGGAAAGGGCACCAATGGAATTATCAACGAATACCCCACCAACAAGTCCAAAAGAATTGGCGCGACTGGGAAAAGAGCGGATATTGGGAGAGGCATAACAATTGGGGTGTCCAAGGTTTGAAGCCCCCAAAACACTCCGAACCACAACCCGGCGAGGCGGTCAAGCCACAACACTCTCAGCCTCGACATGGAAAACCTGGGAAAGGAAAGAAATAAAAACATCATAGAAAGCAAGGGGATAGTCAACAGGCCCGGAAAAATATTGCCAAAGCTTGATATATGTCAAGATAACATGCCTCATAACCAATCAGGCATGAGGGACGAGACGAAAGGCAAGTGGCATAAAGTGAAGGGTAAGATCAAGGAGATCGCCGGAAAAGTCAGCATGAATCCCGGCTTGGAAGCCGAAGGGAAAAAGGAAAACAGAACCGGGAAAGTTCAAGAAAAGATCGGCAAGATCAAGAAGGTCGTTGGGAAGTAGAACGGAGTGTCTTGTGACGACACCCCTTGATCCCGCAGCCGCGGTTGAGTGTATAATGGAGGATAAAGAAAAGGAGAAATGTCATGGGAATAATTCTGATTGTCATCCTGGTTATCCTGCTCGTCGGCGCCCTGCCCACCTGGCGCCACAGCTCTAGCTGGGGACCCTATCCCAGCGGCGGAATCGGATTGATTCTTCTGATCATAATCATCCTGTTACTGCTAGGACGGATCTGAGATGGCGCTGAGGCATGTGAATTAATTCTCTGAATGCGGAATGGATAAGTTAGATTCTAATGGATTTCTGATAAAGTCGAGGAGAAGAACCGGCTTCGGTCTAAAATCAAAGTGAAGTCCCGCTGGCTAGCCATCCCATAGGAAATAAAATGGATGCAATTCTATCTTCGTTTGAACGATGATAAGTCATACACCATAACACCTTCAACCATGCTGATCCAAGAGCTTTTTTTAATAGGAGAAGACGAAATGGACGTGGTCAAGATTACGGCAATCGTTCGATCGGGCGCTTAAATGACTGCGGGGTCGGGTACACTTTTGCCCCAGGAAGGTGAATCATCATGAAAAGGGTCGCAATAATAGTTGGTGCAGGAATTTTTCTGGTAATCGTGCTCTTCGGTTGGTGGGTCACCAGCCGTCCCGAACGCGGGACGACCGGCTCGGTCAGCACGAATTTTCGATGGCTCGGCCCCAACGATAAAATCGTGGTCGACGGCTTCGACGACCCTAAGGTCCAGGGTGTCGCCTGTCACCTTTCCCGGGCACAAACCGGGGGCGTGAAAGGCGCTATGGGCGTGGCGGAGGATACCAGTGACGCCAGCATTGCCTGCCGTCAGGTAGGCCCGATCAAGATTCTCGGCGAACTCAAGGACGGCGAGCGCGTCTTCGACGAACACCGCAGCATGGTTTTCAAGACACTGCAAGTCGTGCGCTTCTTCGACCGCAAGCGCAATGTTCTGGTCTACGTTTCCTACAGCGATCGGGTTATCGCGGGCAGCCCGCAGAACAGCATCAGCACGGTGCCGATTATGGGTTGGCCGGCACCATGAGTTGATGAAGGCTGGATTGTACTCACCCATGGCGTCGGGCCTATACGTCAGTATTGCATCGGGGTCATACTACTTGATCTTGAAAATCCTACAAAAAGAATCTCCCGATTGGATTATCCGCTGTTTACGTCACACGAGAAAGAGCGCGAGGGATATGTATCCAATGTTGTTTATTGCTGCGGCGCGATAATTCATAATAACGAGTTGGTCATTCCCTATACCATGTCCGATATCAATTCCTGTATAGTAACCGTTGCGGTCAACGAATTGCTTAGCTTTATGCGCGCGGTATTAGTAATGTTAAGATTGGCGTTCGTAATACTTCACTCGGTTGATCAAGGAGGAATAAAATGAATATTTTTCCGGCAGCCTATCCCATAATGTCACCTAAGGAGACTTCCGCCTAGCTTTTGAGGCCTTTGGGCAGGTCACATCTGTAACTGTTGTCAAGGATCATGAACGCGACCGATCAAAAAGCCATGGGTTCGTTAAGATGCCCGCTCAAGCTGGTGCTCAGTCTGCAAGTTGAAGCTGTAAATGGACGGGCCTTTAAATGAAGAACGATTATCGTCACTGTCATGAAAAACTTAGGAAGCTACCTTTCATGAAGGAGCGGGTATATGTCAAGAAAAAGAGAAGACGAACCACAGGAAAATTTAATGGATAGACTTCGCGCCCTATTCGGGTTCCAAGATCCGCATAACAAGAATGTGTTGCCGCCGAAAGCTCGTTTCAGCATCTGGTATTTTCTGATTGCTGTTTTGGCATTTTCTTACATGCAACAATATTTTTTTTCCGGCAAAGTGGAGACGATTCCTTACAGCCAGTTCAAACAATACGTAGCCCAAGGCAACCTGGCCAGCTTAAGTATCGGCCCTGAGGTTATCAGCGGAACGCTAAAAGGAGCTTCGGGCCAGAAGTTCACCACGGTTCGGGTGAATGATCCAGGGCTGGTGAAAGAGCTGGATGAAAACAAAATAAACTATTCCGGGTATTTTGAAAGTCAATTGGTGGGCACGATTCTATCCTATATTATTCCAATCGGCATCTTCTTCCTGATCTGGCGCTTCGCCATGAAAAAGATGGGTCCGGGGATGGGAGTCATGTCGTTTAGCAAGAGCAAAGCCAAGATCTTCGCCGAAACCGAGACGAAAGTCACTTTTGCTGATGTCGCCGGCATCGATGAGGCCAAAGAAGAGCTTAAGGAAGTGGTTGAGTTTTTACAAAACCCGGAGAAATTTCAAAAACTGGGAGGGAGGATTCCCAAAGGGGTGCTTCTGGTAGGCCTGCCCGGGACCGGTAAAACACTTCTGGCAAAAGCCGTAGCCGGAGAGGCCAAAGTTACTTTCTTCAGCATCAGCGGGTCTGAGTTTGTGGAAATGTTCGTCGGCGTCGGTGCAGCTCGTGTCCGTGATCTTTTCTCTCAGGCAGCCGCTCAGGCGCCCTGTATCATCTTCATCGATGAATTGGACGCACTTGGTAAAGCTCGCGGAGTGAATGTCTTTGGCGGGCATGATGAACGCGAGCAGACTCTGAACCAGCTCCTGGTGGAGATGGATGGGTTCGAAACGAATAAAGGGGTCATCATCATGGCTGCAACCAACCGGCCGGAAATATTAGACCCTGCATTGCTGCGCCCGGGGCGGTTTGATCGGCAGGTCTTGATCGATCGGCCGGATATCAACGGGCGGGAAGCCATCCTGAAAATTCATTCCAAGCATGTCGTATTGGATCCTGATGTTGATTTGCGCAAGATAGCCGGTCTTACTCCGGGTTTTGTTGGAGCTGATTTAGCCAACCTCGTCAATGAGTCCGCCCTTTTGGCGGCCCGTAAAAATAAAGAAACGGTAGGATCGACGGAGTTCGATGAAGCGATCGACCGTGTGGTGGGGGGGTTGGAGAAAAAAAACCGGGTAATGAATTCGAAAGAAAAAGAAATCGTATCTTTTCACGAGTCCGGGCATGCGATCGTGGCTGAATCTGTTGACCATGCCGACCCGGTGCACAAAGTCTCCATTATTCCACGGGGGATTGCAGCTCTCGGATATACTCAACAGCGACCTACTGAGGATCGCTACTTGATGACTCGCTCGGAGTTGCTTGACCGGCTGGCCGTTCTGTTAGGAGGCAGGGTAGCGGAGGAACTGGTTTTTAACGAAATCTCCACTGGGGCTCAGAACGACCTGCAGCGCGCTACGGATATTGTACGATCCATGGTCACGGAATATGGCATGAGCGATCGCATGGGGTTAGTGACATATGAGCGCGCTCGCCAACCCATGTTCCTCCCGGGCAACTTTTCCCAGAGTAATACCTATAGTGAAGAGAAAGCCGCCCAAATTGACGAGGAAATCGCTCAGTTCATCGAGGAGGCCCACCAACGGGTGAAAAAAATCCTCTCGGAGCGGCGTAACATCCTGGATGAGTTGGCACATCTCCTTTCGGAGAAGGAAAGCGTTCAGGGAGAGGAACTCAGAAAGATGTTGTCCAAATTCAAGCTCGAAATGGGTAATTGATCATAGAACAAGTAAAACAGTGAATGCTTTGAAAATCCTTGTCAAGGTGGAAGCCTCCCGCTGCAAGCAGCGGGGAATGCGGTCGCTAAGCGGTTCAAACAAAAAGCAGACAAACAGAAAACCGGCAGGAGGAATACCATGAAATCAAGCATGAGGGACGAGGCGGAAGGCAAGTGGCACAAAGTGAAGGGTAAGATCAAGGAGATCGCCGGGAAAGTAAGCATGAATCCCGGCTTGGAGGCCAAGGGCAAAAAGGAAAGCAGAACCGGCAAGGTTCAGGAAATGATCGGAAAAATCAAGAAGGTCGTTGGAAAGTAGGGCAGTGCGAATCCCTGATGATTTGGCCCATCTCCTTTCACATAAGGAAATTGATCCGGGGGCGGAGTTCAGAGAGCCGTCGCCCAAATCTCCATTAAAACTCTTGACTCTCCGGCCGGAGACCAAAGGGTTGCAATAAAGAGTTTGATCCTTCTTGGTGGTTCCCTCCATATCTGGAGGTTCCACCAAATATTGAGGCCAAACCAATCATATCATTCTTCCCGGCTTTTCATTCATATTGATCTAATCCATTGTTATTAAAGAACGATCCCGAATTTTGGTTTTTCTCGGTTTTCTGGCAGGCCATTTGCAGTTATAAGTTACATGATTCTCGATACCAAGGGCTTAGAAGGCAAATTTAAATGGAAAGATGAATTGAATCGTCAGAAAGGAGGCGAACATGCTTTGGACCCTATTGGTGATCCTCTTAGTTTTGTGGCTTGCTGGATTAATGACCGGCTACACGTTGGGCGGAATCATTCATCTCTTGCTGATCATTGCCGTCATCGTGTTAGTGGTCCAACTTATTCAGGGACGAAAAGTATTGTAGCCGGTAAATAATCCCGGATACACCCGCGGCATTCAATTGAGCGGTTTTGTGAACACGAAAGAGGCCGCCAATAAAGCGGCTCAAATCGCCAGCGGCGTCAAAGGAGTCAAATCCGTAAAGAATGATTTGATCGTGAAATAGCGACCGATATCCCCTGCCGAATGGAATATGGCAAACCCTGTTCACTCAAGACGTGGATTTCTATGAGATTCGGTTTGGAGATGAAATGCAGTAAAAGAGTCAACGACGCACAAAGATATTTTACGCCCCGGAATGCCCCCGCAAGGGATGTAAACCCTGGCGACGATGTGTAGCCATGTGCCCGGTAAAGGCGAGCGGATGGTCCGAAATGACCGATCGCGTTTCGGGAAAAACGGCGCCTATACACAAATCGGCTAACTTAATGCCCATTTCCTGATTAAATTCCGATTGACAGCTCATCCTCTTTCCGATAATTAAAACCCGTCCGTCATAAGAATTCCGCTTAATCCGCTTGAAAAAAAGCAACTTCTTATCATTCATTCATTGCATTCATTGGGAAAACCCGGCGAATTCTCGGGAGAAGCAGCCTTGAAGCAGAGACCGGATGTGCTCGTTGTGGGGCGCTGTTGTGTGGATTATATCGCGGTCGTCGATACTTTCCCTAAAGAGGACACCAAGGCGCCGCTTGCATTCCGAATCATCGAAGGAGGGGGACAGGGAGGAACCGCTTCGTCCTGTATTGCAAAACTCGGAGGAAAGACCCTGTATGTCGGCAGGTTGGGAAATGACGCAGAGGGTCGATTCTGCCTGCAGCGATTGAAAGATTTCGGAGTAGACACATCCCTGGTCAATCTCGTGGATGGCGGCACAACACCGGTGGCTTATATCTTCGTAACGCAATCCAGCGGCAAGAGAACCATTATCTATGAGCGAAATGCGCTGCCTCGGCTTAAAATCACGGATATAAATTCCGCCCTATCCCATAGGCCGAGGGTACTCCTGCTGGACCCGGAAACGACTTATCTGGCAAAACGGCTAAAACCCAAAACAGTCGGTGATGCCCGAATCGTTTATGACTGTGAAAGGTGGCGAGAGGGTATGGAGGCCATTATGGCTGCAGCCGATTTTTTCATACCGTCTTCTTTATTCCTGGATTCGGAACAACTCGGCTTTGAAACGCTTGGATTTGCGGAAAAAATGTTTTCTCTTAAGGCCCGCATCAAAGGCGAATTGATCGTGACGCGGGGTTTAAAGGGCGCCTTCTATATTTCAGACGATGCTCTGTTCCATGTTCCGGCACCGAAAGTGCCCGTCAAAGACACGACAGGGGCCGGAGACAATTTTCACGCCGCATTTGCTCTTGCCCTCGCGCGGGGTCTGGACATTCATGAAACGGTACGTTTCTCTGTTGCCGTTGCCTCCCTTTCATGCCGGGAGTACGGCGGACGAAACGGCATCCCGGAAAACCAGGAAGCGACACAACTGGCCGCGACTCTTAAAAAAAGTAGGCTTTAAATCTTGATGGCTTCGTAAAAAGTCCATCTGCTGCGTTGCCCTGCATCCTTCGTCATTACGGCGTACCCATATGTACGCCTCATTCCTCAGGATTTGCGCGCCTTGCATCTGAATCTTTTTACTTTGCCATCCCAATTTTGAGTTTTTACGATACCATCAATCTTACCTTTTGAGCATTATCACTACCATCCCCCGAGCAGGTGCAAATGAACATGAAAAATCACCTGCCCGCCCCCTCGTTCGACATTAAAGAACAGTTTATATCCGGATTCGTGTATCTCAAGGCGTCGGGCCATCTCCCTGGCTGTTAAAACTAAATCGGCAAGGATCTCCCGATCCACATTTTCAATATCATTGATGCTTCGAATATGCTTTTTAGGCACGATCAGCAGGTGAACCGGGGCATGGGGGCGGATATCCCTGAACACCACCAATCGATCGGTTTCATGCAAAAACTCCGTATCCGTCTTACCGGAAGAAATCTTGCAAAACAAACAGTCGGTTTCCATGTTCATTTTCCTTAGAGAATTTTCGCATCGTTCTTCTGGTGCAGCGCCTTTTCTTTATCGCTTTTCCATTTGCCGGGCCGGGTGGGCGTTTTCAGGGATTTTTCCAGAAGTTCTAAAAATAGACTACGCGGAATATGTTGGGCACCCATGCCTATCAGGTAAGCCGTGGTGGTCTGGCAATCGATCATGGAAAAAGACCATTTTAAAAGCTGACGGACAAGATAGACCAGCGCCACCTTCGATGCGTTGGGTATCCGACTGAACATGGATTCACCGAAAAAGCTGCTTCCCAACGCCACACCATAAAGACCGCCGCAAATTTTATCCTCATTCCAAACTTCCACCGAATGGGCCATTCCATATTCATGAAGGCGACAGTAAGCTTTGATCATGTTTCGATCGATCCAAGTCTCTCCCCCTCTTTCCAGACGGATCCTAGCGCATTCGGTGATCACCTCCCGGAAAGCCGCATCCATGGTTACCGTAAAAGGCCCGTTCTTAAGTATCCGTTTGAGGCGTCTTGAAATATGGAGTTTTTCCGGGAAAAGCACCAGACGGGGATCCGGAGACCACCACAGGATCGGCTCACCTCCTCCGTACCATGGAAAGATTCCATTTCGATAGGCGGCAATCAGACGTTCAATGCTCAGGTCGCCGCCTATCGCCAGAAGACCGTTGCGCTGGGCAAGGTAAGGTGGAGGAAAAACCGGTTCATCGGAAAGAAGAAAAACCGCCATTAGCATTTCGGTGTGACCGGCTGCCTGGACTCAGTATAACCTAAATTGAGCGATTTTCGAGTTTGCCGCAGATGCAAGGCGTCCGGAAGCGAAGGCGTACATATCGTACGTCGAGCTTTCGGCAACGCAGCAGATGCGGTAAAATCTGAAATCCCGAAGGGTTTCCAATTTGTCAAAAGGTTTTTTTGTAAGGCACCCATTGGGTAAACGATTGAAAGCGGCCAAATCTTTTCTAACACAAGAATATTTATATATAATTATCTTTTTGCCAAATTGGAAACGATTAATTTAGGTATAAACCAGTTGCCGGCGATTATGGAAACGGGCACGGATCGAAGCGTTCGGCTGCCCGGAAATTGAGGAGCAGGGCCTTTATGCAAAGTCAAATTGCAGCGTATCCGCTCTCAGATAAATGGCAACCTTTCCTCCTTTTTCCAGCTTTCCGAACAAGATCTGTTCAGACAAAACATCTTTGATTTCCGTCTGGATCACCCGGGCCAAAGGCCTGGCCCCGTAGGTGGGGTCATACCCTTTTTGAGCCAGGTACCGCCGAACATCCAGGGACATGGAGACAATGACTTTCTTGGGAATCAGCTGGTCATTCAGCTCATCCATAAACTTGTCCACGATCTTTTCCATAATATCCAGGGAAAGCGCACTGAAGTGAACGATGGCATCCAAACGGTTTCGAAATTCCGGGCTGAAAAAGCTTTCCACGGCCTTTTTCCCCTTGGCTTTCAAGTCGCTCTTGGGATCGCCGAATCCGATAGTCATGGAACTCATCTCTCGCGCCCCCGCATTGGACGTCATGATGACGATGACGTTTCTGAAATCAGCCTTTTTCCCGTTGTTATCCGTCAGTGTGGCATGATCCAGCACTTGGAGCAGGATGTTGAAAAGGTCCATATGGGCTTTTTCGATTTCGTCCAGCAGAAGCACGCTGTGGGGATGTTTACGGATGCCATCCGTCAGGAGTCCTGCCTGATCGAAACCGATATATCCCGGCGGGGCACCGATGAGCCGGGCGACGGTGTGTTTTTCCATGTATTCGCTCATGTCGAACCGAATAAATTGAATGCCCAGGTTCATGGCGATCTGCCGGGCCACCTCGGTCTTGCCGACACCGGTGGGCCCGGTGAAAAGAAATGACCCGATGGGTTTTTCCGGCGTCCTCAAGCCGGCCCGGGACCGCTTGATGGAGGTCACAATGGCATGAATGGCCGGATCCTGTCCGAAGATCTTGCCTTTCAGTCGCCCCTCCAACTCCTCCAGGCGGGCCTTGTCGTTGGAGGACACACTCACTGTGGGTATCTTGGCCATCTTGGCTACGATCTTTTCGATGTCGGAAGGATGGATTTTTTTCCTGGACGCGCCCCCACCGGATAGTCGGACTGCAGCTCCCGCCTCATCGATGACATCGATGGCCTTGTCCGGAAGAAACCGGTCATTGATATATTTGGCACTCAGTTCCACCGCCGCCTTCAGGGCGGCATCCGTATAGACGATTCCGTGATGGGCCTCATATCTGGATTTGAGCCCTTTTAAAATCTGAATGGTCTCGGAAACAGGGGGTTCCGGAACTTCGATCTTTTCGAACCGGCGGGACATGGCCCGGTCTTTTTCAAAGTGGTTCTTATATTCTTCGTAGGTGGTGGATCCGATGCATCTCAGCTCGCCGGTAGCAAAGACCGGCTTGAGGATGTTGGACGCATCCATGGAGCCGCTGGATGTGGCACCGGCCCCGACGATGGTATGGATTTCATCGATGAATAAAATGGCGTTCTTCTTGTTTTTCAGCTCGGCGATTACTCCTTTGAGGCGTTGCTCGAAATCACCACGGAATTTTGTCCCCGCCAGCAAAGCCCCCATATCCAATGAATAGATCTGGACGTTTTTCAACAGGTCCGGGATGTCTCCCTTGTGGATCTTTTGCGCCAGTCCCTCTGCCAGGGCCGTCTTTCCCACGCCGGGATCTCCCACGAAAATCGGGTTATTCTTACGTCTGCGGCAGAGAACCTGCACGGTCCGCTCGAGCTCCCGTTCCCTTCCGATGAGAGGATCGAGCTTTTCCTTTGCCGCCATCTCCATTAGGTCGACCGTGAATAACGCCAGGGGATCGTCTTTCTTTTTTTCTGCCTTCTGGGTCTTGACAAACCCTCCGATCACGTCCGCAAACGGATCTTTGGGCACGCTGTGAGTAATGGAGTTGAGAACGTCCAGCCGGGTGATCCCCTCCTGTCCTAAAAAATAAGCCGCATAGGAATCGGTTTCCAGAAAAATAGAGGCTAAAATATCACCGATTTCCACTTCCTGTTTCTCGGCATTTCGTACGTGGTTGACCGCGCGTTGGATGACTCTCTGGAATCCCAGCGTCTGCTGGAGCACATAATCGCCTTCCTCCGGAACCGTCGCCATCTTTTCATCGAAGAACCGCTTCAGGTGTTGCGCAAGATTGTCGATGTCCCCACCGCAGTTCTGAATGATTTCTTTCCCATTTTCGTCATGGAGAATGGCAAACAAAATATGTTCGATGGAGACATACTCGTGGCGTCTTCTCTTGGCTTCACTGACGGCAAAACCGAGTGTCGCGCTCAATTCTTTGCTGATCATCGGTTTACTCTCTTTCCATGGTGCATTTTAGCGGAAAACCGTTTTCATGCGCCAGTGCATGAACCTTTTGGACTTTTGTTTCCGCGACCTCAAAGGTGAACAAGCCGCATACCCCGATACCGATTTTGTGTACATTCAGCATGATCCGCGTGGCATCTTCCATCGATTTGTTGAAAACACTCATTAGAATAACCACGACGAATTCCATGGTTGTATAATCATCATTGTGGAGGAGTACCCGATACATGGCCGGCTCCCGTGTCTCAACATCGGACTCCGAAAGGGCGGTTTCTTCTTCACCGGGTTCATATCCACCCATTCATCTTTTCTCCTTAAATGACGGTTCATCGGCTCATTTCACTAAATTGGGCTGATATTAAAATATAAATTTGCAGACCGGAAAAATCAAGCCCTACGACGCCTTGAAATGAATCTCCAATCCTAGTGATATTTTTCAGCGGCCACAACATTTCTTATATTTTTTACCGCTTCCGCATGGGCACGGATCGTTTCTTCCCACCTTTTTTTGATCCCGTCGCACCGGTTCTTTCCGGTCTCCCCCGTCACCGCCGGAATAAATAAGCGTCTGTTCCTTGGGCTTTTGCATCTCCGAAAGACTTTCCGGTTGTGCGATCTCAATACGAAACAGGATTCCCAGCGTCTCTTCCTTGATCCGGGAAATCATGTCGGAAAACAGCCCAAAACCCTCTTTCTTATAAACCAATAGAGGATCCTGCTGGGCATATCCGCGAAGGCCGATCCCCTCTTTGAGATGGTCCATGCTGAGCAGGTGGTCTTTCCATAGATGGTCCACGGTCTGGAGCATAACGATGCGTTCCAATTCCCGACACTGTTCGGCGCCGATGGCCTTTTCCCGGGTCTCATAGACTTCAAGCGCGCGCTTCGTTATGGTCTCGGCCAACCCATCGGGATCTTCGCCCCCCAATGCCTCAGCGCCACCATCGAGTTTAAAATTGAACTGCTTGAATACCGCCTCCCGAAGGCCGTTGATGTTCCATTCCTCGGGCGGCACCTTTTCATCGGCATAAGTTGCGGCGCTTTCCGCGGCTTTTTCTCCGATCATCTCCACAATATTGCCTTTCAGGCTTTCACCGCTGAGGGTCTCCCGCCGCTGACGATAGATGACCTCCCTCTGCTGGTTCATCACGTTGTCATATTCCAGAAGTTGCTTACGAATCTCGAAGTTATGAGCCTCCACCTTCTTCTGGGCGTTTTCGATGGCTTTGGAAATGTAAGGATGTTCGATGGGTTCACCTTCCTGCATGCCCCCCCATTCCCAGAACTTGCCCATCCGTTCACCCCCGAAAATCCGGAGCAAATCATCCTCCAGGGCCAGGTAAAACCGCGATGTACCCGGATCCCCTTGCCTGCCGGAACGACCTCGAAGCTGGTTGTCGATTCGCCGGCTTTCATGTCGCTCCGTCCCGAGGATATGGAGCCCTCCCAGTTCGACAACACCCTCTCCCAAGACAATATCCGTCCCGCGGCCCGCCATGTTGGTGGAAATGGTGACAGCCCCTTTTTGCCCGGCCATGGCCACGATTTCGGCTTCCTTCTTGTGGTTCTTGGCGTTCAGGACCGAGTGTTTGATCCCCCGTTTGCTCAGCTTTTCACTCAAGGCTTCGGAGACGTCGATGGAGATCGTCCCTACCAGGACCGGTTGTCCCCGGCGGTAACAATCCTCGATCTCGTTTAAGGCCGACTCATATTTTTCTTTCTTGGTCTTGTAGATCACATCAGGATGATCCGTCCGGATCATCGGCTTATGTGTAGGGATCACGCAGACATCCAGATTATAAATCTTTTTGAATTCAGCCGCTTCCGTGTCTGCAGTGCCTGTCATCCCGGCCAGCTTTTTATACATCCTGAAATAATTTTGAAAGGTAATGGTGGCAAGTGTCTGGTTTTCATTCTCGATCTTGACGTTTTCTTTGGCCTCCAAGGCTTGGTGCAGTCCCTCGCTATAGCGCCGGCCGGGCATGAGACGACCTGTAAATTCGTCAACGATGACCACCTCTCCGTCTTTGACGATATAATCCACATCCCGCTTGAAGAGCTGATGGGCCTTCAGCGCCTGATTGACGTGGTGCAGCAGTTCGATATATTTGGGGTCATAGAGGTTTTCCACCTTGAGAATGGCCTCGGCATTGGTGACGCCTTCTTCAGTGAGAACCACGGTTCTGGCCTTTTCATCGATGGTGAAATCCCGATCCTTCTTCAATCGCCCGATGATGCCGTTCACCTGATAGTAAAGATTGGTCGACTTCTCCGCCGGCCCGGATATGATCAAGGGGGTCCTGGCCTCATCGATGAGGATACTGTCTACCTCGTCCACGATGGCATAATTCAGTTCCCTCTGGGCCAGGGAGAAGCGGTCGAATTTCATGTTGTCGCGTAAATAGTCGAATCCGAATTCGTTGTTGGTGCCATAGGTAATATCACAGCGATAAGCTTCGTGGCGCTCCCGATCGTCGATACCGTGCACAATGGTTCCAACGGTCAACCCGAGAAAGCGATAGATATTTCCCATCCATTCCGTGTCGCGCCGTGCCAGGTAATCATTCACCGTGACGATATGAACCCCTTTACGGCTCAGGGCGTTGAGATAGGCGGGAAGGGTCGAAGCCAGTGTTTTTCCTTCACCGGTTTTCATTTCCGCAATTTTTCCCTGATGCAAGACGATGCCGCCGACCGACTGGACATCGAAATGACGCATCTTGAGGGTGCGGACCGAAGCCTCCCGCACGGTGGCGAAAGCTTCGGGAAGGATCGCATCCAAAGGCTCCCCTTTTTCGACACGTTCCCTGTAAACATCGGTCTGGGCTTTGAGCTGGGCGTCGGACATACCCTGCATCCGCGGCTCCAGGCTGGTAATCTGGTCAACCAGGGGCTCAAGCTTCTTGAGTTCCCGATCGTTCTTGCTGCCGAATACTTTCGTTAAGAAATTAAAAAACATGACTCAATCATCTTTCAATGCATCAAAATTGATACCCGGTAAAGGAATGTTATCATCATAACACAGACGCCCTCAGAGAAAAAGGCGCAAGACGATCACCGGATCAGACCCGTGATAAAGAGGCGGGGATGAAACTTATGACAAACCCGTAGGTGGGTCAATGTTACATGAATTTTTTAGGATCCACCGGAGTACCGCCCACGATAATTTCATAATGAAGATGCGGTCCGGTGGTGCGACCGGTAGTGCCCACCCTGGCGATCACCTCTCCGCGTTTGACGCGATCCCCCGGTTTTTTTTCGGCCATACTCAAGTGCCCGTATCGGGTAATGACACCATTGCCATGGTCAATGACCA
>PCSF01000063.1 GCA_002771315.1 Desulfobacterales bacterium CG23_combo_of_CG06-09_8_20_14_all_52_9 | reverse complement strand
AAACAGCCAATTGAACCGAAGGTAAAGGGGGAAATCCAATCGGATATCCCCCTTTTCTAAAGGGATAAATCATGAACCGCGAAAAGAACGCTCAATTTATTTTTGTTTGCCCGAAGCAAAACAAGTTTTTTGAAGGCTCGGATTTTACTATCTTTGAAAATCGAGGCGTCATTACCGATAAGGCAGGAAACAAGACACTGGATGCAAAGGTGAAGATCGACCAACCCTGTCCGTTTTGCGGCATGAAACATGTATACCATGTCGGCGAGTTGGTCTGCCCGTTCGGCGGGTAGAATAAAATCTTTTAACAAGGAAAAGGAGGAAGAAATTGATGCCGGTAAAAAACTTTTTTGCCACACGATGGGGAATCATCGGAGTCGGGACGATCATTGGAATTTTGGCTCCGTTGCTTCAGAAGCTGGGGAATCCGGGGAATATGGGAATTTGCGTGGCCTGCTTCGAACGGGATATCTCGGGCGCACTCGGCCTTCACCGTGCGGACGTTGTTCAGTATATGCGTCCGGAAATCATCGGCTTTGTGCTCGGGTCTCTGATTGCCGCTTATATTTTTAAGGAATTTCGGCCCAGGGTCGGATCATCGCCCATCGTTCGGTTTGTTTTAGGGGCTTTTGCCATGATCGGAGCCCTTGTCTTTTTAGGCTGTCCCTGGCGCACTTTACTGCGCCTTGCCGGTGGGGATGGTAATGCCATACTTGGGCTACTGGGTCTAATATTCGGCATCTGGATCGGAACGCTCTTTCTTAAAAATGGATACAATCTGGGGCGCACCCAGCCAACGCATACCACCGCCGGATGGATGCTGCCTCTGATCATGCTGGGATTTTTGGTGCTGATGATCGTATTTCCGCAAATCCCCAATGAAGCCAAAAGTGGAGTGCTGTTTTACAGCCTCAAAGGGCCCGGCGCCATGCATGCACCTTTGTTTGTGGCACTGATTATCGGTCTTGGTGTCGGCTTTTTAGCTCAGCGCAGCCGTTTTTGTACCATGGGCGCCATTCGAGATGCGGTGCTATTCGGTCAGACGCATCTTTTGAGCGGGTTCATCAGCCTCATCCTTTTTGCATTTTTAACCAACCTGGTCCTGGGACAGTTCAAACCCGGCTTTGCCGGTCAACCGGTGGCCCATACCCAGCATGTCTGGAATTTCGCCGGCATGGCTCTGGCCGGGCTTGCATTCGCCCTGGCCGGCGGATGCCCCGGACGGCAACTGTTTCTCTCCGGTGAAGGGGATGGAGATGCCGCCATATTCGTGCTGGGGATGATTGTTGGTGCGGGATTCTCACACAACTTCGGACTGGCCAGCTCTCCCAACGGTGTAGGTCCCTACGGAATCCCGGCGGTGGTCATCGGGTTTCTGGTTTGTTTGTTCATTGGATTTACGATGAGAAAAAAAGCGGTATAGGAGGTGACACATGGCGACAACCGTCGATGCTAGAGGGCTTTCCTGCCCCCAGCCGGTGATCATGACGCTGGATGCGATTAAAAAAGGGAAAGACAAGGAAATCATCGTGTTTGTGGATACGGATACATCCAAAGAAAACGTGACCCGGGCCGCCGAAAGTCAAGGATGCCGAGTCAAGGATGTATCCCCTGAGAAAGAGGGATATCGTATCACAATCACAAAGGATTAAGCATGCTGAAATTTTTCAGAAAAGAAAAGCCGGATCGTCCTATCAAAGATAAGAAACCATCCGCGGATCGAGGCATTCTGGTCTTTGAAAACACCAGCGAGGTCATACAGGCGGAAAATATCTTGAAAAGATCCGGCTGGAGGGTTCGGGTCATGGGGCCGCCCCCGGAAATTCAAAGCGGATGCGATCTGGTCATTGAATTTCCATTGATTGAAGAACTCAACATTCTTCGAGAACTCCGTCATGCCCATATTTCGCCCCTTGCCGTTGTTCCGGTCACGGCCCCGCTGCTCGCACCCGTCGACCTTTTTCATACCAAGGACTTCGGTGATTATCTGATGGTCCGGGCGGCCAACATGAAAATCACCGTTGCAAAAAACAGCTTGAAAATCGTGAACATCTCAGGAGGCGGATGTCCCGATGTGCCGTTTTTAGCCCAGGAAATGGTGGGGAAAACCCTGGCCGAAGCGCCCAGACCCAGAGATTTGGGGCATACCCTGTGCGGATATGCCCTCGATCTGGCCTACGAGGAGTTATGTCGAAAATGTTAGGTATCGTGGGTACGGTTCCGGATTTGCAGTTTCCCCTGACCCATGGATCGGTTCGTTTGGTTGATGGCTGTCTGCAAATCAAGGATCGCGATTTGCCTGTCAACCGGGGCACACCCGCTCTGTTGGCTGCAGCGGTAAAGGCATCCGAATGGCTCGACAGCCCCCAGATACACGCTTTTTTGGTCGGAGACATCGGGAAAGGGGATGGCAGCCGGGAGCTTTATCAGTTTTTAACTCAACATCTGTCTGAGTTTCATTTCGAGGTATTGACTTTTCACTATCTCCAACCGGATGTGGACTGGCATAACAGGGTGCTGTTTGCCATCGAAACCATGGAGCCGCGTCCAATTTTGATCGCGGATGCCGGCTTCATGTATGCGGCCAAAATGAGCGGGCAGGCCCCTTGCTATGACTTCTTCACCCCCGATGTCGGCGAGTTGGCATTCCTGGCCGATGAAAGCGCGCCACACCCTTTTTACACCAGAGGCTTTATTTTGCATGAAGACAACAAGGTACCGGATCTGATCCAACGGGCCTATCGGTATGGAAATGCCGCCAAATACCTTCTCGTGAAAGGCCAGCCAGACTATATCGCAACCGAAAAGCAAATTGCTGCGACCGTGGATCACCCCTGCTACGATGCAATGGAGGCCATCGGCGGCACCGGGGATACTTTGACCGGATTACTGACCGTCCTCTGCGGTGCCGGTTTCAAACCGGTGGAAGCGGCTGTTCTGGCAGCCATGACCAACCGCTGGACCGGCCATTATGCCGATCATAACCCCGCCACACAGATTGGTGATCTGATAGATAAAATTCCTCAGGCGTTGACAGCCGTTCTGGCGCAATCTTTTCCGAACCGATCGCCGCCAAAGTCCTAAACGATCCACTGAAACGCTCTTTTTAAAATCCCGTCGCCCCGTCCATAAAAAATTTGTAGTGCCCAAATCCGCTCGCCATACCAATCAACATGCTGATATCACACAGAAAAAATTTTATAACCATGAAGTTGGGTTAAGCTTGCCGCGATGAAATCCAAAATGCCTTTTCAAAGACTTAGGTTTGACTGGGTGCAAAATGGTCGAATGATTTTGCCCTAATCCCTGATCTGGGCCTCTATGCGCGGGATATCGACGGGAAGATCTACCTCGGGAGAATCGTGGCGGGTCACGACCACTTTGATTTTGTGGCCGTGTTCAAGGGCTCTGAGTTGTTCCAGCTTTTCAATTTTTTCCAGATTCCCTTGGGGCAGATTCCGAAAAATTTCCAGAAAATCGGCGGTATAGGCATAGATCCCCAGGTGTTTATAGATGGGGAAAACAGCTCCGGAATCCCGGCTGAAAGGAATCGAAGATCTCGAAAAATAAAGGGCAAACCCGTCGGTATCGAACACGACCTTGACATCTTTCGGATCGGTAATCTCCCTGGGGTTGACGATGGCAAAGGCCAGGGTTGCCATTTTGACCTTTGGGTCTTGAAGCATGGGTTCAATCACTTCAGCAGCAGATATGGGGTGGATCAGGGGTTGGTCCCCCTGGATGTTGATGACGATATCATCTCCCCGAAGACCCAACTTCTCCGCCGTCTCTGCCACTCGGTCCGTTCCGGAACGGTGATCCCGGGAAGTCATCATCGACCGTCCCCCAAAAGCGCTCACCGCATCGGCGATCCGCAGGTCATCCGTGGCGATCACCACATCCGCCACAACCCGGCTTGATCGGATGCGCTCATAAACCCTTTGGATCATCCGTTTGCCTGAAATTGTGGCCAGAGGCTTCCCTTCAAAACGGGTGGAAGCGTATC
>PCSF01000234.1 GCA_002771315.1 Desulfobacterales bacterium CG23_combo_of_CG06-09_8_20_14_all_52_9 | reverse complement strand
TCATACCTCCGGCTTTGCCGGAGGTCACTGATTTCTCCGGGACCTCCTGAAAACGTACTTCCACATCAAGGTCCCGCGCCATCTCTTCGGAAAGCCGCAAAAGAGATGTCCGATCCGGTTCGGCAAAGACCATATCGAAACTCACTGCCAAAGCACCACAGCGAAAAAGCCTTTCGGCCAGTTGCGCCATACGGTACCTTGGCCAAGGCCACTGTCCGAAACGTTTGAGGCTTTTTTCGTCGATGTCCACCACCACAGCAAGTCCGGTGGTTTTTTGCAAAGGGGCTGAGGTCAGGAGGGAGTCATAGAGCTTGTGGTCCAGTGCGACCGGCAGGCGGAGTTTTAGCGGATACAGTAATAGAAAGAGCGCGGTGACGGCCATTCCTGTTAAAAAGAGGCCCATCCTTCCACTGCCGGCGGAAAAAGGGTCTCTGCGGGGGCGTGATATCATGCTCCGGACCTAGTGAAAGGAGGAATGAATGAGCGCATTCCGGCTCTTATCGGATGAAGACCTCCACCCGACGGTTTTTGGGCTCATCCACTTCGTCGGCTGTAGGAATCAGCGGGTCGTTTTCACCATGGGCAAAGACATGGATCAGGGTCGGGGCCAAACCGATCTTGATGAGTTCATCCCGGACGATTTGAGCCCGCTCCAGCGAGAGCCGGGCATTTACCTCTTTTTCACCCACGGTGTCCGTGTGTCCGGCGATGTAAACGTCGCATGGGGCGCGCTTTTTCACTTCCTCCTGGGCTTGTTTCAGCTGAATCTGAGAAGCCTCGTTCAGAGAGGTGGTTCCTGTGACAAAATAGAGAATAAAGGACAAAGGCGCCTCTGGTCTGGCTTTAAGGGCGTCCTTAAAAATGCCCTGGATCTCTTTTTCGCTCATCGCCTTAATTGAGCCCGGGGCACGGTTTTCTTTAACTTCGGTGGTGGTGTAAGCTTCGGACAGGTCCTGTCTTCCCTGGGAATTAGAAACAGAGATCCGGCCCACCTTTCCGTCCGGGTCGGGCATGAGGACGACGAGACTCTTTTTTCCGGAGCACCCCATCATGAGCATGATACAGGCTATGGCCGTGAAGAGGGTTTTCATTGTCTTCGATCTTTTCTCCGGATTCCGGTTATGAATCCTTGACTTTGGCACAGAAGCTGGTTCCCCGAATACCGATGGTGGCGGTGGGAGTTTCGATGGCTACCGATTGGGGCGCTAATTTTCCGATGGATCCGGAAATATAGGCGGCGGTCCCTTTGATGATCCTGGCCAGGAACTCGAACCGATTTTGGGCTGGTTCAAAAATGTATCGACTCAAGATTAATTCCGTTTCCGGACCGATGGAAAGACGCGTGTTATCCTGGAATATGATCCCCAGGGAGGAGTCCTTTTCGGTTTTGATTACATCGTTTTGCATCACCGCAAAGCCGTCTTTGGCAACGATCCGCTCCCCGTTTCGCTCGACGAAAGCCATGCCAGCGACTTTCCGAAGTTCTCCGATGGTATCATCCGCCACAGCCGACATTGCCGGCAGGATAAGAGAAACAGCCAGCAGAAAAAATATTTTTCGTGTCATAGATTCTCCTTCTCGGTGTTATGTTCCAGACAGCAAATTTTGGATGCAAATATGGCATAAATCGCAAGGAATGTAAACAAAAGTCTTGCCTTGAACTCTATGTGTCCTGCCGATGTTTTGTCGTCTTGGCTTTAGGGTTTGGGCAGAAGAATTCGGGCGTCGGCCACGACACATTTATCCCGGGTGCATTTGACCGGGTTCAGATCAATGGATTCGATATGGTCGGAAAGGTCCATGACAAGAGCGGAGAAGTCCATCACCAAACGAATCAAAGCGGAAATGGAAACCGGTTGAGAACCCCGATGGCCCTTCAGGAGGGCTGCCCCTTTGAGACTGCTCAGCATCGAGGAAACGTCATTTTCGTTGAGGGGTGCCATACGCAGCGCGGTGTCCCCGTAAACCTCCACACCGGTTCCTCCGATCCCCACCAGAACGACCGGGCCGAACTGGTAATCGATCTTGGCGCCGACGATCATCTCCATCCCGGTAACTATTTCTTCCACCAGGATCCCTGCAAAACCCTTCATGGCACTGAATCGTCGATAGACTTCGGAAAGCCGGGCATCATCGTCGATTCCCACTACTACGCCGCCGATATCCGATTTGTGGAGGATTTCCGGCGACACCACTTTGGCCACCACGGGATACCCGATACTTCTGGCGGCCTGGAGTGCCCCTGACTCGGTTTTTATCCACTTAAGCGCCGGCACCGGGATTCCGGCCATAGAGAGCAGACGCTTGGCTTCGGGCTCCATGACCCACCCGGACTTTTGAGCCTGGATGAGGATCTCTTCGATTTTAAGATTCAGCATGGTCTGCACCTCCTGAGGGCTTCCGCCATAAGGACAGCTCCGTCGATGGAAGAAGCAACAGGGACGTTGTTGAGTTCGAACCCTTCGATAAGCATGCGATATTTTTCATGGTGCGGTACGTAGGCGATCAGAGGCTTGTTCTGGCCCCGGAATATATAACTCATGCGGGCTCCTAAATCCGAGCTGATTCCTGGGGAATAGGGCAACAGCAAAAGAATCACACAATCGATACCCGGCACCTGGCTCAGGCCGGTGGCTGCGGCAACGAAATCGTCGTCTTCGGCGCTTCCGGTGAGATCGATGGGGTTTTGCAAAGATGCGATGGCACGGAGCCTTTCCGAGAGGCTTTCCCGGATCCCTGCCCGATCCGCATCTCCAAGCTGAGGAACCGAGAGACCGTGTGTAGTGCAAGCGTCGGAGGCAAGGACACCATGTCCTCCACTGGCCGTGATGATGCCGATGTTGCCCGAGATGGGCCGGTGATAACAGCTCAAGGATTCGCAGAAGGAGACCATCTCGAACTCATTTCTAGCCTCCAAAATCCCCTGCTGAGCCAGCACTTCTGAAAAGACCCGGTAATCCCCCGCCAGAGAGGCGGTATGACTGGTCGCAGCACGGCTTCCTTCCGCGGTTTTCCCGGCCTTTAAGACAATGACGGGCTTTTGGATACCGCGGACGGTTTCCACAAAGAGCCGTCCTTCGTTTTTTTCAAACCCTTCAATATATAGAGCAATGACCCGCGTATCAGGGTCCTGGTCTAGATGATGGATGAGGTCCAACTCGCGGATGAGGGCCTTGTTGCCGATACTGACTGCCAGGCTGAGACCCACTCCTTGCTCTGAAAATTTCACCATCTGGTCAACCAGCACACCCCCGCTTTGACTGATGATGGCTACAGAGCCGGGATTGGGTCGGATGATCCGTTCTCCCGGGAGAAAAAAGGTATCGAACCGGTTGGGCGCGTAAATACCGAGGCAGTTGGGCCCGATGAACGGAAAGTCCGCTTCCCGGGCCAGACATACCAGGTTTTTCTGAAGATCGGTCCGGTTACTCTCGGCAAAACCGCCCGATACGATGACAGCACCCCCAACGCCCTTTTCAATGCACGCTTTAAGGATTTCTTCCACGAACTCAGCCCGGGCTGCAATCACCGCCAGATCGACGGCAGAAGGGATATCCCCGATGCTGGGATAAACCCGGTTGCTCTGAAGGAATCCTCCACGGGGGTTCACGGGGTACACCTTGACCGGATATCTCAGGTGGATCTTATTATAAATGACATTGGCCGGGTGCCGGTCATTGGTGAGTGACACCCCGACGACGGCAATGGTCTCGGGATGGAACATGCGCGAAAATTCCAAGTTAAACCTCCATCTAAGACAGAGAAAAAAAGATATTTACAGGCGAAAAAAACCGGGAAAAGCAAATAAAAAAGGGCCCGCCTTCAAACAACCCGGTTCAATAAAGGCATAAATGCTTCGATCGGGATAGAAACAGGTTCATGGCTTGGAAAGCAGGTAAAAGCCGATGGCTACGTCGCTGGCATCGGTGGGGTCCACCGTCGCGAATTGTGCACCGACTTCCGACCCGGTGACGCTTTTCACAACGGCGCGCTTTCGAATCCGGGACCGATTCCGGTCGTCCAGGTGAAACTCCAACCGGATTTGATCTCCGGGTTTGAGCAAGACCTTCCCGATGGTTTGAAATCGCATCCCCTCACGCGACAGATTCACGATGGTGGTTTCGCCGGTAAGGCCGTCTTTTTCCGAAATATAGGTGCCCGGCAGATGGGTCTTGACGAATGTACCATAAAAGTCCGTGTCTTTTCGATGGGATTTCCTTCGATCAAGCACGGCAATGTATGTATTTTCACACCTGCAGCGGATCCTGAGCTTGATTTCCTTTTCAGCGCCAAGATATTTGGTGGTATCAATCGTCTTTGTCCAGTTGCATTTCGGGCAGACCAGTGTGGCTATATTATTCTTGTCGACGTGAAATTTGACCTCCATGGCAATGACCTTTCCAAAAGCCTTTTTCTATTCCAATTCATGAGGGAATCGGAAGCTTATGCTGCATTCCGTTTCAGCCTTTGGAGTTTCAAATCACAAAAGCCCCTCAAAAATCAAGAGGGAAGTTCTCATAAGTGATCGTGAAGAGCGAATAAGGAGGATTTGATGGCAAAAAAACAATTATTTTCTTTATCGGTTCGCTTGGGGTTGTTTTTTTTCGCGGGAGACCCGGATGAATTTCCGGGGCACAGGGGTTATCCGCGGCAAAGCGCCCAGGGGGCTTTGATCCACCAGGAGAATGCACCCATAAGCCTTTTCCAGGTTTTCAAATGTGAGCACCTCACGAGGCGGCCCCATTCCTACAGATAGTCCTTCTTTGAGGATCAGCAGCGTATCGGCATAGAGGGCGGCTAAATTGACATCGTGGGAGACCATGACGATGGTCACCCCCTTTTCCTCCTTGAGCCGTTCCATCAAGTCCATGATCCGGATTTGGTGCGCCAGATCCAGGGAGGCCGTGGGCTCATCCAGAAGGATGATCCGGGGTTCCTGACAGATGGCCCGTGCGATGATGGCCCGCTGGCGTTCTCCTCCGCTGATGCGATCCATCTTCCGTTCCGCAAGCCCGTCGATTTGCGTAAAAGTCATGGCTGCTTCGGTAATTTTTTGATCATGGTCGCGTTCAAAGCCGAGCATCCCCAAATGCGGCGATCGGCCCATCATCACCACCTCCTTGACCGTAAAAGGAAAGTCAACCGGAAAGGTCTGGGGAACATAGGCCACAACTCTTGCCAGTTCTTTCCTGGAATAGCGCCGGTCGGATTTATCGAAGATGTCTATCCGGCCTTTTTGGTACTTTTCGATTCCTGCGGACACTTTCATGAGGGTGGTTTTACCTGAACCGTTGGGTCCGATGATGATGAAGAATTCCCCCTTTCTCACCGAAAAGGAGAGATCCTCCAGCGTAATTCTGTTCCCGTAGGAGTGGGTCAGATTCGATATGGATAATGCTGTGCTCATGTCTTGGATTTCAGGAGCAGGAAAATGAATAAGGGGGCACCAAACAGGGCCGTGATAACGCCTACCGGAATCTCTCCCTGTCCCGGGAGGCTGCGTGCCAGAAGATCACACAGTATCATATAAGTTCCACCCCCCAGGATGCAGGCCGGAACCAGGATCCGATGGTCCGAGCCGAGCAACATCCTTAAAAGATGCGGCATCACGAGTCCGACAAATCCCAGCAGACCACAGTGGCTCACCGTGACGCTGACGATAAAGGATGTGATCGACAGAAGATAAACGGTTGCGGCCACGATGTTCACCCCCATGCTCTGGGCCATTTCTTTTCCCATCAAAAGCAGGTTCATCGTATGGGAAAGCCAGAAAAGGAGGGCAAAACAGGGTATGAGCAGAGCGGCCAGGATCCCGACCTGATGAAGGTCGGCGAGGGACAGATCGCCCATGAGCCAGAAGATGATATTATGGAGACGGGCATCCTGGGTGATGGAAACGAGAAACATGATCACCGCACCACAAAAGGCGTTGATCATGACGCCGGATAGTAAAAGGGAATCCTTTTTCAGCATGCCTTTCCCGGAGGCCATCAGGAGGATCATTGCCAGCGTGGAAAGACTCCCCAGGAAAGCCAGGAGACCGACCCCGGGAAATCGGGACAGGCCCATAAGAATTCCCAGGATAGCTCCGATGGCGGATCCGCCCGAAATTCCGAGGATGTAAGGTTCTGCCAAAGGATTCCGCAAAAGGGCCTGAAACACCAGGCCTCCAAGGGCTAGCGCGGCGCCTACCAGGGCGGCCATCAGGACTCGAGGGAGGCGGATTTTCCAGATGATGGCGCTGATCATGGGATCCGCGGTTTCTTTGCCCATGACGGAGCGGATCATCTCCTGGAAGGAATTCCGGCTGGATCCCAGGGAAAGGCCGAATGCTGCAGAGATACATAGAACGACGCCGAATAAAAGGGACACAAACAGGATCCTTTGGGGCAATGATGGGTAGTTTGAAGTCACCGGATCTACCTGAAAAGCATCGGATGGATCAGTTGGGCCAGAACTTCCAATCCTTCCACCAGGCGCGGGGAGGCCCGATCCACCAGGTCGGAATCGATGAGGTGAATCCGGTTGTTTTTCACCGCCGGCATCTGGGGCCAACGCTGCCACTCGGCCTTAATCTGATCGAAACTTACCCCCCGGGTCATGGTGGTGATGATGAAAACCTCCGGAGACAGGGAAAGGATCTGTTCCCGACTGAATCTCGGATAAGGGGTGGGCCCTTGGGCCAGATTGATCCCTCCGGCAAGGGTGATGAGTTCATGAATGAATGTATCGGTCCCCGCAGAGATAATGGGGGCAATTCCGATCTGGAAGAAGACGGCGGGGCGTTGAGTCGCTCCGGCGATTTTGGAGGTGATGATTCGGGTTTTTTCCTCCATTTGTTGCACCAGGTTTTTCGCTCTGGGCATGACATCGAGAAGGTTTCCGATTTCCAGTATCGTCTCCGTCAAGGCGCGCAGATTTCGAGGGTCCACGGCGTAGACCGGAACCCCCAGACGGTCGAGACGTTCGATGATTTCTTTGGGATTGCCGTCTTTTACGGCGATACATAGGTCCGGCTGGATGGCCATGATCTTTTCCAGATCCAACTGCACGTAGGAGCCCACCTTCGGGAGATTCTCGGCTTGAGGCGGAAAGTTGCTGAACCGGGTCACGCCCTTGAGACGGTCGCCGGCATCCAGCGCAAAGACAATCTCAGTAATGCTAGGCGCCAGTGCCACAATGCGGATGGGATGCTCCGGAACCCGTACCCGACGACCCAGTTGATCCACGACTTCTTTTGCCGAGACCTGAAAACTTGCAAGCAAAAGGACTCCCATCAGGATAAAGGGCAGCATCGGCATCCATTTGTAACACCTATGACGCATTATGTTCACATAACTTATTAAAAGCGATATAAAAGTCGATCCCCGGCGTTTGTAATTATTTATCCTATCAGCTCAGGCTGATTTTGACAATGCCTCGAACGGAACGGAATGGAATTTCGTTGGTTCCTTCTTGACCCTTCGAAGCTCAATGGGCGCCTGGGTTCTTTGGTTTCAAATGGGTCTATTGGATTGAAAAAACCAGTTCCCGAAAGGAATAATTTCCCCGGTTGTCTGCAATCCGGATTTCGATTGTGTGATTGCCTTTGGGGATATCGGCCTCTGGGATATAAATCCCTTTTTCCGTCGCGTAGGGCCGGATACGATCGGTGATATCGATAGAAATCATTTTCCTGTAAAGTACTTTCAAGGTTTCTAGATCCACGGCGGAATCCGGCCGCGTTTCAAAATGCAGGTCCACCATCAGGGGCGCCCGGCAGCTTTCTCCATCCTTGGGATTGTTGACGATGATCATCGGCCCCTTCATCGGCTCCATCTGTGAAATTTTGCTGCCGGGGGCTTTCATCGGCGCATCTTCCATGGCCGCCTCTTTCTCGGTGATCAGAAGTACTGCCATGCCGGCATGGGACCAAGGTAAAAACACGGCAAACCAGATCCATACCCAAATCAGGGGCCAAACCGTCTTAAAATCGTCGCGTTTTCTGAGCTTTTCCATCTTTTTCTCCCTTGATGTCGCGCCCGAACGTTAGAAACCCTCCTTCATCAGGTATTCCAGCATATGTCGGGCACATTTTCGGTTGTATGACCGGGTTTTTATGGAAATACGCACATATTGATCCGAAAGCCCCGAAAAATTCTTGCAGTTGCGGATCAGTATCCGGTGCTGCGCCAAGTGGCTGCAGATCCGTGTGGCTTCATGACGATTGGCAAGACATCCGATCATAAAGGCGGTCCGGCTTAAAAAGAAGCGGATTTCTTCCATGGAATCAAACTGCTTTAAAAACCATGTCTTTTCCTTTTGTAGGAAGCGCCTGCTTTTTTCAATAAATTTTTGGGATAATTCCGGATGGTTCATCAAGAATAAGACGGCGGACTGAGATAAAGTGTTGGCGCTCCAGGGTACAAGCCTCCGGTAAACCGCCTTTTTCAGCCGGGGGTGGAAAAACATCAATCCCGCACGGAGGCCGGGGATTGAGAAGATCTTGGAGAGAGAATATAGAACGATCCGATTTGGAGCGTTGAAAGGGATGAGGCTTTGGGTTTCACCGCCTTCCACGAAGGGCAGATATGATTCGTCGATGATGAAACGGGTTTTCGGAAAATCGGAAAGAAGGGATTCCACCTCGTTTTTAGGGATGAGGATTCCTGTGGGATTGTTGGGATTGCAGATAAAGACCGTATCGAAGAAAGGCGCCATGAACTGAATTCGCGACATGTCCGGGATAAAGGCGTCGGTTGCGTTTCCGATGAGATGATGAACTTCGGCGCCATGGCGGAGGCAGGCGTCCTCATAGTCGGCGTAGGTTGGGCCGAGAATTAGGGCTTTCCGGATGCCCAGTATTTTCGGAAGGGCGTAAATGAATTCGGTGGTGCCGTTTCCGGCGGCTATGCCGTCAGCATCGACCCCGAACCGGGCGGCAGCAGAAATAAGCAGCTCCCCGGCATCGACTTCAGGAAGCGCGGAGATGGACCGGAGGGCTTCCTGAAGATGCGCCATCAGTTCCGGCATCGGACCAAGGGGATTGATATTACTGCTCATATCCAGGATCTCTCCGGGAGCGCATCCGATTTGCCGGGCTAAAGTATGAATGTTGCCTCCGTGTCCGATGATCATCCGAGATCTCCCATGGAAAGGATGCAAAAGAGCCCGGATTCCATGATTTCCACCATGGCGCCCATCATATCCCCGGTGATACAGCCCATCCGCCTGCGGTAAAAAAACACCAGCGCCGAGCCGATGCAAAGAAAGGCGCTGTTAACCCAGAGTGCCCGCTCACCCAGCTGCAGGGAGGCGATGACCGGAATCAGAACCCCCGAAAGGATCCATGGCCGTAAAGGTTTTTCAAAGAGGAAGGTTCCTGTTCCGCCTTCAGGGCGACCGTAGGGCAGAAGAAATATTGCCGGAATGATTACGGCCCTGGCATAGGCCGGGACGATGAAAAGACAAAGGTTGCGATGCATCTCCAGACCCATCAGGCCCGACCATTTGATCAAGAGCGCACAGATCGTCACCACAAGGCCCATGGCGCCGACCCGGCTATCCTTCATGATAGTCAGCGCTTTTTCCCTTTCCCGGTGTGCCAGAAGACCGTCTGCGGTATCGGCCAGTCCGTCCAGATGCAGCGCACCCGTGACCAGAGCCAAGAGGGCCACATCAAGGGATGCGGCGGTAACAGCGGATCCGAAATGTAAAAAAAGAAGGTCGAAGAAGACCAGCACACCCCCGATCACGAAGCCGGCTAGGGGAAAAAAGAAAACCAACTTTTCGGGATCGGTCTCTCGGGGCTTTCCGAGGGGCAATAACGTCAGAAACTGCAGTGCGGCAATCAGGGGTGTCATAGGGTATCCGGCGACTTGACGGGGACCGGAATGCCCGCCACCATCCAGAAAACACGGGAGCAGGCGGCGGCGGCCTGCTGATTGATCCGGCCGGCCACATCCCTGAAGCGTCGGGCCGCGGGGTTTTCCGGAACGATGCCGGTTCCAACCTCGTTAGTGACTAAAATGAGAGGGCATTGCGCCGTTTCAATGGCTTCGGCAAGCGTTTCGACGTATCGATCGATCTCAGCCTCGTCTTGGGTTTGGCAGAGGAGGTTATTCGCCCACAGGGTGAGGCAGTCCACCAGGATCATCTCTGCCCACCGGCTCGATTCCAAAACCGCTTCCGCGATGTATAGGGGGACTTCAAGGGTTTTCCAGGATGGGCCTCTTTCGCGTCGGTGATGAGCCACGCGATCCCGCATCTCCTCGTCGGTGGGGATGCAGGTTGCCACGAAGGCTTTTTCCCCCGAGGTGCGTTTTTCAGCCATTTTCAGGGCAAAGCGGCTCTTTCCGCTTCGGGCGCCCCCGATGATCAGAGTCGAGTCTTTCATTTCAAGTTTTGATGACTTCGTAAAAAGTCCATCTGCTGCGTTGCGCTGCATCCTTCGTCATTGCGGCGTATCTATAACTACGCCTCATTCCTCAGGATTTGCGCGCCTTGCATCTGAATCTTTTTACTTTGCCATCCCAATTTTGAGTTTTTACGATTTCATCAAGTTTTGATTCAAAGGGTTCACGAAAATGGATGATATACGATCCATGTCCACATGCCGTTGAAAATGCTCAGCCAAGAGATCGTATTGTTTGTTTCTTGCGGCCGGCCCGGCTTTTTCGGGGACTTTCAGATGCGAAAGCCCCAGGGTTTCAAGCCACCGTTTGGTGATTTCCGGGGTATCGAAGAGCCCGTGGATATAGGTTCCCAGGATTCGGTGGTCGTCGGACGCACATCCGTCTTCATCATGACAGGTGCGGTCATTTCGCGCAAAGATTCTGAAAAGGGCTTTTCCCCCAAGCCGTCGGGTTTTTCCCATATGGATTTCGTATCCGAAGGCCTCGGTGTCTTTCCAGTAAAACCGGGTGCGCGTGGTTTGTTTTAAGGCCCGAAGATGAGTTTCGACGGGAAGGAAGGATAATCCTCGGCTCGATCCCGATTTGCCTTCCAGCCCCTTTTCATCACGGATGTTTTGACCCAATATCTGATATCCGCCGCAGATCCCAAGCAGGTGGCCGCCGGCTTTCACATAGGAGCAAAGAGCTTCACGGAATCCGGTTTCGTGTATCCATTTAAGATCGCTTCGGGTGTTCTTGGACCCCGGCAAGATGACGGCTCGAAACGAGGAGAGATCTTGCGCCTTTTCAATGAAAAAGACATTCAGGCCGGCGACGGCAAAAAGGGGCTCAAAATCGGTGAAGTTGGAAATGTGGGGGATACGGATCACGGCGATGGAAGCCTGTTTGGAGGATTTCCGTGAGGTTGGTCCGGGGTTTTCGAGCACCACCGAATCTTCCGCATCGATGCGGATTCCATCGTACCAAGGGAGAACCCCGAGGACCCGTTTTCGGGTCCTTTTTTGAATCCATGTGACGCCCTCGGAAAAAAGTTCCGGATCTCCACGAAAGCGATTGATGAGGATTCCGGCGATGCGGTTTCGGTGCTCTCGGGAAAGGCATTCCAGGGTTCCCACGATTTGCGCAAATACCCCGCCCTTGTGGATGTCGGCCACCAATATCACCGGGGCGTCGGCGATTTCCGCAATCTTAAAATTAACGATATCGCACTCCATCAGGTTGACCTCGGCGCAGGATCCGGCGCCTTCGATGAGCACACCGTCGTAACGCATTCGCAGCCGGTTCAATGCTGCCCTGGCTTTATCGAAGAGGGCCGTTTTGTGCCGGTAATACCGGCTTGCGGAAAGGGTACCGACGGCCTTTCCCATGAGCACTACCTGGGAACCGGTTTCATCGGTGGGTTTCAATAGAATGGGATTCATGTCCACGTGGGGAGGGATGCGGGCCGCTTCAGCCTGGACGATCTGAGCACGGCCCATCTCCAGCCCTTCGGGTGTGACACCGGAATTATTCGACATGTTCTGGGACTTGAAAGGCGCCACGCGGATTCCGCTATTGACGAAAAACCGGGCCAACGCCGTGACGACGATACTCTTTCCCACTTCAGAGCCTGTCCCGAAAACGGCAAGACAAGGTGCTTTTTTCTCATTTTTCGATGCCAAGGCGCGCCTCGACCCCTTTATCGAAGTAATGTTTGATGGATTTCATTTCGGTGACAAGGTCTGCGGCGTCGATGATCCGGCGGGAGGCATGTCTTCCCGTGATGACCAGTTCCACATCATCAGGCTTGGCCTCGATGATGTCCAGAATGTCTTGAACCGTGATGAGGCCCAGTTTCGCTGCCACGTTGGCCTCCTCCAGGATGATCAGCTGATACTGGCCGCTCGCCATGACCTCACGAATCCGGGCGAGTCCCTTCCGGGCCGCAGCGATATTCTCCGGGGAAGGGCGGCCTTTCAGGAATCGTCCCAGACCGAATTGCTCCACCTGGATTTGGTCTGAAAATCGCCTGAGTGCCTTGATCTCGCTGTACTCTCCCAGTTTGATGAATTGTCCGATGAAGACCTTCAGGCCTGCACCGACCGCCCGCAGAGCCAAGCCAAGTGCGGCCGTGGTCTTTCCTTTTCCGTTTCCCGTGTAGACCTGAACATATCCTCGCATTTCGAATTCTTCCTTGGTCGTCGATTAGAAAGAGTGAAGGCGGATTCCTTTCAATGTCCGAAAGTCTGAGCGTCGTTTTTGAAAATTCGATCGATGGTTTCTTTAAGGCTCTCCTGCCACGGTCGAGGCACGATTCCCCAGTGGCGCCGGATCAGGGAGCAATCTAAGACGCTGTATTTGGGCCGTATCGCCGGCGTCGGATATTCCTCGGTGGGTATCGGGTGTAATCTTGCCACCTTCAGAAGAGTGTATTTCCCGGCCGACTCGAATACGGTTTCAGCGAACCGATGCCATGTGGTAACGCCGTGGCCGGAAAAATGATAGGTTCCCCACTTGAGGGCCTTTTCCTTATGGATGAGTCTGATGATTTCAAGGGTGGCTTTGGCCAGATCGGCGGCACAGGTGGGAGAACCGTATTGATCGGCAACCACGCGCAGTTCCTCTTTTTCTTTCCCCAGACGGAGCATGGTCTTAACGAAATTATTCCCGAACGGGCTGTAGAGCCATGCGGTGCGAATGATGACATGGGAATTAAAAATCAAGCGAACTTTTCTCTCTCCTTCCTCTTTGCTCCGGCCGTAAACGCCCAAAGGGTTGACGGGATCGGACTCCCGGTAGGGAACCTTGGCTTTCCCGTCAAAAACATAATCGGTGGAGATGTGAATCAGGGGGGCGTTCAAACCCTTACAGATCCGGGCCAGTATTTCAGGACCCTGGCTGTTGACGGCAAAAGCCGTTTTTACGTCGGATTCCGCCTGGTCCACGTTGGTGTAAGCCGCCGCATTGATGACGACGGAGGGCCGGATACTTTTCAGGAATTTTTCCGCTGAAAAAGCGTCCGTGATGTCCACTTCGGGCAAATCGGCCGCCGCCGCATCCATGCAACATAATCGGGCCGAGTCCGCCAGTTCATGTCCCAGTTGTCCGTTGGATCCGATGATGGCAATCGTCATGGCATATCTTTCAGCAAGGGAAGACTTTCTTTGGATATTTGAGAAAGACGGAGGAAATGGCTGTCTTTTTCAGAGATCAAGGGGTCCTGAATCGGCCAATCGATTCCCAGCTCCGCATCGGACCATAAAATACCCCCCTCGTCGTTGGGGGCGTAAAAAGCCGAGCATTTGTAAGAAAAAAACGCAGTTTCACTGAGAACACAAAAGCCGTGGGCGAAGCCTTCCGGAATGAAGAGCTGCCTCTTATTTTTCCCGGAAAGGAAAACCCCGAGCCATTTTCCGAAGAATGGAGATCCCGGTCGGATGTCCACCGCCACATCGTAGATCTCTCCATCGATCACCTGAACCAGTTTAGCCTGGGGATGCCGAATCTGATAGTGCAGACCCCTCAGGGTACCCCGAGTAGATTTGGAAAGGTTGTCCTGCACGAACACCGTTTGGATGCCGTGTTCTTGGTACCGTTTTTGGTGATAGGTTTCCATGAAAAAGCCTCGATGGTCTGAAAATACATCCGGCTCGATGATCAGGGCGCCGTCAAGCGCCGTTGAAA
>PCSF01000233.1 GCA_002771315.1 Desulfobacterales bacterium CG23_combo_of_CG06-09_8_20_14_all_52_9 | reverse complement strand
TGCTGCCTTGCATCTGGTTTGCTTGGAAAGCGATGCGGGCCTTTAGCGCCGATGTGCTTCGCAAATCGGCCTTGTTGCCCAGTCGATTGGTGCGCATGAACTCGGAATTGCTGCTCCTGGGCCTGCTCGCCGCCTTCGCCACCCTGGCATTGCTCCTGCACTGGCCCCTGCGCAGTCGGCTCCCGTCGATTTATGAGCTTGTTTTTCAGTATCTCGTTCCATTCCTGACCTTTTTTTCCAAGGCGATGGTAATTGCCTTCGTGATCTTGTTGTGGCGCTGGACATTGCCCCGGCTGCGCGTAGACCAGTTGATGAGCGTGTGCTGGAAATACATGATCCCCTTGGGATTCGTTTGCCTTGTCGGCCAGGGCTTTTGGCTGTGCCTCTTCAATCCTTAAGGAAGGGTGGGCCATGATCTCCGGCAACATCGCGAATTATTTCCGCAATATCTACGAGAGCGTCAACACGATCGCCACCGGGATGTGGATTACTTTCAAAACCGCTTTTTTCGAGCGCAAAGTGACTCTTCAATACCCATCCTATGACGTTTTCGAGGGGAAACCTAAGGACGCCTTTTTGCCGAACGGTTCTGCCAAGCAGCCCTTCGAGCTCCTTCTGGGCGCCGCTCAGAACTATCGTGGGCCGCTGAGCAGACGGGTTGCGGACCGGTTCCGGGGACTGCTCGGCTACAATGAACCACAATGCATTGCATGTTTGCTGTGCATGCAGATCTGCCCCATTGATGTCATCGCGGTGAAGGGAGTGCGGATTGAGGGTCGCAAGGGCAAGGCACCGCTGACTTATACCATTGACTATGCCAAATGTATGTTCTGCGGACTCTGTGTAGAAAGTTGCCCTACGGGTGCGGTTTTTTTCACGCGTCAATTCGAAGCCAGTACCTTCGACTTCGATGCCTTGGCAAAAGAATTCATCCCGGCCGAAGTGCGGCGCGAAAGGTTGCGCCTGTCGGCGGAAGCTTCGCAAAAACCGGAAAAAAGTCGGAAGGAAAAGAAAGAAGATGAAAACGATCATCTTTAACGTTTTCGTGCTGATGGCGATCATCCCCTCCTTGTGGGTAGCGCTTTCGAGCAACATCGTGCATGCGGCTTTCTCTCTGCTCTTCACCCTCTTCGGCATTGCCGGGCTTTTTGTGCTGCTGGGGGCCGATTTCGTCGGGGTCGTTCAGGTGATCATTTACATCGGAGGGATTATGGTACTGATTATCTTCGGTGTCATGATGACCCAGGGCGCAAGGCTCTCACCGTTGTCGGTAAATCTTCCCGGCCGTCTTTTGGCCGCCGGCCTCACAGGGATCATTCTCGCGGTGCTGATGGTGGCGGCAACGCATTTCCTTTGGCCGGTTGGGTCTGCACCGCCGCCTCCTACCCCTGCATCGCAAGCGATCGGCAACCTGCTGCTCGGCAAGTACCTGATCCCCTTCGAAGTGGCCTCTCTGCTGCTCCTAGCAGCCTTGGTCGGGGCGGTGTTGATCGTTCGGCACAGCGTTCGCAGCGACCTCTCCCCTTCAGTCTTCATTATCAGACGGAAACAAAGAGGTGAGTGATCATGACTTACAGCCTATCGAGCTTTTTAATGGTCAGTTCCCTTCTTTTTTGCCTGGGCCTCTTTACGGTCCTCACCCGTCGGAACGCCATCAGGGTGCTCATGGGAATCGAGCTTGTGCTGAACGCGGGCGCCCTCAATTTTGTCGCATTTTCCCGTTTTCTGGAGGCACCTGAAGGGGCTCCGCTGATCAGCGGGCAAGTCTTTGCCCTGTTTGTTATCGCCATCGCTGCAGCCGAGGCGGCGGCAGTCATAGCGATTGTCCTGTCGCTTTACAGCATGCTGAAGACGGTCGATATAGAGCAATATCAACAGTTGCACGGATAAGCCGGTGAACCCTCAAAGCTTACAGTCGATGATTTGGACGATCCCATGCCTGCCCCTTGCGGGAGCGGTGATGAACGGGTTGTTGGGGAAGAAGCTCCCCGGCCGGGCCGTGCCTATGATCGGCTGCGTCAGTGTGTTTCTTTCCTTCTGGATCGCGGTGGCAGGTTTTTTCACTCTCCTTGGCATCGAAGAGCCAAAAGAGCGGCTCGTGATCCAATCCTTGTATCAATGGCTCCTGATCAGCTGGGATCAAGGGCGTTTCAGCCTGGAATTGGCTTTCCGCATGGACCCTTTATCCGCTGTCATGTGCCTGGTCGTCAGCGGAGTGGGATTCCTCATTCACCTGTACTCCGTGGGATACATGGCCGGCGATGACAGCCAACCGCGCTACTTTGCCTATCTGAACCTCTTTACCTTTTCCATGCTGCTGCTGGTGCTGGCGGACAACCTCCTGGTCATGTTCGTGGGATGGGAAGGGGTCGGCCTTTGCTCCTATTTGCTCATCGGATTCTGGTTCACCGATCTGGATAAGGCCCGGGCCGGAATGAAGGCGTTCATCGTGAATCGCGTGGGAGATTTCGGCTTCTTTGTGGGCCTGATGCTCCTCTTTTGGACCCTCTTCGAAACGAGCGGCGGCGCAGTAACCGGTTTGAGCTTCGGGCAGTTGCAAGAAGCCATGCCCCGGCTGATCACCGCGCGCCCGATCTGGAACATCGAAGTGGCTACCTGGGTAGCCCTGTTGTTATTCGTGGGTGCAACCGGCAAGTCGGCACAGATCCCGCTGTATGTCTGGCTGCCCGATGCCATGGCGGGCCCCACACCGGTAAGCGCCTTTATTCATGCCGCCACCATGGTCACAGCCGGAGTTTACATGATTGCCCGGCTCAATTTTCTTTTCCTGTCGGCACCTGCCGCCCTGGCTGTGGTCGCCATTGTGGGAGGGGTAACCGCCTTTGGAGCGGCTACCCTGGCGGTGGTTCAAAACGACATCAAGCGCGTTTTAGCTTACTCCACCATCAGCCAGCTGGGTTTTATGTTCATGGCGGTTGGGGTTGCGGCTTTCAGCGCGGGGATCTTTCACTTGGTAACACATTCCTTTTTCAAGGCCCTGCTTTTCCTCGGGGCCGGCAGTGTCATCCATGCCGTGCACCACAATGATCTCCGGCATATGGGCGGGCTGAGGCGCTATATGCCGTGGACATTCCTGACGTTCATGGCCGGATACTTGGCCATTTCCGGAGTGCCCCCATTATCGGGGTTCATGAGCAAAGACGAAATCCTTTGGGCCGTCTTCACCAGCCATCTGCCCGTGCCCGGATTGGGGAAAGCGCTTTGGGCTTTGGGCCTGATAACTGCCAGCCTGACGGCTTTCTACATGACTCGGCTGGTCATCCTGGCGTTTGCCGGCACATATCGCGGCACTCCGGAGGAGGCGCACCACCTGCATGAGTCTCCACCGGTTATGACCGGGCCTTTGATGGCTCTTGCCGTGCTGGCGGTGATCGGCGGGGCCATGGGGCTTCCAGCCCCGACTCATCTGCCCCATGCACTTGAGAGTTTCTTAAAACCGGTGCTCGGCGACCATGGCGGTTCCGATCCCGTTGTCCACGCCTATGGGATGGAAGTCCTGCTGATGGGACTCTCCTCGGCTGTGGCCGTAGCCGGAATCTGCGGCGGCTGGCTTTGTTATGTCAAGCACACCGAGATTCCTGCGCGCGCTGCCTCACGGTTTGCCGGCATTTACCGGATGCTCAGCCGTTTGTTCTTTGTGGATGAGCTCTACCAGTTTCTATTCATAAGTCCGTTGGTGAAACTTGCTAAAATAGCCGGGCATTTTGACCTGAACGGAATCGATGCCGGAGTGAACCTGACATCCTGGCTCACCACGAAGCTCGCCGTCCTGGTGGGCTGGGAGGATCTGCAGGTGGTAGACGGCGTCGTGAACGGCCTGGCAGGGGTCGTTCAAAAGTGCGGGGATCAGCTCCGCCGCCTTCATACCGGCAAGATTCAACACTACCTATACTCGGTTGCTTTTGGACTTTTCGGCCTATACATAATCCTGCTTTTGCTTTGATTGCTGCGGGTCTGGCGGATCGGCTTCTAGAAAATAGCCGCTTGTCGGACCTGTAGGGAGGACCTGATGATGTTTGCCGAACATCTACTTTCTTGGATTATTTTTTCCCCACTGGTGGGGGCGGTTGCCATCCTCTTTGTGCCCAAACGCCTTCCCAACCTGATGAAGACCCTGGCTCTGATCAGCACCGCTATTCCGCTTTGGTGGGTGGCCCAGCTTTACAACCAATTCGATCCTGCAGACGCGGCATTTCAGTATGTGGAAAGGGCACCCTGGATAAAAGCTTTCAACATAAGCTACTCCGTGGGAATCGACGGGATCAGCATCCTCATGGTCCTGCTGACAGCCATGCTCTCCTTCCTATGCATCGTCGCCTCCTGGAACATCCGGCAGCACGTCCGGGGCTATTTTGCCCTTTTTTTGCTGCTGGATACCAGCATGATGGGCGTTTTCTGCGCTCTGGATTTCTTCCTGTTTTATGTTTTCTGGGAGTTGATGTTGCTCCCCATGTACTTCCTCATCGGCATCTGGGGCGGTCCCAAAAAGGAATACGCCGCCATCAAGTTCTTCTTATTTACACTGGTGGGCAGCGTATTGATGCTCATCGTCATGGTGGTTTTTTTCTTCGGGTCGGCCGAACCGACTACGGGCCTGCACTCTTTTGATCTGATGATCCTGGCCGATCAGAGCATGCACCAAAGCCTGCTTCTAAACACGACCATCCGCTGGCTCTGCTACTTCGCACTTCTGATCAACTTCTGCATCAAGATACCGGTGGTCCCTCTTCATACGTGGCTTCCGGATGCCCATGTGGAAGCGCCGACCGCCGTCAGCGTCATTCTGGCCGGCGTTCTTTTGAAGATGGGGGCTTACGGGATTTTACGGATTTCTTACCCCCTGCTTCCGGACATGGCTTTTGTCTTTGCTCCCTACGTGGCTCTTTTCGGTGTGATCAGTATTATATATGGCGCCCTTTGTGCCATGGCCCAGCAGGATCTGAAGAAGTTGATTGCCTATTCCAGCATCAGCCACATGGGTTTTGTGGTCTTGGGCATATCCGTGTTTACCAACACTACAGCCATCAACGGCGCCGTTCTTCAGATGTTCAACCACGGCACAGTGACCGCCATGCTCTTTCTTCTGGTAGGGGTGATCTACGACCGCGCCCATCACCGCATCATCGACGGTTTCGGCGGACTCGCCAAAACCATGCCGATCTACGCGGGATATACCGGTCTGGCGTTTTTTGCGGCTTTAGGGTTGCCCGGGCTCTCCAGCTTCATCAGTGAAGCCCTGGTGCTGATCGGCTCATTCCAGCAGTATCGAGTCTATACGATTACGGCTACCTCCGGAATCGTCCTCACGGCAGGCTATTTTCTCTGGACAATGCAGCGCGTTTTTTTAGGACCTGTCAAGGAGCAGTATGCCGGCCTTCCGGAGATCAACCTGCGCGAAGTATTTACACTGACACCTTTAGCCCTGATCGTGGTGCTTCTCGGGTTTTATCCAATGCCGGTGCTGGATCTGATCGGCACAAGCCTGAAACATACCGTAGACTTGGTCTTGCGCTGAATGCGGACAACTTTAAAAAGTTGCCTGAAAATATATTCCATGCTCATCGGCAGAAATAAGTTTGAACTCAACAAAGGATAGACAGTTTGACCACCGAGGCCTTCATCGTTGACAACATCCGAAGCCTTTCGCTTCTTGGACCTGAAATTGTGCTTTCTACAGGCGCCCTGCTGCTGCTGATAACAGGGATAGCCATCCCCTATTGGCGTTATCGAATGGTTTTCACATTGATGGGGGTAGCGGCATTGGGCCTATCGCTTCTGCCTCTCATGGTGCTTCCTTCACCTGGCGGAAACATCCCCTACCTCTCGAATCTCTTCATTTGGGATTGGCTGAGTTGTTTCTTCAAACCTTTTTTTGCCGTTGTCGGTGGGGTGACCATCATCCTGATCTACGGCAGCAAGGAGATCGAAGATCAGTATTACCATGAATCGGTATTTCTCGTTTTAGTTATAACCATCGGCATGATGCTGCTGACGGCCGCGACCGACTTGCTGATGATCTACGTTGCTTTTGAAACAATGGGCATTTTGAGCTATCTGCTCGTAGGGATCAAAGCCCGTGATCTGCGCAGTGGTGAGGCTGCCCTGAAGTATATACTCTATGGCGCTTTTACCTCGGGGATCATGTTGTTCGGATTTTCCCTGGTCTTCGGTGTGGCCGGAACAACAGAACTTTCCGGCATTAGCCAGGCAGTGGCATCGGTGAGCGTACAACCCCACAACCGGCTGCTTCTTATTCCCTCTATGCTATTTTTTCTGGTCGGCCTGCTCTTTAAAGCCGCTTCTTTTCCTTTTCACTTCTGGTGCCCCGATGTCTATGAGGGTGCACCGACACCCGTTACCGCGTTTCTCAGCGTGGGTCCGAAGTGTGCTGCTTTTGCCCTGATTATTCGCCTATTCTATCCCCTGTTTGCCACCCGAGAAGGGAACGAGCTTTATACGACAGCAACCGGCCTCGATTGGCCCGCCATCTTGGCTCTTATCTCCGCTGTTACGATGACCTGGGGAAACCTGGCGGCTATCCCCCAGACCAATGTTAAGCGGCTCTTGGCCTACTCCAGCATCGCCCATGCAGGCTATCTGCTCATGGGGTTGGTATGCCTGAGCAGTTTAGGCTTAAGGGCAGTCGTTTTTTATATGGCGGTTTACCTGTTCATGAATTTAGGCGCATTTGCCGTAGTGGCGATTTTGGGAGGCACGGCCGAGAGCGAAGAGATTCATTTTTATCGCGGGCTTGGGAATCAATCGCCCTTTGTCGCCGTGGCCATGACTGTTTTTCTGTTTTCTCTAGTCGGACTTCCTCCCTTTGCCGGCTTCGTCGGCAAGGTTTACCTTTTTGTCGCGGTGATCTCCCGCGAGATTTACTGGCTGGCCGTGGTCGCTGCGCTCAACACGGTGGTTTCGCTTTACTACTACATGCGGATCGTGAAAGCCATGTTTCTGGAACCCGCGACCGAATCCCACTATCCCGACATATCTCTTGGTTCGCAATTGCTCCTCATCGCTCTGATGATCCCCACCTTTGGATTAGGTGTTTATTGGCAGCCCTTAGCCCAAATCGTGGGATTTATGTTCTGATGGGTTTCAAACAATTTGCTTGGCTTTATTATCCGGCAATGCGAGGATGCCCAAATAGGGATAACAAGTCGGGCTAAGTTGCAAGGGTGCATCTTGCATTGTAAAGAACAAAAGGAGGAAAAATACCAACCGGCACCAATTCTTGACATCAGTTTTTCTGTTATGTCAATCGAAGGAACCCTCATCAAATTTTTTAATCACCCGATATGGATGGCCAAACAGATCTTAATACTTTGCTTGCAACCATGCATCCGGTCCTACACGAGTCGCCCTATGTGTTTTGCTCAATAGATCAGCTTGCTTTCCGTAAGTTGCCTTTTGAACCGCTGGCCACATTTTGGGAGGAAGAAGGCGTTACCCTTGTCACAACCCAAGAACAGGCAAGTAAAAACAGTCTGCCTGTTCATAAGGTGTGGGCTTGTATAACACTGACCGTACACTCATCCTTGTCTGCGGTGGGTTTCCTTGCATCCATTACCAGTGCGCTCGCGCGGGCCGGCATCTGTGTGAATCCCATTTCCGCTTACTACCACGACCACCTTTTTGTTCCGTGGGAGAGCCGACGGCAGGCGATGGGTGCGATCCAAGAATTGAGCCATCCTTAGTTATGGAACCTCATCATATTGGATTTCATACCCGATATAGTAGCCGTTTATCAGGAAATCGATACAAAGATTACCCAATTCCAAATGGCAAGCGGCTTGTCTTGTCCGGATCGCTGCGGACGTTGCTGCGAAAGCAGGAATGTCGAAGCGACGGTTCTGGAGACTCTTCCACTGGCCTCAGAGATCCTTTCAAAAAATGCCGTAGACGGTCTGTTACCCTTATTGGAAAACAGGGCGATAAATGGTGCAACGCTCTGCGTGCTCTATAGCCCGGAAGCGGGACATCCGGGAGAGGGCCGATGTTCTTTTTATGAATTCAGACCCCTGGTTTGCCGTCTCTTCGGATATGCCGGCCGAAGGAATCGGAAAGGAATTTTGGAGCCCTGTTTCTGCATACCGATTAAAGACCACCATCCGGATTGTCTTGAACGATTTCACACCGCTGTTTCAAAGAAATCCCCCCCGTCCTTGTACCAGGATTTTTTTATGAGAATCGCATCCATGAATCCGATATTCGGAACAAAACTCCTTCCGGTAAATATAGCCATCCGGGAGGGATTGAGCTATCTCCGAATGAAAATGCACCCCTTCTCGGATGCGGCAGACTGATATCACCGATTCGGTCATCATCTTGAGTTCCCGGGTCTGAAAATGATCAAAAAGACGCCGATGACCCTAAACTTGCCTTTTATTGGATTTTGGGTTAACTCTTTATCGCTGCGAGCGGACCGGGTGCCGCCGTTTCTGTTGCGGTCATGCACATGAAAAGATTTGCATGGCTTGGAACCCGCGTCGGAAAACAGCGTTTTTTTGAAATGGGATTTCCCTTGCATTTGCCGTGAATCACCATTAGGAATACAAAAAAGCGTTACAGGCCCACTCTGTTATAATGGTTGGAATGAGACTCTTCGACAGCCACTGCCACCTGGATGACCGCGCCTTCGATCCGGATATCGATGCCGTCATCGCCCGCGCCCGGGATGCCGGTGTCGCTAGCCTCATGGTCGTCGGGATCGACGATAAGAGTTCACAAAAAGCCGTCCGAATCGCCCAATCCGACAACGGTATTTTCGCTTCTGTGGGAGTCCATCCTCATGATTCGAAAGAATGTTCCGATGCCATCCTAAATCAGCTGCGGGACCTTTCCGAACATCCCAAGGTCAAGGCCTGGGGCGAAATCGGGCTCGATTACAACCGCATGTTCTCCCCGAAAGCCATCCAGGAGAAGTGGTTCGAACGACAACTGGAAATCGCCCTTGACCTCGACCTTCCGGTTATCCTACACGAGCGGGACACCCGCGGACGACTCATGGAAATCCTTTCATCTTGTGGGCTTCCCGGGAAAGACGCCGTCGTCCACTGTTTCAGCGGAACCGCCAAGGAGCTCACGGCTTATATCGATGCGGATTTTTATATCGGGGTCACCGGAATCCTCACCCTGATCGATCGCGGAAGTGATCTGCGCAGCATGATCCCCATGGTCTCCAAAGAGCGTCTCCTGGTGGAAACCGACGCGCCCTATCTCACCCCTTATCCTGAAAAGAAGCATACCCGCCGCAATGAACCCGCCTTTGTCAAGTCCGTCCTGCTTACGCTGGCTCAGGTCCGTAAAGAAGATCCCAAGGATCTGGCGGATGCCGTCTGGGAAAACACCTGTCGCCTGTACCGCATCGTCAGGCGCGAGCCGTCTCCATAGGCACCCATTTTAGCCAAAAATGCCGCTTGTCTATCTTTTTGCCATCAGGTGCTTTACGGCCTTTTCAAGGCCGTCGAGGGTGAGCTCGAACATGGGAAAGATCTGGGCGATGGCTGCGATGGTTCGCGTATTGCCCCAGAATCGGGAAGGGACGGGATTCAGCCACACCGCGTGAGCAAAGGTTGCGGCAATCCATTTCAGGCGCTCGATGCTCGGCTTTAAAGTGCGCTCTTCCAGATGGATCGAGCCGTCCGCTGACATGAGCTCATAGGGCGCCATGCTGGCATCTCCCACCACGATGAATCGCGTCTGCGGGTCAAACCGAATCAACCCGTCCACCTTTTGGGGCTTCTTGTAGCGGGCAGGGTCTTCCCACAAGTTGTCGTAGATGGTGTTGTGGAAAAAATACGTCTTTAGGTCTTTGAACTGGGCCTTGGCATAATCGAACAGGGTCTGCACCACCGAGATGTAAGGATCCATGGACCAGCCGCCGTTGTCGATGGCCAGAATGATTTTGAGCCTATCCTTGAGGCTTCTTTCGAAGACGATCTCGATTTCACCGGCATTTTTCATCGTTTGATAAATGGTCTCATCGACGTCTATTCGGTCTTTGGGGCCTTCCGGAATCATGTGTCGAAGCCGCTTGAGGGCTTCGCCGATGAGGTCCTGGGTGAGAGGGCCGGTCCGGGAATAGTCCTTGTAGCGCCTCTCCATGGCCACCTTGACCGCGGACTTGTTCCGCGATACCCCGCCGATGCGCATTCCGCCGGGATGGTATCCGGAATGACCTACCGGCGAAGTTCCGCCGGTGCCGATCCACTTGCTTCCGCCTCGATGGACCCCGGTCTGATCTTTGAGCCGCTCCTTGAAATACTCGATCAGTTCCTCGGGGGTAAGCTTGGAGACTTCCGACTCATCGAGGCCCAGCATCTTTGAAACGGTCTCCGGGTCCTTCAACCATTGTTCCAGAAGAGCCTTGGCCAGCTCGGAAATTTCGAATGCCGCATCATTCGGAAGATCCGCACCCTCGAAATGATGGGCAAAGACCTCGTCAAAGCGATCGAAATACCGTTCGCTTTTGACGAGGATAGACCGGGATGCGGTATAGAAATCTTCGAGGGAACGGATCAACCCCTGGTTGAGAGCCTTGTGGAGGGTCAAAAAGGCGGTGGGATTCACCGGAATCCCGTGGTCCTTGAGCTTGTAAAAAAAATCGACGAACATAATATCAGTACGGCCGGCGCCGTTGAGTCACATTGTCGGCACGCTCGTAATCCTGGCTTTTTTTGAACAGGACCCCCATAAACGGGATGTCCCCCTTGTTCAGGTTTTTGGGCTTGAAATCCGGATCGGCCCTCAAGGCCCGTATCCAGTTGATCAATTCCCGTGTGGCCGGCTTTTTCTCGATGGCATCGATCTCCCGGAGTCGATAAAAAGTCTCCACGGCGTTCTCCAGGAGTTCCGACTCGATGTCCGGGAAATGGACCTGAATGATTTTTCGCATCATCTTCGGATCCGGAAAGGCGATATGGTGGAAATTGCACCGGCCCAGGAAGGGGTCGGAAAGGTCTTTTTTGGCATTCGAGGTGATGATGATGACCGGCCGATGCTTGGCACGGACGGTCTTGTCGATTTCGATGATGTCAAACTCCATCTGGTCCAAAACATCGAGCATATCGTCCTGAAAATCCGTATCCGCTTTATCGATTTCGTCGATGAGCAGGACCATACGGACGTCAGAAACAAACGCCTGACCGATCTTGCCCATCTTGATGTAGTCTTCGATGTTGCTGACGTTTCGGGACGAATCCCCGAAACGGCTGTCGTTTAAACGGGTCAGCGTATCGTATTGATACAGGGCGTCCACCAGCTTCATGCTGGATTTGACGTTTAATACGGTCAGGGGCATCTTCAGGCTTTCCGCAATGGCGTGGGCCAACATGGTTTTCCCGGTGCCGGGCTCACCTTTCATGAGAAGCGGCATTTCCAGCGACATGGAGATGTTCACGATCCTTGCCAGCTCATCGTCCAAGACATAACGGGTGGCCCCGCTGAATTGACTTCTTGTTTCCGGACTCATAGCCTCCTCAAATCCATTTTCCGGGAAAAGGCGAAGCGTCTTCCCCTGTTTGGGTTCATCTATTTTTTTAGGCATCAGGGGTGGGTGAAACCGCCCCTAATCTTCATCGATAGCTCACGGGTCATAATAAGCACTTTTGTCGCCAGATCAAGGGGTAAAGCGCCCATCCCGCAACTGGGGGTGATCAGGGATTGCCGGATGGCCGTGTTTCGATCGACACCGATGTCGGTGATCCGCCGAATCCCTGCCTCCCACATGACAGCCAGGGATTCCACGGTCTCTTTTCGGAGGGCTTCCGTACTCAATGTGGGAACAATGCCCCAGGCCAGAATCCCCCCGGACTCCAAGAACCGTTTGACGTCCTGAGTGTAGAGGATGAGCCGATCGAAATAGGCATAGGCATCAAAATTGACGATGTCGAAGGGGAGCGACAGGATCAGGGACCAGTCCGTGTTTGCACAGACATGAATGCCTGCAATCCCGCCTTCGGCCTGAATCCCATCGATCATCTCTTTAAAACACTGGCTGACCGCCTCCCGGGAAATGCTGGTAAACTCGGAAGACCCGAATCCGGCCATACCCGGCTCATCAACAAAAATAATGACCGGAACGCCGCAATCCCGGAGCTGTCGGACCTGCCAGCGCGCTTTTAACATGAGGAGCTTGACCGCGGCATCCCGGAGTTGAAGATCGTAAAAAATAGGGATTCCTTTTCGGTTAGCCAGGGCCGTGGTAAACGTGACGGGACCGGTGACCTGTCCCTTGATAGCCAACGGCGGTTCTTTCCGGGTCCGGATGGCCTTAAGTAAGGCAAAAAATCCTCCGGCAGTATCGGCTTTCAGGGAAAACCGGCTGCGGATCAAGTCGGCTGTCCCTTCGGTGATGGCCAGGTATTCTTCATAAAACCCTACCATGTCTGCATGGAAGGCCTCCCCCTCATCGTCGAGAAAGATCTTCCCGTTGCTACTAACAATTCCCGGAAGGCCGGGAATAAACTGGGCAAGCATTCCCTCTTCTTTGTGGGCAGGAAGCTGGGGCCAGGAAAGGATTTCCGGGGTGTATTGAGTCGTCAGGTTCATGGCTTCGGAATGGTCCCAAAGGGGGAAACTTCCCACCAGAACCGGCAGGGCGTTGGGTACAAACTTATGAGGCATATTCCTTTCTCCTTCTACCCTTCTTCAGGGGCAGGGATATGATACATGCATGGGACAGCGCTCCGGCACAATCCGCAGATGTGGGTATCCATCCCGAAGTTTTTCTTCATGAAATCGTTCATGATCTTTTTGAGATGCAAAACGTTAGGGGCTTTTATCGGGTTTGTCAAAGAGCTTTTTCACCGCTTCCTTGAGCACCTTTCCCATCGTGTTCCGGGGAAGCGCTTCCACAAAAACAATCTCTTTGGGACATTTCCAGTTGTGAAGGTGCGTTCTGCAGCGACCCTGAATAACCGAGACCGCAATCTTTTCTCCTGTACGTTTCCGCTGCTTTGCAGAAAGCGTCTTTGAGCGAAGATATTTTCATCTGTTTTTTTTCGGTTAATCAACGGGGCATTTTTTATGAGTTATAATAACTTCGGCAATCCCCTTCCTTCGGTGAATCGTAACTGTCATAATCGCATGAAAACCCCATGGAAACAATTGACACTGGATTTGCCGCGTGCTATTTTAAATCTGATATTCATAGAAAGAAATGAGTTGTCTGTGGCCGATATCATCTCCATCGAGGAAAAAATCAGGCTTTCGGAAAAACAGAAAGCCGACATCATGAAGCGTCAAAAGATCCTGGCGGTCCGGAAGGTTTTTCAGTGCACTCACTGTGCGATAAAATGCGAGAAATGCGGGACACAAATCGACCATCCTTCTGCCCGTACCGTATCACCGGTGAACCTGCGCGTCCCTTACCGGTTCTGCGAGAGCTGTTCCGAAGAATACGTCGATTTCATCGAACGGCTCAAGGGAAAAGGAGACCCGGATTGCTACTGGCGTAACGATTTATGGATTCAATCCTGGAAAGCCTGGATCGACTACCAGGGTGCAATGGACCGATATCTGAAATCGTCGGAATTTGTCAGGCTTTTGAATGAATTGCGGCAGATCAATCCCCATGAATAGGAGGAACACATGTTTGGGATAGGACACTGGGAACTCTTGATTATTCTGATCATTGTACTGATCATTTTCGGAGCCGGTAAATTACCGGAAATCGGTTCCGGGATCGGAAAAGGGATCCGAAATTTCAAAAAAGCAACTGCTGATGCGGACAAGGAAGAACCGAAGAAGGTCGAAGAAAAAAAGAACTCATAACAATCCGTTTTTCATCGATATTCCGACGTTTGATCTCTGAATTCATCCCCAAAATGCGAGCCGATTCATCATATCTCCGCCATCGCCATTGAAAACATGACCTCGGCGGCCGGAACCTGCATTCGGCTGCCGGTTCTTTGAATAGCCTGACGACGGACACCGATTCCCTTTAATGAAACGTTTAAAAAGGAATGTCGCTGTTCTCTGTCCCGGGACCGGGCAGGTCGGGAACGTCCGGGCCGCCCGGGGAAGAAGAAGAGATGGATGAACCCCCCTTTTCTTCCAGACCCTTGGCTCCCAGCATTTGCATCTGCCAAGCGACGATTTCCGTCGTATAGCGCTTGTTTTTGTCCCGGTCTTCCCATTCCCGGGTCTGAATGCGTCCCTCGATATAGACTTGTTTTCCT
>PCSF01000011.1 GCA_002771315.1 Desulfobacterales bacterium CG23_combo_of_CG06-09_8_20_14_all_52_9 | reverse complement strand
GAGTTGATTTCGGGTTTCCCAAGACACCTCCTTCCGGGTTTCCCGGTCGATGCGCAGAACATGCTGGCTGACGGCGATGACCCGGGTCTTCTGGATGGTAAGTCGCTCCGGATCCCGGATGACCCCTTCGGTGTTGACCCCGAGTTCTTCCAATTTTTTTAAAATCCGATTCCCGTTTCTTCCCGTCCCGACCACGCCGACGGCCAAGACCTGGCTGCCCAATCCGGCCAAGTTGTGGATGACGTTCCCCGAGCCTCCGAGGGTGAAGCTTTCGTTTTTGACCAAGACCACGGGGACCGGCGCCTCCGGCGAGATTCGATCCACATCCCCCCAGATGTACTCATCGATCATCAGGTCTCCGATCACGAGGATCCGGCATTTTGGGAATTGATGAAAGTCTATGTCCAATGCTGAAGGCTTTTTCATGATCCCTCTTTTTTATCGGATGGCGATCCCGTATGCTCCCGAAGCAATTGCGACAGGAAGCGGGGAGGGCGGATCACGCGGCCTTCAGGATTCATGCATGCATGCAACGTGTAGCCGGATGCACAAAGGACCTCTTTTTCCATGGAAAATATTCTGTAATCGAACTTGATTCCAGCCTTCACGCTCGGATCAAATCGGGTTTCCACAATGAGTTGGTCGTCGTATTTGACCGGGGTCACGTACTTGCAAAAGGCCTCGGAAACCGGCAAAAAAACCCCTTTTTCTTCGATGCTTTTATAACTGAACCCCCAGGAGCGAAAAAGCTGGCTCCGGCCGATTTCAAACCAGCGCATATAGTTGCCGTAATAGGCGAATCCCATTTTATCGGTGTCGCCGTAGAGCACCCGGATCGATGTTCGATGAGACGGGTTCATTTCGATTCCTTTTTGCATCTGCCGTCTGTGAGGCTTAAAAGTATCTCCTTGAGCTCTACATAATTTTCCACAACCGGAAAATCCGGATACTCTTTTTTCACGTTTTCAGGCGGGTGATACAGGATGGCGTGGTCAGAAGCTTTGAGCATATGGATGTCGTTGTAAGAATCGCCGATGCCGATAACCCGATAGTTCAGGCTCTTTAAGGAAAGGGCTGTTTGCTTTTTTGCCTCGGGTTGTCGCAGATTGTAATCCACGATCAGGCCCTCGTCATTGACGGTGAGACAGTGGCAAAAGAGCGTGGGTCGCCCCAGCTTTTCCAAGAGCGGTCCGGCAAATTCCACAAAGGTATCGGAGACGACGATGACCTGAAACTTTGAGCGCATCCAGTCTAAAAAGGACTTGGCGCCGTGGAGGGGCTCCATGCTTGAAATCACATCTTGGATATTTTGCAGAGTGATCCTGTGTCGATGTAAAATGCTAAGACGGCGCTTCATGAGCACATCGTAATCCGGCACATCCCGGGTGGTGAGTTTGAGGTCGTCGATGCCGGTTTTTTTAGCCACGTTGATCCAGATTTCAGGGGTGAAGATCCCCTCCATGTCGGAGCAGATAATATTCATCAGTTCTTTCATTGTTGTTGCACTTCCTCTTCGATCCGAATGAGAATCGGCTTGGCACCAACCACATCCATGGCACCGATTTTCGACAGGGCTGAAACCACGTCCTTTTCCCGGGCTTTGTGGGAAAGCATCACCACCGGGACCGATCCGTTGGTTTTTCTTCCCTTCTGGTGAACGGATTGAATGCTGATGCCATATTTTCCCAGCACACCGGAAATCTTGGAAAGGACCCCGGGTTGGTCAAGGGCGGAAAATCGGAAATAGTAATGGGTATAAATATCACCGATGGGAACCACGGGCAGTTTTCGGATGTGATTTTTCTGGTACGACATCATGGGGATCCGAAGGGGGCGGCTTCCGGAAAGGAGGTTCCGGGCCAAGTCCACGATGTCGGATACCACGGCACTGGCCGTCGGCATCATACCTGCGCCGTAACCGTAAAGCATCATATCCCCCACCCGGTCCCCGGTGATGGTCAGGGCATTCACAGAACCGTTCACGCCGGAAAGGAGATTGTTTTCGGGGACCATGGTAGGATGAATCCGGGCTTCCACCCGGTTTCCGAAATTTTTGCTGATGGCCAGAAGTTTCACCGTATAGCCGAACTGCCGGGCAAAATCGATATCCAGGGGAGTGATCCCGGAGATCCCTTCGACATAGATGTCTTTCAGGTTGACCGTCATCCCGTAGGCCAAGGCCGACAAAATCGCCAGCTTGTGAGCGGTATCGTGTCCTTCCACGTCCAGGGTCGGGTCGGCTTCGGCAAGCCCTTGGGCCTGGGCTTGAGCCAAAGCTTCCTTAAAGGTCATCCCTTCCCGGGTGATTTGGGTGAGAATGTAGTTGCAAGTCCCGTTGAGGATCCCGATCATCGATTCGATTCGATTGCCTACCAGGGATTCCCGCAGGGTTTTAATCACCGGCATGCACCCCCCCACGCTGGCTTCGAACGCCAGATCGACTCCTTTTTTAAACGCTGCCGAAAACAATGCGTTTCCATGGACGGCCAACAATGCCTTGTTGGCTGTTACCACGTGCTTGCCGTTTTTAATCGCGGCCAGGATCAGGTCATAGGCTGCACCCAGCCCCCCGATCATCTCAACGACGATATCAATATCAGGGTCATCCACAATCTCGGAGGCGTCTTCTATGAGGACCCCTTTATCAAAACGGATTCCCCGGTTTTTTTTCAGGTCGATATCCGCTACACGCCTCAGTTGAATATCCGCCCCCACCCTTGCTTTTAGGAGCGATTCGTTTTCCAAGAGAATCCGGGCCACCCCTGTGCCTACTGTACCGCATCCTACAAGCCCCACCCGTATGGATTTCATCGGCAACTCCCCTCTATAAAATCTGTCGGATTCCCCTCACGGCCTGATTGATGCGCATCGGATTTTCAATGAGGGCGAAACGGACGTAATTGTCCCCGTACTCTCCGAACCCCAGCCCGGGCGAAACGGCAACTTTCGCTTTTCGGATCAACATTTCGGAAAAGGCCACGGACCCCATTTTCGCATATTTTTCAGGGATTTTCCCCCAGACGAACATGGTTCCTTTCGGTGGCGGGATATGCCATCCGATCCGCTCCAGGCCTGAAATCAGGGCATCCCGCCGCTGATGGTAAATATTCACGATTTCCTTCACACAGGGCTGGCGGTCCCTGAGGCCGTTTTTATAATCCGCCTCATTTTCCCCGCTCAAGGCAATGATGGCGGCAATCTGAATCGGTTGAAAGATGCCATAGTCCAGGTAGCTTTTAATCCTGCGCAACGCGGCGACGATTTCCGCATTTCCCACGCAGAACCCCACGCGCCACCCGGGCATGCTGTAGCTTTTGGAAAGTGAGAAGAACTCCACCCCGACATCCTTGGCGCCTTCGGCCTGGAGGAAGCTGGGGGCTTGGTATCCGTCAAAGACCAAATCGGCATAAGCAAAATCATGGATCACCATGAGATCGTGTTCTTTGGCATAAGCCACGATCTTTTCGAAAAATTCCAGCCCTACCACCTCGGTCGTGGGATTATGAGGGTATGAAAGAATGAGGACCTTGGGTCTGGGCCATGTCTGCTTTGTGGCACGTATGAGGTTGTCGAAGAAATCCTCATCGGGTCCGGTGGGGATTCCCCGGACATCTCCGCCGGCGATGATGGCCGAATACGGATGAATGGGGTAGGTAGGGTTCGGTGTGAAGACCACATCGCCCGGACGGATGGTCACAAGGATCAAATGGGACAGTCCTTCCTTGACGCCGATGGTGACGATGGCCTCGGTATCCGGGTTGATATCCACGTCGAACCGGCGTTTGTACCAGCTCGAGATCGCCGTCCGGAGCTTGGTGATCCCCATGGAGGCCGAATATCGGTGATTGTGAGGCTTCTGGGCGGCTTCGATGAGCTTGGCAACGATATGCGGCGGCGTCCCGATGTCCGGGTTTCCCATCCCCAGGTCGATAATATCCTCTCCGGCCTGCCTTGCCTCCATCTTGATTTGATTGACGGTGGCAAAGACGTACGGCGGGAGTCGATCCAAACGTGCAAAACGAAACATAATTTCCTCCATCAGGCTTTTCAAAATAAAACAAAATAATATTAATATGAGCCAATTGCAAAACGGTTTAAACCGATCATAGAAAATGATCGAAACAGGAATTGTTACC
>PCSF01000205.1:4524-6546 GCA_002771315.1 Desulfobacterales bacterium CG23_combo_of_CG06-09_8_20_14_all_52_9 | reverse complement strand
CCGGTTGAATCCTGCGAAGCAGGGCCGCAAAGCGGCATTCAACCGGGCAGGGGATGCAGCGCAACGCAGCAGATGGACTTTTTACGAAGCCATCAAAGCTTTGACTTTCAGATGGTCGTCAGGGAATCAACCCGACGGATTCACCCGATGGTTTCAATAGGCGCCAAACAACCTACCGCCGGCATCATCCTGGCCGCAGGCATTTCCCGTCGGCTGGGGCAGCCCAAACAACTATTGCGTTTTCAAGGAAAATTCCTCTTGGAAAATATCTTAGAAAACGCCTTGGCCTCCCGGCTCGACACCGTGGTTCTGGTCCTGGGGCATCAGGCTCAAAAAATTGTTAAGGTTCTCGGCGCAAAACTGGACCGCCCTCGTCTTAAAGTGATTGTCAATCGTCAATACCGGGAAGGCATGAGCAGCAGCCTTCGCGCAGGCCTTCGGGAGGTGATGGAATTTCCTTCTGTGATGTTTCTCCTGGGAGATCAACCCTGGATCAATAATCAGCTCATCAATCTACTGCTGGATCGATTCCGGAAATCTGAAAAGGACATCTGCGTGCCGGTTCATCAAGACAGAAGAGGGAATCCGGTCATTTTCAGTCGGCGGTTTTACGACACCCTCATGAAGATCGAAGGCGATATCGGCGCTCGGGAGGTCATCGCTTCCAACCCCCGGGATCTTCTCGAGGTGGAGGTATCCGATCCGGATGTATTTTCCGACATCGATACGGTTTCGGACCTTGAAGCTTTGAATGCTATGCCCGCCATCCGCCCCCTGCCAATCAATGGCTCAGATCCGGAAGATCTTTGAACATTCAGTCAAATAGCAGGCAAAAATTATTGCTCTATAACGCAGACCTCACCCGGATCCTTTCCGACCTGACGACCGCAAAGATCGACCCCTTGTTTTTCCCGAATAGCCGCCAAAATCCGTTCAGGCGTCATGGGGAGGTCCTTGATCCGAACACCGACAGCATCATAAATCGCGTTGGCGATGGCCGGGGCGGTGGGGACGCACCCGGGCTCCCCGATCCCTTTGGCGCCGAAAGGACCGTCCGGATCATGGGACTCCAGCACCGGGGCTTTCATGGGAACCACATCTTTGGCCGTCAGGATCTTGTAATCCCGAAAATTGGGGTTCATGCATTGGCCCTTCTCCAAGACGATCTGTTCGGTGAGGGCATACCCGATCCCCATCATGACGCCTCCGTACACCTGCCCTTCCAGGAGCATGGGGTTGATTGCTTTACCCACATCATGGGCCGCGACGTATTTGAGAATTTTGACCTTACCGGTTTCTTCATCAACCTTCACCCGTACGCCATGAACGCCGAAGGTGTACGTCATGGAGAGGTTTCCCCGAAAATCCCTGCCCAGATTTTCGTTTGCCGGATCATAAAAGTATTCCGCCATGAGCATGCGGCCGTTTGCCGAAAAGTGGGCTTTCCGTAAGAGCTTGCCGAATTCTATTTTCCGTGAGTCATCCTCTGCTGAGTATACGTTTCCATCCTTTAAAATAAGCTTTTCGGCCGGAACATTCAGGACCTTGGAAGCCGTCTCCAGAATCTGTTCTTTGATTTTTTTGGCAGCTCCGAGGGCCGAATTTCCGGCGACAAAGGTGGTCCGGCTGGCATGGGCGCCCACGTCCCAGGGGCAGATATCCGTATCCGTGTGGATCACATGGATGTCTTCCAAAGGAAGGCCGAGCTCTTCGGCCACAATCTGGGCGATGACCGTATCGGAACCCTGCCCCATATCCGAAGCGCCCGTAAAAACATTGACCTTTCCGAAATCGTCCACCTTGATTATCGTGCCGCACCCGTCGGACTTGTAGACCCGGGCCCCTCCGCCGACATGGATCAATGAAGCAATCCCCACGCCCTCTCCCTTCTCTTTAGGCCGGCTTATGTCCAGATCCTTGGCCACGGCATCGATACACTCCTTGAGGCCGCAGGAAGTAATCTTGAAATTCTGCGGCGACACATATCCGGTCTCATTGGCGTTGATCTTTCTGAAGGAAACC
>PCSF01000205.1:4221-4516 GCA_002771315.1 Desulfobacterales bacterium CG23_combo_of_CG06-09_8_20_14_all_52_9 | reverse complement strand
CCCGGCCGCCTCGGCCAGCATGTCCATGGCGCTTTCGATGGCAAAGGTGGCCTGTGGGTTTCCGTATCCCCGCATGGCCTGAGAATAAGTGTTGTTGGTATAGACACACTTGGCTTCGTACCGGACATTGGGAACCTTATATAGCGTCGTGATGGGCATCATCATCACCGATGGCGTGGTGGCCCCCCACGATGTATAAGCGCCGTTGTCGAGAATCATGGAAATGTCCCTGAACAGAAGCCTCCCCTCCTTGTCGCAACCCTGGGCAATATGGATGATGGCGGGCTGCCGCGTC
>PCSF01000205.1:0-4188 GCA_002771315.1 Desulfobacterales bacterium CG23_combo_of_CG06-09_8_20_14_all_52_9 | reverse complement strand
CGATGTACTCGTACGCGTAGGTATCGAGTTTACTCCCAAAGCCGCCCCCAATGACGGGTTTGATCACCCGGACCCGGCGGTTTTTAAGGCCCATCGCCTCCAGTGCTTCAATGAAATCCTTCTGAGCCAGCGATGGAATCTGGGTGTTGGTATAAATAGTCAGGTTATCGGCGAAATCAAACCACGCCAAAGCGCCTGAAGTTCCCATGCAACAATGGGTCACCCAGGTGGTGGAAAAATGATCCTCGATGACGTGTGCGGACTGTTTTCGGGCTTCATCCACATTACCGTAATGCAGTTTCCAGGGCATCTTCAAGATGTTCGTCTTGTGCTCCTCATGAATCAGGGGGGCATCCTCCCGCATGGCCGCCAGCGGGTCGAAGACCCCGGGAAGGGCTTCATAGGTAACCTCGATGAGGCTCAACGCCTCCTCGGCGATATCCCGATCGATGGCTGCCACAGCCGCCACCTCATCCCGGTAGGAACGGACCTTCCCGGCCTTGAGGGGCCGATTGTCTTTGTAGACACCGAGCTTGATTTCAGGAATATCGTATCCTGTGAGTACCGCCCGGACACCGGGAAGCTTTTTCGCTCTGGAGGTATCAATGCGGACGATCTTTGCGTGCGGATATTTGCTGTACAGGATTTTTCCATAAAGCATCCCGGGCACTTTCACATCCTGGATATACTGGCTGCGGCCTGTGGCCTTATCCATTGCATCGAGTTTCGGAACACGCTTTCCAACGGTATGAAACCGGTTCATGACCCCCCACTTTTCTGTTTATTGATCCTCTCCGGCCTGCCAGGCCACCACCTTCACCTTTTCCTCGGCTTTACCGCTCACCGACCGTATCGAATCAATGATCTGAACATAACCCGTACACCGACAGATGTTTCCCGCAATAGCATTCTTGATTTCTTCTTCCTCGGCAGCAGGGTTTTCGTCCAAAAGAGCCTTGGCCGACAAAATCATACCGGGCGTGCAAAAACCGCACTGAATCCCTCCGCGCTCCACAAAGGCTTTTTGAAGCGGGTGCAGAAAGCCATCGGGCAGGGCCAGCCCTTCGATGGTCAAGATCGTCTTTCCGTCAATCTCGGCCGCCAGGTAAAGGCAGGAGTTTACCGCCATCCCATCCGCAAGGACGGTGCAGGCTCCGCATTCTCCGCTGCCGCACCCTTCCTTGGTCCCCTGAAGTCCCAGCTCTTCACGGAGCAGATGCAAGAGTGTCCAGTGATCTTCGATGCGCATCCGCGTCTCGGTGCCGTTTAAAGTAAAAGAAACGGTTCGTTCCATGAATGGCCTCCCTTAAGATTGATGGTCTCGTAAAAAGTCGAAAATGCTGTCTTTCCGTCATTCCGGAGAAAGCCGGAATCCAGTGTTCTCAAGCACTTATGAAACCCCTGGACCCCGTTTTTCAACGGGGTGACGACTTTTTACGATTTCATCAAAATTAACGCCGTGACTCTGTTTCTTGGATCCGTTCCAAAGCCTTTTGTCCCATTCGTTTGACCAAAACGCCCACCATTTCCCGGCGATACCATGCTACCCCCCGGATGCTGTCCCGGACCTTCGATTCCCGGGCAGCAATCTTCCCCGCTTCTTCCAGGGTCATTTCATTGATCGGTTTTCCGGCTAAAAACGCCTCGGCTTCGATGGCCCTCATGGGTGTTGGTGCCGCCACTCCCAGGGCAATTCTGGCTTTTACGCATGTTCTCAAATCCTCCCTCAGGGAAAGAACAACCCCGACTCCCAGGAGCGGGAGCTCCATGGCCTCTCTTCTCCCGAACTTGAGATAGGCGCTTCCCGTCCTGGGGAGCAACGGCGGAACAATGATCTCGGTGAGGATTTCACCGGTTTCCAGATCGCATTGTCCGGGTCCGAGAAAAAACCGCAGCAGGTCCATGGACCGTTCCCCTTTTGGCCCGTGGATATTGACCCGGGCGTCCAGAGCAATCAAAGGAACGGCGCCGTCCGCCGATGGGACCGCGTTGACGAGGTTCCCGCCGATCGTTGCCACGTTCCGTATCTGAACCGACCCGATGTTTTTGACCGCATCATGGAGAATGGGATATCGCACCTGTACCGTCTTGGATGTTTCGATGCGCCGATGGGTGACAAAAGCGCCGATATAGAGCTCACCATTCTCCGGGTTGAAAAGCGGTCGATCCGGACACAGGATATGTTTTAAAGAAATGAGATAATCCGGGAAAATCTTTTTTTCTTTGATTTTGAGCAAAATATCCGTTCCGCCGGCGATGTATCTGGCCCGTTCTCCACGGGAAACATACATTGAGACGGCTTCATCCAAGGACTTGGGAACCATGTAAGCGAATCGTCTCATTTCAACCCCGTCAGTTCTTCTCGTTTACTGCTCACGCTCATCGAAAACCCGCTTCGATTTCCTTTCGGATCTCGGGAGGCACCCGCAATCCACCAAATCAACTCTGCAGCTGACCATCAACTGCTTCTTGACTGCATCGCTGATTTTTCTGGAAAGATCGACCTTCAGGGCATCCGGGGAACCTGCCTGGCATTCAACCTTTAGGGTCATATAATCCTTTCCGTCTTCCTCCCGTTTCAAAAGGACCTGGTATTCACAGCTCACTCCGGAGATTTGTGACAGCATCTGATCGAATTGGCCGGGGTAGATGTTCACACCCCTGAAAATGATCATATCGTCGGATCGGCCCAGGATTCTTCCGTGCAAGGGGAGAACGTTCCCGCAGGAGCAAGGGCGGTCGATCCTTTGGACCAGGTCCCGGGTCCGGTATCGGATCAGGGGAGCGGCCTCCTTATATAATGTGGTGACTACCATTTCCCCGGTTTCCCCGTCCGCCACCGGCTCCAGGGTGTCCGGATCCAAAATCTCCAAAATGTAATAATCGGCCCAGTAATGGATCCCCTCATGTTTTGAGCAATCAAGCCCGGTCCCGGGCCCGTACAATTCAGTCATGCCGGTGATATCAAACATGTCCTCCAATCCCATGAGTTTTCGGATCCGTTTTCTCATAGCGTCTCCACTTCGCTCGGATCCGAAAATCATCTTTTTCAACGCGATCTTACCCTTGAGTTTTCTGCGATCGATTTCCTCGGCCATCAAAAGTCCCATGGAAGCGGTGCAACATATGACCGTGGATTGAAGATCTTCCAAGAATTGACACTGCATGTCGATGTTGCCGGGTCCTACGGGAATGGCCAAGGCGCCTATCCGTTCGCATCCCAATTGAAAACCGACCCCGGCCGTCCAAATGCCGTAGCCTACTGCGATCTGAACCCGGTCCATGGGCGTGACTCCCGCCATCTCGTAGCATCGGGCAAAGATATGCTTCCAGTCTTCGATGTCTTTTTGTGTGTAGGCAAGGATCTTTTTCTTTCCCGTAGTTCCGGAAGAGGCATGGATGCGAACCACCCGGGACTCGGGGACCGAAAGGAGGGGAAACGGATATCCTTCTTTCAGATCATCTGCGGTAGTAAACGGCAAGCGCTTCAGGTCATCGGAGGATCGGATGGAACCGGGTCTAACACCCGCCTTTTCCAGCCGCTTTTTATAAAATGGAGATCCGTTATAGACATGGACGACCGTCCATTTTAAGCGTTCAAGTTGGTGGGTGTGCAGCGCTTCAAGATTTACGAATTTCGGCATGAAAGTCTCGGTCATCCCTTCAATCTCTCCTTTCACTCTCAATTTTCGATCGATTCACTTTCTTATCTTTTTCGAACGGCTCTTAGGGCTTGAGTTCCTTCGATATCCGGCTCCAGGGTCTTCGGGTCGATCACGACCCCGTAGTCCCGCTTGGCCCCTTCAACACTCACGTAACCGCGTTCGACATCATTTTCAACCAGGTCCGCTTCTCTTTCGAATGGATTCCCGTATCCTCCCCCGCCGGCGCTGTAAAAAGCCAGGACATCACCCGGACCGCAAAAGGTGAGGCCGCTGGGGTCCGCCGGATCCCCGTTTTTTAAAAACCGGGCCTTGGCTCCCGCTTGGCCCCCGAAGATCCCCTGAGGCGCATACCGGAAGCGGCCGGCCTGAACTGCAATCGTGACCTGTCCCTGAGGTGCTTTTTCATCATCCGGAACACGGATCACCATCCTTCGCCCCAGGCCGCCGCGCCGTTTTCCGGGGCCGCCGGAATCGCAAACCAGCTCTCTTGCTTCCACAATCAGCGGCGTGTCGCTTTCGAAGA
>PCSF01000166.1 GCA_002771315.1 Desulfobacterales bacterium CG23_combo_of_CG06-09_8_20_14_all_52_9 | reverse complement strand
GGCTGCAAATAAGGAAGGGTTTTTGTTGCTGCCGGATGAGGAAGATCTTTAATCCGTTGTCTCTACCCGCTTGTGATGCCTGTTTGAGACACGGTGACTTCCGGAAGTTCGTGTAGTGTAGGAAGATAGGGAGGATAGGATAAGATAGAGGACGGTCTCCATCGGCGCAACCCTCGCCAAGCCGGATGGCACCTCGGATACCCTGTTAAATAGAGCGGACCAGCTCATGTACAGGAGCAAAACAGACGGCAGGAATAAGGTGTCTATAAATATGAAGACTGGATTAAGAAGGTTCTCATCATTATGAAAACATAAAATAAGAATTTCCCCTGCCACCCTTTTTCAAGGGGGAAAACGCAAGGTAGACAGTCTTTTTAATCTCCCTCCCAACTATTTTCCTCCCCTTTGTAAGGGGAGGTTCGGTGGGGTAGAAAAAAAACAGATCTACCTCCCCTTCCCCCTCCTTACAAAGGAGGGGAACCAGAGGCGAAATGGTTGATAAGAATATCCACGATCTTCGCTGATCATCCCCCCACAGCATCAGCACTCCCGGCGCGTTACCATACAGATTTACAGGGAGGCGTCAATATCAAAATATCAAAACACGACCCATCTGATTCAAAAGAAAATGATCAAAGAACCAAATGACCAAATAGTCTATTTGGCGGAACGCACCGGGAGTGCGCGGCCGTTGGAGTCGTTTGACTGATGATACCAGTCCCGGGAGCCATCGTAGAAATAGAAGGAGGCGGCATCGGAACCGCGTGTTTCTGATGCCCATACAAACCAACCGGTAATCTGTATTACATTTTCATAGTTTTCACTCTTATATAGCTCCTCAAGTTCATCCAGCGTCGGCATCCGCCAATCCGAATAGCCGCCTCCGCGATAATTCTTGCAATAGGATTCGGCATCCGCCCAGTTAATACCAAATTTGTTGTCCTCCCCTGCCCACATCAGATTGGTCCGCGTGTCCAGAACCGTCCCGTTATTGTAGGCAATGAAATCTCTATCCCGACTGGTTTCCCCCGTCGTCGGCTTATTGACGATCAGTGTTTCCCTTTCGTCCGGGTCGATGATATCGATATTCTTTTTGATGAAGAACATGATGATATCATCGATCTGATCGGAAGAGACGACATCGGAGGGGAGCATATCGTTGAGGTCGTCGTAGGTGATAAACCCCTTTTCCTCTCCCAGACGAATCAGTTTTTTAAGTTTCTCCGATGTAATTTTAAGTTTCTCCGATGTAACCTGTTCATTAGTCACAACTTCAGATTTTATTTCTCTGTGGCTTGATAAGGAGAGGAGGCGGAAGCCCAAAACGTTGACGCGGACGTCCGGGGGGCCGTTGTAGCGAACGGCGGAACGGCAGCTCCATGCATAGTAGCGCCAGCCGCCGCCGCGAATCACCCGGTCCGAGCCCTTAGATGAACTTTCCGGATCAGTAACAGAACCCGATGAATAATCCTCATACCGGTCATTTACCCACTCCCATACATTACCATGCATATCATACAAACCCCAGGCGTTGGGCTTTTTCTGTCCTACGGGATGGGTTACATCTTCTGAATTATCTCCATACCAGGCATATTCACCAAGACCGCCTGAATCATCACCGAAACAATAAGCTGTTGTGCTTCCTGCCCGACAGGCATATTCCCATTCGGCCTCCGTGGGAAGACGATACTTGACCGTCCCTTCCTGCCGGTTTAGCCTTTCGATGAAGTCCTGGACGTCGTCCCAAGATACTTGCTCGACTGGCAAATTGTCATCTCCTTTGAAGCATGAAGGGTTTCCACCCATTACCTTCTTCCACTGCCCCTGGGTCACCTCCGTCGTCTGCATGTAGAAAGGTTTGCTGATCGTCACCTGGTGCAGCGTTTCGTCAACACATCTATCCGGTTCATTTTCAGGCGATCCCATCATGAAGGTACCAGCAGGCATGAGGACAAACCTGGCGTTGAGAATCGGGCAGGCGTATTCCTTTTTCCCAAGGGAATCCGCCAGTAAAAGCCCACGTTCGATCAAGGCACGTTCCGGCACCGTCAGATCATATCTTCCCCGGACAATAAGTGCTCTATTTCTTGTTTCCTCAGTCAATGGATTCACCTTTTGCTATCTCTCTGCTTCGTCCTGCTTCGTTCAGTTTTCTCCACGCGCTGGCTGATGTTTTTGAGTCTGGCAATAGCAGCTTCGATTTGTCCATCTATTTCAGCCGCCATCTCCACAAGGAGATTCCTGCTCTCATCTTGGGTTTCATCCACCCTCATCTTTAGTTTGTAAAGTTCTGATTCCTTCAGGTTTTCCACTTCCTGGCTGATCGCTTCAATACGATTATGGACACGTGCAATCTGGCGAATGATTCGGATCAACTCCGCACCCGTCCCTTCACCAGAAACTGAATCGGGACGGTTCTCCCACTCATTTAGAAGAGATCGCAGACGATCCTCATTCCTTTCAGAATATGCCTGGTTGACTTCCTGCATAAATCTATGTCGCCGCTCACGTGCCTGTTCGTCCGGTGCAAGGTCTGGATGGACCTTCTTGGCTAGATCACGGTAAAGCTGTTTCAGATCCTCTGATGGTTTAAATGGTTCTGCTTCGTATTCTTCCGCCGCAATTGATCCTGTCGCATCTGCCGATTCCTGAGCCTGCGTGCGCCTACGATCTGCCTCTTTTTTGACTTCTTCGTTCTTCGGATCAAGACGGGCAATAATCTCCGCGATCTGAGCTTCAATGCCGTCGAGCTGGGCGAGTTTTACACCCACGATGCGAAGGTAACGCCGCCGCAGGTCTTCCAGCACTACCTGTAATGTGGTCAGATCCAACTCTTTCAATGCCAGATCATCTTCCAGTATTGATAACTCGGCGCGCTTTTTCTCAAGTTCAATTTCTTCGGGGGGCATTTGCTTTACAAGAAAGTGTTGCTTTTTCATGATTGGAGTTTCCTTACGGCAGAGGTTTTTTCTTTTTCATATCTTCCTTAATATGTGAGAAAACCCCCGGCTACCCGATTAGGCAATAATCTCTTCCATAATTCAAGTTATTCCATTGAGTTGAGACTCAAGGCGCTTGGCAAAATAATGGGTTACAACAATAACAACATGGAGGCGAAATGTTGAGTCCTCTTTTTCGGATAGTCCCGGATGCGAACCCTGAGGGTGGAGACGCCTCCAAAAGCCCTGCACGAAACCCTTACCCTCATCTAACCATTCGTTAAGATCAGATTGAAAGAACCCGGCCTTCGCAAGGGCCTGTTGGCATTGGTGACTGGATGAATATGAACCCGGTACCACTGTCTCCGCAACTCGATTAAAAAACTCTTCAACGAAACTGCGCAGTTGAGAATTAGAAGCAGCCCAATCTCCCCTAGTATGAGCAGCCACAGCCTGTTCGTAATGACCCTTTGCAACGGAATACCCGTATCTATCAAGGATGTCGATGAGTTCGTTTTCTTCCTCTACTAAGGGAAGCTGAGAAGGAAGTTTCGCTCGTAATCCATTTCTGTCCAGCTTGTAGCCATCGCGGTCCAGAGAGTTTACTAATTCTGGGAACAGTTCGGCAGGATCAGAAACTTGGCAACGCGTCAGTACCAAATGGTCAATAATTGCTTGGGCGAGAGGAGTTCCATTAGGAGCCTTTGCTTGAGGATTCTTTATAAGATACCTCATTATAGCGGCTCCCTTCTCCTTTATGTACGAGCCGCTAATAACATCCTCAAGTCCAAATTCCAGTGCAAACTTATTCACCTCTGCATGGATCTGTAATTGAAGGGTACTGACCGTTTTGATAATTGTTGTTCTTGAGAACATCACATGGTACCTATGCGCCGAACGCTCATGGTAATCGGCGAGCGGCCTCGAAGTATTGTACAAACATCGCCACTGTCCCCCCACGTCCGGTTGACCCTGTGGTTAGGCATTTCTATTTAAGCCCCGAAGCACAAACCCTCAAGACATCCAGCGCATAGCGTCGAGGGTCAGACTTTGATAATTTGATATTTAATCCGCTGCATCTACGAGAGTCATCTTCAAAT
>PCSF01000110.1:697-4092 GCA_002771315.1 Desulfobacterales bacterium CG23_combo_of_CG06-09_8_20_14_all_52_9 | reverse complement strand
ACATTCTGTGCTGAATTGTACGCCGTCTGCAAAACACTGGACTCCCCGGTTCCCGCCAATTTCCAGAATACAGTGTAGGTCGCCGGCTGCGCCGATATGCATGGCTCTCCTTTAAAAATTTCAAGGGTATTATTTCTGTCATCATCCGGCACGACTCCCTTCATCTGCAAAAACTCTTCTTTGGAAATATTTAGAACTATACGCTTCTCCTTCTCCTCTCAAACCGATGGGATGCTCCGGGGCAAAAAACGATCAGCGTATTTCCGACACCCTCTTCTGCGTTGTTGTTCTCAGGACCCCTTGCCAAAGGGGCAATGCGGGTAAAGACACTCCGGGCAGTCGCGGCACAGTCCGCCGTGACCCAGAAAGGCGAGATCCGCCTTGCCGATATGCTCTCCCGCCAACACCCGCGGCAGCACCAGGTCCAGGACTGTCACCTGGTGATGCAAGGCGCATGCCGGCACACCCAGAAGCGGCACATCATCCAGGTAGGCAACCAAAAACATGGCACCAGGAAGCACCGCCGAGCCATAGTGAAACTCGCCGGCACCACCCTTGAGGATGCCATGGCGGGTCACATCATCGGGATCCACACTCATACCACCGGTGAGCAGCAGCAGATCGCACCCTCGACCCATGTGAGCGCGTATGACGGCGGCAATCCGGTCGGCATCGTCGGGTACGAAATCCAGGGCAACCACTTCCGAACCCAATTTGGTCACCTTGTCGGTGAGCACGGGAGCGAAGCGATCCTCAATGAGACCGTGGTAGACTTCATTACCCGTGATCACCAAACCCACCCGGGCGTGACGAAGAGGCCTGACCGCGAGCACCGGACCATTATCGGCGGCGATGGCCGCAGCCCGTTCGATGGGGGCACGTTTCATGACCAGCGGGATCGCCCGAGTAGCAGCCACCAGTTCGCCCTTCCGCACCAAGGTATGGTTGTGAAGGGTGGCGCACATGACCTCGTCGATCATGTTGAAGGCGGCGAGCGTCGCGCTGTTTACCTGGAGCAGCCCATTAGTATCAGCGAGTAATTTGATCTTGCCTTCCCGGGGTTCGTTTTTCCATCTGATCCCGTCGCCGGCCAGCGCCGCCGCAAGGATGGCTGCGGCTTCATTTTCATGGATCTCGTCTTCCGCAAGGTCAATCACATAGAGGTGGTTTTTGCCCAGTCGCTGAAGATGACAGATGTCTTCCTGGCAGACGGTATGGCCCTTGCGGAAAGCCGGACCTTTGAAGACGCCTGGACGGATTTCCGTGATGTCGTGTGCCAGGGTGCTCCCCACCGCTTCTTCCAAAGTGATGATTTTCAGCACGACACATCCTCCTTAATGAAGAACTCCTGATGGTGACTTGAGATGCGATTCCCAGTCTTCTCGATCTTCCGTGACCGGCAAACCCGTGGGGCAGTTCATCGCCGATGGAGAAACCTGTCGCGCATTTCGAAAGTACGCTCCTCCGGCACAGGGGGCGCAGTACGGGCGCCCGTCGATCATCACTTCCCGGCGGTCGCGCACCACCTGGCCACAGCGAGCGCAGGTGGCCTTGTACCGGGTTGGACCGGGAAGATCAGCGTTGCAGATGTCGATCTCAACTTCCTCAACACGGAACAGAACGGAATCAGGCATGCGCTTGTAGGCCTCCAGTTGCTGCGCATATTTCTCCGGAATCTCCGGAGCATAGACCGAGGCCAAGGACCGAGATTCTTCCGTTGAAACGACCCGAAAGGCTTTCCCGGTTGCCAGGTTCATAAAACTTGCCGCCATAATCCCGTAGTCCATGAACTTAAGCGAGCGCCTCCCCAGCTTGACACCGGTGACATGGGCTACGGCATCCGCCGTGCAGCGGTCCATCTCCACATACACAATGAGTTTCTTGATCTGTGATCGGCTTTGCGGATCGTTAAGACCAATGAGGCGACACCCTAGGATGGCCATGCGCACCCCCACCACCTGTCCGGGGCACAGATGGCCATGGGCCTTGGTTGAAGAAGCCAGTAGACTATCAAAATCATTCATAGGGTATGCTTCCGGGGCAGATCTAAATGGAAGCTCCAATACGATCAAGACAATTTAGCTGCTTGCAACCTCGCTCAAGGAGCAGTCCAGATTGCCCTCTTCATCAAGAAATGTGCTCAGCAGGTCGGCCAGGCAGACATAGAGAGGGGTCACTCCTTTTTCTCGAACCTTTTTCAGACAGTGTGGAGCCCATTCGAGCAAATGATCCGCAAGAAAAGAACGCTGTTGCGCCACCCAGTGCGCTGCCTCCCTCCGGTCTCCTTTCTCCAAGGCTTCAGCCGTTTTTCTGCAGAGAACCGCCATGAGTTCCAGCTCGACGCCCAGGTGGTCGGGGAGCTCGGTGAAACCTTCCCGAGGAGCCAGACCCTGGTCGCGATAGATGGACGCAACTTCCAGCGCTTGTTCCGCCAACACCCTACCGCCTTTCACCTTTCCCGCGGAGCAGCCTTCCTGACAATACACCGACTCGAAGGGATGAACATAGCTGTCGGCGGGCACGCGGAACAAGGCTTCGTAGTCGATGAGAAAGTCGTCCGACTGCCATTCACCCCGCCGGTAGGCTTGAGAAAGTTCTCTCAGTCGTGCACAGGCCGGATGTTGAGGGAACATGGCCTCCCAGGCATTGACTCCGTTTTCGTCGAGCACCCGGGCCAGCGTCTCCTTTGTGGGCTGGTTCAAAAACAGAGCGGAGAAAAACTCGTAAACCTGTCCTCTTGCTCTATCTATGCTGCTATCCTGACTTTCAATCACTGTGATCCTCCTGCAGCCTGGCAGCATTTACATCTTCTCTATGGCGACCCGTGAATCATAGAAAGAGGCGCTCCCCCCGATGGGGTCTTGCAGGCAAACGTCTTTTAGATGAGGATCGAGCTGCATCACCGGATTGGCGGAACAGCCGCGACCGATCCAGGACGCTGCGGCGCTCTTTTGACCGTCCACATCGAAAGAGCGACTGCCGTATTGCCAATGTCCCAACGAGTGAGGAATGCAGACGATGCCGGGGCGCATCCCTTCCGTCACCCATGCCTTGCCGCGCACCCCTTCCTTGTTGCTCGCCGAATAGACGTGCACCAAATCTCCGTGCTTGACGCCGAGGCGTCCAGCGTCCCCCGCGTTGACTTGGATCGTTTCCTCGGGGGTGACCCCCATGAGCCATGAGCTGGCTGCCGTGCGCGCCTGGGCATGATAAACTGGATGATAGGTGATGATGTGGAACGGATACTCGGAACCTTTTACGTCCAGAGGCCTTCCCATACAGTCCTTGATCGGCTCGTAGAAGGGAAGGCCATCATAGTACCGGCCTGTCATGGAGTCCTTTACGGCGGCCAGGTCCTCGTTGTAGATGAAGCATGGTCCACTGTAGGCATGTTT
>PCSF01000110.1:0-673 GCA_002771315.1 Desulfobacterales bacterium CG23_combo_of_CG06-09_8_20_14_all_52_9 | reverse complement strand
CCCGTAATCCTCGAAGCGACCGCCCCGCTCCAGAACATACCGGACCTTCTCCTCCTCGGTGGCACCCGGAACCGCTTCGTTTTCCTTATCTCCGTACGCAATGTTGGCCACCAGCAGCTTATACCAGTCCCAGGTGGTGAAAAGATCGCGGCCCTTGCCCAGCCCGTCTTTGCCGACGCCCGGAAGCCCCATCTTCAACCCGATGTCGATGAAGATCTGCTCGAGCTGCTTGGTGTCCTTGAAGGCCGCTTCCACTACGGGCTGTCTTACACCGCTCGTCGTGGTGAGGATGGTCGGGGCCACGTGGGGCGTGGCGTAATCCTCCAGAAAGTGGCGACACGGCAGGATATAGTCCGCCAGGGAGGAAGTTTCGCCCATCACGATGTCTGTCGCGATAAAAAGCGGAAGTACTTTGGGGTTTTTCACCGCCTCGATCTGATGAATGCCGCCGGGGGCGGAATAGACCACGTTATTCCAGTGAGTGATCAAACACTTGATCTGATAAGGATACTTGGCGGCAATGCTGGGAAACACTTCCTGGTAGACGTGGTCGTTGGCGAAGGGAAACCAGGGCCGTTTGGCCGGATAACCGTTGTTCTTGAATTCCGTGGTGTCTTCGTAGCTCTTCTTGTGGCGTTCGATGGGCATGCCCGCCGCTTTGACCCTATCGGGG
>PCSF01000285.1 GCA_002771315.1 Desulfobacterales bacterium CG23_combo_of_CG06-09_8_20_14_all_52_9 | reverse complement strand
GGTTTCGTCTACATTGCGAAACAAACCAGCGAAAGGAGGCAAGCCATGCTGCCCGAATGTCGGGAATCGGAGTATCTGTACCCGGTCCCCAAGTTTAATTTGGAAACAAGCGACATCGATGATTTCATGAGTGAGCTCAAAGGATTCCATGATCAGTTCAGCGATTGTTTTCAGCGATCCGAATCGCGTGAGCATTTTTTCCAGTACATGGTCGGCCAGTTCGGAGAGCTGGAGCGAAAATCTATCGAGCCGATCGCCCTTGCCGTCGATGGTGGAAAAGTTCGCGCCATGCAACGCTTTGTCAGCGACGCCCCATGGGATGACAAAAAGATCATTACTAAGTATCGTAGTTTTCTTGTCGATGACCTCGGGCATCCGGATGGGGTGCTCGTCTTTGACGAGAGCGGCTTCGCTAAAAAAGGCGACGACTCCATCGGCGTCGGCAAACAATACTGCGGCACCATCGGCAAGGTTGAAAACTGCCAAGTTGGCGTTTTTGTCGCCTACACATCCCCTTATGGATATGCCCTGGTGGATAAACAACTGTATCTTCCTGAAAAGTGGTTCACCGACGCATACACCGAGCGAAGGGAAAAATGCAAACTTCCCGAAGAAACGAAATTTCAAACCAAACCCCAGCTTGCAGCCGAGATGCTAAAGCAAATCTCAGATGAAGGTATTCTGCCTTTCCGGTACGTGCTGGCCGATTCGGTCTATTGGAATCCCGAGTTTATGCAAGCCGTGGACAGCCTCTCCGGTGTGACCTATCTGCTGCAGGTGCCCCACGATACGCTCTGCTGGGCAAAGCAGCCTGTGGTTGTCCGCAAAACCTATCGCTATGCCGGAGAGCAGCGCACGCGCAGAGTTCTTTCCGACAAGGCCAAAGAGCCGATCAGCCTGGGGACTCTAGCCAAAGGGATTCATCGCTACTTTTGGTACCGGCGCAAAGTCTCCGAGGGCACCAAAGGGCCCATCGAGTACGAATTCACCCGGCGTCGGGTGGTCTTGGCCATACAGGGGCTTCCCGAGAAAACCCACTGGCTGCTCGTGCGCAGAACCCTTGGTGCCGATCCGAAGTATTCCTTTTATATCAGCGACGCTGCTGCTTCCAGCAGGCTCGAAACCTTCGTCTGGCTCAGCGGGCTTCGCTGGGCGATCGAACAATGCTTCGAAGAGACCAAGACCGAACTCGGCATGGATCACTACGAGGTTCGAAAATTTCCAGGCTGGCACCATCACATCCTAACTTGCATGCTGGCACACTTTTTCCTCTGGCACCTGAAAATCAGGTTGGGGAAAAAAAGCACCAGCTGTTACGCTCTCGCAGCTTAGGATCCTGCTGCGGATTGTTTTACCGATGCGTCAGTATTGCCCGCAAAGCATCGTGGAGTTGATCCGGTGGATCCAGCAGCGAAACCACCGCGCCTATCTTTCGCATAAACGCAAGCACGAAATGAGATTCTTTTTTATAAAACAAGTTGCGTTGTAGGGTTAACAGTCGGGCAAATTCGACTTGACGCCTTGTAACTTCATCAATTATAATGATTAATTATTTACGTTGGGGGATCGTCTAATGGCAGGACAACGGGTTCTGGCCCCGTTAATCTAGGTTCGAATCCTAGTCCCTCAGCCAAACCTTTCCTTTTGTGCCCTTTGTATCCCTTTTTAGAATTTGACTTGGATGAAATTTTACCATAGGGATGGCTGATAGTACGAATCGCAGCAACCGGCGGCGCAACTGAACTGGTAAGGAGACCGGGTATGGCTTCCGAGGAGTCGAAGCCCGCATCGAATTTCATCCGAAACATCATCCAAGAAGATCAAGAAGCCGCGAAATGGGATGGGAAGGTGCAGACACGGTTTCCTCCCGAGCCCAACGGATATCTTCACATCGGGCACGCCAAATCCATTTGCATCAACTTCGGACTGGCCGCCGAGTTCAAAGGGAAATGCAACCTTCGATTCGACGACACGAATCCCACCAAGGAGGAACAGGAGTATGTGCAGTCCATCAAGGCGGATGTTCGCTGGCTGGGTTTCGACTGGGAGGATCGAGAATACTATGCATCGGATTACTTTGACACCCTCTATGAATATGCCGTTCATCTGATCCAGGAAGGGAAAGCCTATGTGGACAGCCTGAGCGCCGAAGCAATCCGGGAATATCGGGGAACCCTGACAGCTCCCGGCAAAGAAAGCCCGTACCGAAATCGATCCACGGACGAAAACCTCGATCTGTTTGACCGTATGCGGAAGGGCGAATTCGAACCGGGTACCCACGTGCTGCGGGCCAAGATCGACATGGCTTCTCCCAATTTGAACCTGCGGGATCCGGTCCTGTATCGGATCCTGTTTGCCGAGCATCACCGCACAGGAAAAAAGTGGTGCATTTATCCCACCTACGATTTTGCCCACGGACAATGTGATTCCATCGAAAAGGTCACCCACTCCATTTGCACCCTGGAATTCGAGGACCACCGACCCCTCTATGACTGGTTCCTCGAGGCGCTGCGGATCCACCACCCCCAACAGATTGAATTCGCCCGTCTCAATCTCACCCGGACGGTGCTGAGCAAGCGGAAGCTCATCCAGCTCGTTGAGGAAGGGTATGTCACCGGGTGGGATGATCCCCGGATGCCGACCCTTTCGGGCTTAAGGCGCCGGGGATATACTCCGGAAGCCATCCGTAATTTTTGCGAGCGGATCGGCGTGGCCCGACGCGACAGCACCGTCGACGTTGCATTTTTAGAATATTGCGTCCGAGAGGACCTTAACCGCATATCGCCCAGGGTCATGGCCGTGCTGCGACCGTTGAAAGTGGTCATCGAGAACTACCCGGAGCAGCAGGCGGAGATGCTCGAGGCCGTCAACAATCCCGAAGACCCCGGCATGGGAACCAGGCAGGTCCCCTTTTCACGGGAGATCTATATTGAACGCGACGATTTCATGGAAGATCCCCCCAAGAAGTATTTCCGGCTTTCCCCGGGTCGGGAGGTGAGACTACGATATGCCTATTTCCTTACCTGTGTGGGTGTCCTCAAGGACAAGCAGACAGGGGAAATTGTCGAGGTCAGATGCACCTATGATCCGACCACCCGAGGCGGAGATGCTCCGGACTGCCGTAAGGTCAAGGCAACCCTTCACTGGGTGAGCGCTCCCCATGCCTTCGAGGCCGAGGTGCGTTTATACGATTACCTCCTCAACGATCTGCCCGAATCGGAAGAGGGCAGGGACGTCTCGGATTTTAAAAGCCGGATCAACCCGGCTTCTCTATCGGTTCTTTCCACATGCAAGTTGGAGCCGGGTCTTTCCGAGGCAAAACCGGGAAGTCGGTACCAGTTCGAGAGAATGGGGTATTTTTTCGTGGATCCTATTGATTCAAAACCCGGTAAGCCTGTCTTCAACCGGATTGTGACGCTCCGGGACACCTGGGCCAAGATTCAAAAGCAGTCCCAAGGTTAGGCAGCGGCCACAGTCGGCCAATCCCGTATTTATTAGGCATGATTCTTGAAGACTCAACTTGCAGTCGATATTGACAATATTTTCCGTCTTCGATAATTTAAACATCGACAGGATGCTCATTCGGATCATTATCTTGGCCATTCGTAAAAAAAGCGAACCTCGTAAAAACGAAGTCAAACATGAAAAGGAGAGAGTCAATGAAGAAACGGATTGCTTTAGGTGTGGTGAGTCTTTTTTTGTTGGGGGCGTTCACGCTGGTTCATGCCGCTGATGTAAAGCTTGTTCTGGCAACCGGCGGGACTGCCGGAACCTACTATCCTTTCGGCGGTGCCATGGGAAAAATCTGGAACTCCAAGATTCCCGGTATGAACGTAACTGCTCAGACTTCCGGTGCATCCGCCGAAAATATCCGTCTGATCAATAAGAAAGAAGTCGAACTCGCATTGGTTCAGAGCGACACCCTGGATTTTGCTTTTAATGCCAAAGAGGCTTTCAAAGAGCCCCTTAAGGACATGAGCGTGATCGCCGTCCTCTATCCCGAGATCATTCAGGTCGTGGTTCGGGGCGATGGTCCTGTTAAAAAATTCTCGGATCTGAAAGGACTGAAAGCCGGTGTGGGCGCTCCGGGGAGCGGCACCGAGGCCAACTTCCGGCAGTTGATGGATGCTTACGGGCTGATGAAAGAGGATGTCAATGCGCAATATTTATCTTTTTCAGAGAGCGCCGAACAGTTCAAGGATAAGCACATCGACGCTTTCATCGTGACGGCAGGCATTCCCAATGCCGCCATCATGGATATCAGTACCCAGCACAATGTCCGGATTCTGGACATTTCAGGGGATGTGGCGAAAAAACTGATCCAGAAATACCCCTTCCTCGCCGTCGCCAAGATTCCCGCCAATACGTATAAAAATCAGACCCAAGATGTTACCACGGTGGCTGTAAACGCAGTCCTTATTGCAGGCAACAGTTTGAAAGAAGAGGTCGTGTATGGACTCACCAAAGCCTTATTCGACAACCAGGCCGATCTGGCTGCCGCCCATGCCAAGGGAAAGGAACTGAACCTGCAGAATGCGGTTCAGGGTGTATCCATTCCATTCCATCCGGGCGCCGTCAAGTATTATAAAGAAAAAGGCGCCATGAAATAGAATCCGATCAACGGCGCGGCCTCCAGGGCCTTCTTCCCCAAAAGAGGCTGCGCCCGTTTTTTATGAGACGCGGACTCGTTATCAGCTTTCTCTTGCTTGTTCTGACAGGCGTCCTCTTTTTGGGGTGCCCTTTTATCCGGGTCCTCGAGATCCGGAATGATGATAACGGAAAGGTCTTGAGATACACCCGGATGCGCCTGGGCGAGGAATTCATCCTTTCTTTTATACACTCGGTTAATAAGCGTCCCGTCTATGATACGCTGCGGGTTGAAAAAGATTATCTGGTGATCGTAAAATCCCGATTCGATGCATTCGGTGCCGGAATGCCGGACTCATCCACAAAAGAGGGAACGCTCACTCTGGCCCCAGACGGATGGCTGGAATGGAGCACCAACCGTCCTGTTCCGGAAATTACCGTTCGGGTCGGATGGACGGCGGATCACAAGCTTCATCTTAAAGACGAAGAGATCCGACTTTCGGATCTATCGGAACCCGGGACCCCTGTAACCCTGCGGGTTTGCCAAATTCGGATCCTTGATTTCATAAGAGATGGATTGACGCCTTGAAAGAATCGGAGAAAGATAAGGCCGGTTCAGGCATGCTGACCACCCGAATGGAAGGTGTGGAGGCGGTATCCAAAGAAGAAATCGAAGAGATCCTGAAAAAAATCGACAAGGAGGCATCTGCCCGAAAACTTGCCGGATTTCATCGTTGGATCGTCTATGTTATCGGAGTAGGATGGTCGGTTTTTCAGGTATACACGGCGGCCTTCGGGCTTTTGCCTGCGCAACTCCAGCGCTCCGTTCATTTGGCTTTTGCCTTTGTTTTAACGTTTATGTTGTTTCCGTTTCGTTCCTTCAAGAGCTCTGATCGTTTGAATTGGTTTAATTACCTGCTGACTGCTTTCGCAGCCTATGTGGGCCTTTATATGGCTTTCAACTACACCCGCATCATGGAAGCCGGAGGGGACTATGCCGATGTGGACTATGTGTTTGCGGGATTCGGCATCCTGCTGACCTTGGAGGCGACCCGTCGAGTGGTCGGTCTTCCGATCGTCTGCATTTCCGTATTTTTCCTGATATATGCCTATTTCGGCGCCTATTTCCCGGGCTTCATGGAGCACCGAGGCTATTCCTTACAGCGCATCGCATCCCACATGTATCTGACCACCGAGGGGATATTGGGTATTCCATTAGGGGTGGCAGCGACCTTTATCTATCTTTTTATCCTCTTCGGTTCTTTCCGGGAAAAAACAGGTCTTGGGCAGCTCTTCATCGATATATCCAATGCGGTAGCCGGCTGGGCTTCCGGGGGTCCGGCCAAGATGGCCGTCATTACGAGCGCCCTGGAAGGCACCGTGTCCGGCAGTTCGGTGGCCAACACGGTGGAATCCGGCAGTTTGACTATTCCGATGATGAAGCGCTTGGGATACCGCCCTGAATTTGCGGCTGCGGTGGAGGCCTCGGCCTCCACCGGCGGTCAGATCATGCCGCCGATCATGGGGGCAGCGGCCTTCATCATGGCCGAATTCCTCAACATCCCCTATTTAGACATTGCCAAGGCGGCGGCCATCCCGGCTTGCCTCTATTTCTTCGGCGTCTTTATGGAGGTCCACTTCGAGGCCAAACGCTGCAAGCTGAGGGGATTAAGCCGGGACGAACTACCCCGATTCGGTACGGTGATGCGGGAACGGGGACATCTGTTTTTCCCTCTCTTCGCCATTGTGGCATTTCTTGGGATGGGATTTACTCCGCTTTACGCCGCTCTGATGGGTCTGGTGGTTTGCATTTTCGCAGGGGCTTTACGCAAATCGACCCGCATGAGCTTCAGAGAGATCGCCGATGCCTTTGAGCTGGGTGCCCGAAACGCCATCGGGGTCGCTTTAGCCTGTGCTTCCGCCGGGATTATCATCGGGGTGATCACCCTTACGGGTTTGGGGCTCAAGATGGCAAACGGTCTGGTGGAGTTGGCCGGCGGATACCTGCTCCCGACACTTTTTTCACCATGATTACATCGATTATCCTCGGAATGGGCGCACCGACGACAGCCAATTACATCATTACATCCACCATCGCGGCCCCGGCCCTGATACTACTCAAAGTTCACCCGTTGGCGGCCCACATGTTCGTCTTCTACTTTGGAATCGTCGCCGACATCACGCCTCCGGTGGCACTGGCGGCCTACGCCGGATCGGGGATCGCCAAATCCAATCCTTTGGTGACAGGACTCATTGCTACCAAGCTTGCCATCGGCGCCTTTTTGGTTCCGTACATCTTCGTTTATAATCCATCCATGCTCTGGATCGGAGCCACAGCCGTCGGCATTATCCAAACCCTCATTACCTCCTGCGTCGGGATGACGGCGATCGGGGCATCCATGATCGGCTTCTTTCTTACGAATATGAACTGGTTCGAACGGGGTTTGTATTTTGCTGCCGGCCTCATGCTGATCGATCCGGGTGCTTTGACCGATGTCACCGGACTCGGCATTCTGACGATGGGGGTACTATATCAGATGCGAAAGAGAAAAACGGAGAGGCTGTCTGTATAGAAAAAACCGATGGCCTATGAGGCAGGGCTACCGTTTGTCTTTGAAAACCAGTTTCCCGCCGTAGTATCCTGCTACCGTGGCAGCCGCCAGCATGATGAGATGGATCAGGAGAAAAAGCCATCGGCCGGCGGAGGGTTGTCCCAGGATCATGGGATCCGCGGTTCGCCATAAAACCAGGATTAACGCCGTAAGCGTGACGGTTCCCCCGCACGCCATCTTGATCTTGAAGACCCGGGTAAGTGCCCCTTTAAAGCGGCTCTTCCAGTCCGAGTACCCCGAATACAGAACTACGGGCATGGCGCACAGGACAAAAATCATATTGAAATAAGAGGCCGTAGCCAAGGGAGTAAAGGTGAAAAGAATAGCAAGGAAGACGAAAAAGACTGAAACGGGTAAAAGTCCGTTGGGGATATGTACCGACATGGGATGGATGTGGAACTTGTATATCCACCGGGAGATGATGTCGAAGGGTTCCGAAGCTGCCTTGGGGGTGGTTTCGGGTGAGGCTTGGAGTGTTGCCGGTTTTTCAGAGGTTTCCGGCGAGGGAGTCGGTTTTCCCTCGGTGACTTCTATAAATTGGCTCCGGTCCGAACCGCAGACCGGGCATTTTTCCGGGGGTTCATTTCCGGTCTGCACATAACCGCAAACCGTACATTTCCATTTTCGCATGAAAACCATCCCTTAAATAGAAGATGTGAAATTTCCGGCTCCTGAAAGACCTTGAAAAGTGCTTTCAGTTCAAACGCATTTTTGATTTGAAGATCCATGCATTTTCGGCTTGTGGCCCGGATTGATTATCTTCAATGAACCTGTATGTGCCGATTACCATGGTCTCGGATGCTCCGTCAACCTATTCGAAGGTTTTATGCGTGATGTCCCGGGCTGTTTCAGAGATTTTCTACGCAGCGCATCCAGCAGCGGGGCTGAAAAGGCGTCTATTTTTTTGAAGAATTTGCATCTGCTTACCCAATAGTTTCAATTTCAAGTAGAAAGGAAAAGCGCTTTGTGATACAAAAAATAGGGTTTCAGGTTATCCCCTGTTGTGGACTGATTTGGGGAGCTGCCGGAAGAAGGATGAAGACCGAATCGCACGGGCGGTCGGGCTTTTTAGCTTTTCAAGCCAAAGGAGGGAGCATCATGTGGAAAAAGAGGGTAGCAGTAGTTTTGATGGTTTGTCTGGCGGCTGTTTGTTTGATGGTTAAAGCACGAACAGCGGGGGCTGCTGATAAGCCGTTTGTCTTTGGATTGCTTCTGGTGGGTCCCTATAACGACCACGGCTGGAGCCAGGCTCATTATGATGCCGGTCAATACATCGAGAAAAAGCTGCCCGGCACAAAAATGATTTATATCGACAAGGTCAACCCGGCGGACCGGCAGGGTGTAACGATCCCGCAGCTCGTGGATGATTTGGCGGAAAAAGGGGCGCGCCTGATCATCGCCAATTCTGATGACATGAAAGACGGAGTTCTGGAGGCGGCCAAACTGCACCCGGAAATCCATTTTCTCCATATTACCGGCGATGATGTGTTGACCAAAAAAGCAACTAAAAATATTTCGAATCTCATGGCGAAAATGGAATACGGCAAGATGATGGCCGGCTTCACGGCGGCTATGACCACGAAAACCGGTAAAATCGGTTACCTGGGGCCTCTGATCAATGAAGAGACCCGCCGCCTGGCCGCCGCCTGCTTTCTGGGCGCCAGATACGCCTGGGAAAATGTCCTCAAGCGGGATCCCAAGGAGCTTTCATTTCAGGTGACCTGGATCGGTTTCTGGTTCAACATCCCCGGAGTGACGGCCGATCCCACCCAGGTCTGCCAGAACTTCTACAACACCGGGCATGATGTGATCATCTCCGGCCTTGATACGACGGAAGCCGTCGTCGTTGCCAAGCAGAAAAAGCAGGAGGGAAAGGCGGTCTGGGCCATCCCTTATGTTTACGTCGGCGCCTGTGAAGGCGCATCCGATGTTTGCCTGGGGGTTCCTTATTACAACTGGGGTCCTGGGTTTCTGGAATTTATCAAGGCTTCCAAGGCCGGCGCCTGGAAATCCAAATGGGTGTGGCTGGATCCGGACTGGAAAAACATCAATGATCCGGACACCAGTTCCGTTGGTTTTTGGCCCGGCCCGGCCCTTTCAAAGGAGGCCAAAGCAGCCCTGGACGGGTTCATCAAGGATTTGGGGGACAAAAAAGTGAACCTCTTCAAGGGACCCCTTTCTTATCAGGACGGCAGCGTATTTCTCAAGGCAGGCGAAGTCGCCACAGACTCCCAGATCTGGTACATGAAACAGCTCCTAAAGGGAATGATCGGCCAGAGCAGCGCAAAGTAGCGCCCCACCCCGGCCTTTTTGAAGGGATCTATGCTTAGCGCAGAAGAGAAAAACGCTCCCTTCTGCGTTTCGTATATTATTGTCTCGTATTCAAAGGATGCTGGGAATGGCATCCGATCCGGGAGCGCGGATGGCTGTCGAACTGATCGATATTCATAAAGAATACGGCCCGCTGAAAGCCAATCAGGGTATTTCTATCTGTTTTGCTCCGGGATACATCCATGGGATTTTAGGGGAAAACGGCGCCGGAAAGAGCACCCTGATGAAGGTTCTGGCCGGATTTACCCCGAAAACCCGCGGTCTCATCCGAATCGATGGATCCAACACCGAGTACCAAACCCCGGCGGAAGTCTCCAGGCTTGGAATCGGGATGCTGTATCAGGAGCCGGTCGACTTTCCCGTCCTCAGCGTTCTAGAAAACTTCATGATCGGTCAAACCCGGGGGTTTTGGCTGAACCGGATGGCGACCCAAAAACGTTTCGAATCCCTTTGCCTCCATTTAGAATTCTCCCTTCCCCCGGAAACCCCTGTCCAAAAGCTTACGACCGGAGAACGTCAACAACTCGAAATCATCAGGCTCCTGTCATTGGGCGCTAACGTCCTGATCCTTGATGAGCCGACGACGGGGATATCGAGCTTTCAGAAGGAAACCCTTTTTCAGGCGCTCAAGGCTCTGGCCAAAGAAGGAAAGACGCTCATCCTAGTCTCTCACAAGCTCGAGGACATCGAAAGACTCTGTGACCGGGTTTCGGTTTTGCGTAAGGGCAGGGTCACCGGTGAAATGGAGCGGCCTTTTGATACGGAGACCTTGCTGAAGATGATGTTCGGGTCGGTGCCATCCCCCTTGAAGCCTTCCCAGACCGCGGCAGGCGCGCCCCTTTTGAATATGGAAAATGTTTCGGCCACGGGGGATCGGGCAGGTTTGAGAGGGTGCAGCGTGGTGATCCGTGAGAAAGAGGTTGTCGCCCTGGCAGGGTTGGAAGGAAGCGGTCAGGGTGTTTTCCTGCGGCTGGCTGCCGGGTTGAAAGTACCGACATCCGGAGCGATCCGTCTTCAGGGAGAGCCGATGGCCGGGAAAGACTGCATCGCCTATCAAAACAAAGGGGTCACCTTTTTGCCCACGTCCCGACTGGAAGAAGGATTGATCACGGGACTTACCATCTCCGAGCATTTCGCCCTCAAGGCTTCCCATGGATTCCGGGTGCGCTGGAACGATGCTGAACAACAGGCCCAGGCGCGCATCGAGCAGTTTCGGATCAAGGGAAAACCGGGGATGCCGGTGGAGTCCCTTTCCGGCGGAAACCAACAGCGCCTTTTATTATCCTTTTTACCGGATGCGCCCAGCCTGTTGCTTCTTGAAAAACCGACACGAGGATTGGATCTTGAATCCACTCTCTGGGTCTGGGAACATCTCTATCATTACCGCGAAAAAAAGACTGCCATCGTCTTTTCCTCTTCGGAACTGGAAGAAATCCTCATGGTGGCCGATCGGATCCTGGTCTTTTTCAACGGCGGCGTGATACGGGACATAAAGACGGCTCAGACGGATGTCCATGATCTGGGCCGGGCCATCGCCGGGAAGGCCTGATGATCAAGCAAGCGAAAGCAAGAGCATGATCCAAAGGCACTGGAAGGCTTTCGGGTTATCCCTGGCCGGCGTTCTCGGTTTCACTACGGCAATCCTGGTGTTGGCCGGTGCGCCGCCGTTGGAGGCCTATTACCATTTGCTCAAAGGGTCGCTGGGATCCTTGAACAAGACGGGCGCCGTACTCACTGCCTGGATCCCCTTGACCCTTTGCGCCGTCGGCCTCTTGTATACCTTCCGCATCGGTCTTTGGAACATCGGCGTCGAAGGGCAGATGATCATGGGGGCTATTTTTGCCACGGCGGTCCTTCGTTGGGGAGTGGAAAGCCGGGTTCCCCTCCTTTATTTGGCCGCAGCCTTTCCGGCAGCCGCCCTGGGGGGAGGGCTTTGGGCTATAGGCGCGGGGATCCTGAAGACCAAGGGAGAGGTTCACGAGATTTTTGCCGGACTGGGGCTGAATTTCGTCGCACAAGGGATCCTTTTATACCTGATCTTCGGTCCCTGGAAGCGCCCGGGAGTGGCCTCCATGAGCGGTACGGAAGTTTTTCCGACGGATCTTCGGCTTTCCTTTTTACCGGGGTTGCGCTTTTCTCCGGCGGGTTTGATCCTTGCCGTGATCGCTCTGCTGCTGACCGCCTGGATGTTTCGTCATAGCCGGTTCGGGCTGGTGCTGAAAGCTGCAGGGAGCAATCCGATCGCCACTTTGCTTTTTGGGGAAAGACCCAACCGGTACATGCTCCTGGCAATGCTCCTGGCAGGAGGTTTTGCCGGAATCGCAGGATGCGTGCAGGTTTCTGGAGTGTATCACCGGCTGATTCCCTCGATCTCCAGCAACTACGGCTACCTGGCGTTACTGGTGGTCATGCTTTCCAATTACAACGTTTTCGTGGTGCCGGTGGTGGCCTTCTTTTTCACATGCCTGAATGTGGGAAGCATACAGCTTCCCATGATGCTCAGGATCGATTCCTCCCTTGCCGGCGTGATCCAGGGTGCATGGGTCCTTGTCGCCCTGGCGGCCATTGCCTGGCACCGTCGAAAGGTGCGTCCGGAGAAAGAGCATTGAAATGAGCGGGCTCGAATGGATTCTTTTGCTCTCCGGAGTCGTCTCGGGCGCTACGCCTATCCTTTTAGCCACTCTCGGGGAAACGTTGACGGAAAAGGCGGGCTTCGTCAACCTGTCCCTGGACGGCACTGTTTTGCTCAGTGCCATGGTGGCGTTTATGGTCGCTTTCGAAACCCAAAATGCGATCCTGGGGTTTCTGGCGGCATGTCTGGTAGGAGCCCTTGTCGCTGCTGTAGTGGTTCTTTTCAGTCTTTGGTTGGGACAATCGCAGGTGGCGGTAGGGTTTGTGCTCACGCTCACCACCCGAGATCTGGCCTATTTTCTCGGAAATCCTTATACCCGCCTCCATGGCCCCCAGTTTTCAACGTTTCCGATTCCATTTCTTTCCGACATTCCGGTTTTGGGCCCGATTTTCTTTCATCACAACTGGATGGTCTACGCGGGCTTGGCGTTGATCGGATTTTGCTGGGCTTATATCTACCGGACACCGATGGGGCTTCGGCTGCGGGCGGTCGGTGAGAGTCCCAAGGCGTCCTTTGCCCGCGGGGATAACCCGGCAAAGCTTCAGTGGGTCTATGCCTTGGCCGGCGGAGTGCTGGTGGGGGCCGCCGGTGCGGCATTTTCTCTGTGCGTCAAACCCGGATGGGGCCGCCCCCAGGGCGCAGAGGGGACCGGTTGGATCGCCCTGGCCCTGGTCATCTTCGGAGGGTGGCACCCGGTTCGCGCCGCTGCCGGCGCCTACCTCTTTTCCCTTTTGCAGGTACTGGGTATTTATTTTCAAGGATGGATCCCTTCAGTTCCGGCACAGGTTTTTCAGGTGGCCCCGTTTCCGCTCATGATTCTCACCCTCCTGATCATTGCTTATGCCCGGAAGACAGCGACACAAGAAGCAGCCCGACGCCGCCTCTGGATGAAATCTTTTCTGGATTTTTTCTCCGGGACCGCACCATCGGCTTTGGGCAAACCCTATCGTCTCGAATCGTTCTAACCCGGTTTTTTCGACTTTGCCGAAATTTTATGATTTATGGCCATTTTTTGTATTTCAAAAAGGGATGCCGATTTTAATGTTGGTCTTGTAGATTCCTTTACCGACTTATGATAATGCACATTCAATAGAGTAAGCGCGATGCACCTGAGCTCCATCAGTGCCAAGGTGCAGTAATCTCAGGGAATTGACCGAAAGAAGCTTGAGCAAAGAGGAAAATGCGATGCTCTGGAAAGGCCGAAGAGGAAGCTCAAATGTCCAAGACCAACGGGGTCTTGCTAAAAAAGGAATAGTGGGCGGCGGAATCGGAACTATCATACTCGTGGTCGCCATTTATCTTCTAGGTGGTGATCCGACACAACTTATACAGATGACACAGCTAAACAATTCAGAGATCGCGATTCCGCAACAGCGAACGGCCGAAGAAGAACAACTGGCTCAATTCGTATCGGTGGTTCTAGCCGAGACCGAAAATGTTTGGAGCGAGTTGTTCCGCCGGGAAGGATCAGACTATAGTTATCCGAAACTAGTGCTTTATAGCGGTAGTGTGCAGTCTGCATGCGGGTTTTCCAGCGCGGTACCGGACCGTTCTATTGCCCCGGAGATCAGAAAGTGTATATCGATTTAATTTTCTGTGATGAGCTGCAGAAAAGATTTAAAGCGCCGGGTGATTTTGCCGTAGCGTATGTGATTGCCCATGAAGTGGGACACCATGTTCAAAAGCTTCTTGGCATCCATGACCAGTTAATGTCGTTACACTCAAGACTCGGCGAAAGGGATTTTAATAAATATCTCGTGCGCTTTGAATTACAGGCCGATTATTTTGCCGGGGTATGGGCGCATTATGTGAAAAGGATGAACCTGCTTGAGGAAGGCGATCTTGAAGAAGCCTTCAACGCCGCCAGTGCCGTCGGTGATGACCGCATTCAAAAAAGCACACGTGGTTACGTCGTGCCGGATAGTTTTACACACGGAACCTCTGAGCAGCGAAAGGGATGGTTTGATAAAGGATTCCGATCGGGCAACATGAAAGAAGGCGATACATTTAGTGCCCGGAATCTCTAACCCGGATATTTCATGAAATTTTTCGACCTTAAAAAAGATTAAAAATCCAAAAAATGCAAGGATCGTTTGTTTATAGAAAAAAGTTTAAAAATCATTCCAACGCATTATAATTTATAGGCAAACTTGACGAAATCGTAAAAAGCTATTTTTGCTCGCTTCGTGATCATTTTCGGGAGATGCTCACGGCTTTTCTAAATTTCAAGAACTCGGCGCAAGCGCCTCAAACAGCTTGAAATTATTAACGCTCAGCCGTTCGCATCTCTTTTTCCGAAAATGCTCCAATCT
>PCSF01000096.1 GCA_002771315.1 Desulfobacterales bacterium CG23_combo_of_CG06-09_8_20_14_all_52_9 | reverse complement strand
AATGGATTCCAAAAGCGTTTTAAGCTTTTCCTGAGTAAACCCGGTTCCCAGCAGATGGTTTGTCCGGGAAAGGCTCAAGGGGACTTCCCTTTTTGGAATCTCTTTCGGACAGGCATCGATTGATCCGCTGACGATCCTTCCTCCGCCAAGCTCGGCCATCAGCCGGGCCGCACGACTCAGGGCAAAAATGACTCCCTCCGGGTCCACGCCTCGTTCAAATCGATGGGAGGCTTCGGTGCTGATCCCCAACCGTTTGGCGGTCCTTCGGATGCTTACCGGATTAAAGCAGGCGCTTTCGATCAATACCCGCGTAGTCGTCTCTGTGATCTCCGAGTTCATCCCTCCCATGACCCCGGCAATCGCCACCTCTTTTTCCCCGTCACAGATCATCAGGGTGTCCGAAGAGAGGATTCGTTCTTTCTGGTCCAGTGTAACAAATCGCGTTCCTTCTTTGGCGGTCTTGACCACAATCCGATGTTGGGCGAGACGGTCGAAATCGAACGCATGCAGAGGCTGTCCGGTCTCCATCAGGATGAAATTCGTAATATCCACGATGTTGTTGATAGGCCTCAGTCCTACGGACAAGAGGCGATCCTGAAGCCAGAACGGGGAGGGACCGATGCTGACATCGAAAACGAGACGGGCAGCGTATCGGGGGCAGTGCTCAGGAGCTTCAATAATCACGGAGGCCAGCGTTGAGATCTGATCTTCATCCTCATGAATACGCACATCCGGATAGATAATCCGGGACCGCTGAATCCCAGCAATTTCCCGCGCGATTCCGATCATACCCAGACAATCGGGCCGGTTGGGGGTCACACCGATCTCAAAGACGGTATCGGAAAGCTTTAAGGCCCAAGCGAGATCCTGGCCGAGTTTAAGAGAACCGTCAAGCTCCATAATTCCGGAGGCATCGTCTCCCAGCCCGAGCTCCTTCTCGCTGCACAACATCCCTTCGGAAACGACACTCCGGATGTGCGATTCTCGCAGCACGGTTCCATTCGGAAAGCGGATCCCGGGAAGAGCCACGGCGGAAAGCATTCCTTTTTGGACATTGGGAGCCCCGCAGATGACTTTAAACCGGCGTCCTCCTGCATCCACATCGCAGATCCGCAGCTTATCGGCATTGGGATGCGGCCTGACTTCCGTCACCCTTCCCACCAGGATACCCTTCATGAAATCGAACCGATCGGTGGCCGATTCCACTTCCAAGCCAACCATCGTCAAGGCATCGGCCAGCTCGGAAGCACCCATTTCGATGGGCACATATGTTTTCAACCAGCTTAGGCTCGCCTTCATGTTTAAAACTGCATCAGAAACCGTGCGTCGTTATCAAAAAATTTACGGATGTCATCGATGCCGTATTTCAGCATGGCAATCCGTTCTACTCCCATGCCGAAAGCAAATCCCGTGTATTGTTCAGGGTCATAGCCGACATTTTCGAAGAGGGCCGGGTGAACCATGCCCGATCCCAGAATCTCCAGCCAGCCGGTGTGGGAACAAACCCGGCAGCCCGCTCCCCGGCACATTACACAAGCGATATCCACTTCGGCGCTCGGTTCAGTGAAAGGAAAAAAGCTGGGGCGAAACCGCAGCGCCGTCTGCTCGTCGAATATTTGGTGCACAAAAACGGTCAGGGTTCCTTTCAGATCCCCGAAAGAGACACCCTCGTCCACGAGGAGCCCTTCCACCTGGTGAAACATGGGGGTGTGGGTCAGATCCGAATCACAACGAAAAACCTTACCGGGAACGATGACCCTCACCGGGGGACGCTGCTGTTTCATGGTTCGGATCTGAACCGGAGAAGTGTGGGTCCTTAAAACAATGTTGTCAGAGACATAGAATGTATCCTGCATGTCCCGGGCCGGGTGATCCTTGGGAATATTCAACGCTTCGAAATTATAGTAATCGGTTTCCACCTCCGGTCCTTCGGCGATATCAAACCCCATTTTTGAGAAGATATCGCAGATTTCTCCCATGACCTGGGTGAGGGGATGTAAAGCACCGATGGCGGGAACACGACCGGGCAATGAAATGTCCACCCAGTCTTCCTCTTTTTCTGCAAAATGTTCAAAGCGCTCTAAGGCAACTTTAAACATCTGCTCCAGGATGCCTTTAAGAGCATTGGCTTCTTTACCGAATGTAGCCCTCTGATCCGGTGGAAGCGTCGAAACGCTGCGCAACAGCTTTGTAAGGATCCCTTTCCGGCCCAAATATCGGGTGGTCAGAACCCTTACAGAGTCTGCGTCTCTTGTCGCCTTCAATTCTTTATAAGCATGTTCCCGGACGTTTTGAATGGAGTCCACTGGATCCCCAATCTGATGGATGTCCCGATTTTTGAATGACTGCGGCTTCATTGTGGCCCCGCCATTGATCGTCCTTTAAAACAGATTCGGCATCTGGCGGTTTTTAGCACATTTAAAGAGTTATCCCTGTTGAGCCGCCAGATTGGCGATCTGAGAAAACCCGGAAGGATCGGATATGGCAAGATCCGCCAGCACTTTTCGATCCAGGGCCATGCCGGCACGTTTCATCCCCTGGATGAATCGACTGTAAGACAGGTTGTTCATGCGGGCCGCCGCATTGATTCGAACGATCCAAAGCCTCCGGAAATTCCTTTTCTTTGTCCTCCGGTCCCGGTAGGCATACATCAGGGCCTTGTCGACTGCACCGGCCGCCGTGCGAAAAATCTTGCTCCGGCCACCCCGGAACCCCTTGGCCAGTTGGAGCACCTTGTTCCGACGTCTTCTTGCTTTAAAACCTCTTTTGACTCTCATAATGTCACTCTCTCTTCTATCCGTTGGGCAAAAGGAGCCGGATCGTCTTTTGATTGGAACCGGAAATGACCCGGCTTTTGCGCAATGAACGTTTACGCTTTCTGGTTTTTTTAGTCAAAATGTGGCTTCCATAAGCCTTGGAATAGACATACTTGCCTGTTCCCGTCTTCTTGAATCTCTTTGCCGCTGAACGGTTTGTCTTGATTTTCGGCATATTATACCTCGCTTAAAAGTAAACGACTCACCGGCTAAAGCCGGCAGCCTAAGGATTCAGGGATTCGAGAAAACTTGATTCAAAAGGCTTTGAATTGTCTGTCCCTTAGCCCATTCAATTCTTTCAGGATAAAGATCGAACTCGAGTCTTGGCCTGAAAGCATTGACTTCATCTCGATGCAAAAACAGGGCATTAAAATAAATGCCTTTGCCGGAAACTCTTGGACGAATCCCTGATGTTGTTCGGCAACAATAAAAAATCGATGGCGTGAGCATGGCATCCTTTCTCAAGCTCACGCCACCTGAACGCGATTTTATAAGAAGATCAACCCATACGCAACACTATTTTTAAATCAAACCCAAGCCTTTGGTTTATTTGGGAGCCAGCACCATGACGATGATCCGGCCTTCGAATTTCGGCTCCTGTTCCACGTGGGTGATATCTTCCACTTCGTGTGAGATTCGGAGCAGCAGCTCCATCCCCCTTTCCGCCAGGGTGATCTCTCGACCCCGGAAAAGGACTGAAACTTTTACCTTATCCTTCCTCTCGAGAAATTTTCGAATGTGGCCGATCTTGACCTGCAGATCATGTTCACCGGTCTTTGGCCTGACTTTGATTTCCTTGATTTGAAAGGTGCTCTGTTTTTTCTTGGCGACCTGCTTTTTTTTCGTTTGCTCATATTTGTAGCGGCCGTAATCCATGATCTTACATACGGGCGGGTCCGCGTTTGGGCTAACCTCCACCAGATCCAACCCGAATTCAGCCGCTGCACTCAGCGCCCTTGAGAGAGGAATGATCCCCATTTGATTCCCTTCGGGATCGATGACCCGAACCTCCTTGGCCTTGATATATTGATTCACATGAGCCTGGTCTTGACTTTTTGGGTTAACGATTGCCACCTCCTGTCTGCATATGGGTTATTCCTCTGGGTGCTTCCTTCGGTTTTCAATCGGAGAAAGTCGCTTTTTGTTGACGCTGATATACAAGAACATTGCGAAATGCAAGTAAAAAGTGCATCCGGGAACCCTTGTGAAGCTTTTTCCGTAGACCGTTTGAGTTCTACTGATTTAAGGTATATCTGGCCAGGAGGCTCCCTTCTCAATAACGGTTTAGAGGATCTTAAAAATAGGTCTTCAATCACTATTGTCCAAATAAAAAAACCGATTTTGGACAATAGTGATCCAGCAATAAAATTCCCTAAGGAATCGTTAAAAATTAACTTGTACAATTAGATTGAATGTGATATGCGTTA
>PCSF01000150.1 GCA_002771315.1 Desulfobacterales bacterium CG23_combo_of_CG06-09_8_20_14_all_52_9 | reverse complement strand
GCGGAAGGGGACTCATCCAGGCTTTCCAGACGTCTTATATAGGAAGGTTTGAAGAGGCCCGGGGGTACCAGGTTCAGCAGATGTCGAGGGTGGGTGGAAACGATGCATGCCCCGCAGGCAATGCGTTCCCCGTTTGCCAGGAGTACTGCTTCCGGTTTTTCCCGGGATGGGAAATCGATCCCGGAAACCCTTTGGCCGCAGAATACGTCAACGCCGTGATCGGAAAGGACCGATTCGAAGGCGCGCACAATACTGGCGCCGCCTCCCCGGAGTCCATGGACCGACTCGTAGTACGATCCCACAACGGCAGCATGTTGGGCAAAGGTAACCTCTCCGGCGGTTGCCCCATGGAGATAGCAGTGGGCGGAAAGGATGCGCTTGAGACGATCGTTTTCGCTCAGGCTGTCCAATACCTCTTTCAGACTCGGGCCATGGACGCTTCTCAGCTCCTGCATGGGGAGTACTTCCCGGTCCAGGTTGAGATAGGGCCTCGATCGGAAGCTTTCGCAAACGGCGCTAAGATAGGCGATGATCGCGTTTCGTTCCCCGGGAAAGAACTCGCAAAGCCGGTCCCGGATGCGGTCATATCCGTAAGGAAAAAGAAAATCGCCCTCCGAAGGGGAAAACCGGAAGAGATCAAAACCTTCGGGATCAAATGGCGCTCTTTGGATCTTGTCGCTGATTCCTAAATAACGAAAGAATATATCCAGGATCCCGCCGTCACCCAGACCCCCGGCGAAATGAAAACCCGTATCGAAGTAAATCCCCTTGCGTTCAAAACCCCTGAGAAGCGGACCGATCTTTGGAGATGCTTCGACGAGGGCCACGCTCAATCCGTGTTTGGCCAGAATGACGGCGGCTGTCATGCCCGCCGCGCCGGCACCGATGACTGAAAAATCGTATCTCACGGCTCAAATCCCAGAATCAGGCAGGAATTGGTACCGCCGAACCCTGCGGAGTTGCACATCACGGTTTCAGGTCCCTTCGGAAACGTTTCGGAGATAATGTTCAGCTTTCGGGTGTGTTCGTCCGGACTTGAAAAATTGATATTGGGGGCCAGGAATCCGTCTTGAGCCATGAGGACCGAATAAACCACCTGGGATGCCCCGGACATCCATAGCTCATGGCCGGTCATTGATTTGGTAGACGATACCGGCGGGCATCGGTCTCCAAAGACCGCATGAATATTTTCCGCCTCGGCTGCGTCGCCTTCCAGAGTAGAGGTGGCATGGGCGCAAATATAGCGGATATCGGACGGAGCCATCCCGGCGGTTTTGAGTGCGCGAAGCATGGCGCGTTTCAGGCCGTCCTGGCTTGGCATGGAGAGGAATGCTCCGTCGGATGAAAAGGCATACGAAAGAATCTCCCCCAGGATATGGGCATTGCGTTGAACGGCGAGATCATACCGTTCCAACACCAGTGCCGCTGCACCGCCGCTGGGAACCAGGCCGTCCCGGTTCCGATCAAAGGGCCGGGAGGCGGCTTCCGGTTCCTGGATTCTCGTGGAGAAAGCACCCAACCCGTCAAAACTGCACATGGTTTCCCAGTTGATTTCCTGGGCGCCGCCGCAGATCACACGCTCCTGCTTACCCGAAGCCACAAGTTCGGCCGCTTGTCCTACGGCATGTCCCCCGCTGGAGCAGGCCGAGCTTATGGTCCAGCAGGCCCCCTGGGTCTTCAGGATGGTATTAAGATTCATGGTGATGTTGGAGGTCATGGAGCGGAAAATCCAGCCGCTTCCAATGGATTTGGTTTCCCTGTATTTTTTCAGCAGATCCACCTGCCAAACAGCGGCCTGGCAGCTGGAATCACATCCGAATATCAGGCCGGTCTCTTCGTTTTGGAGCGCCTCCGGGGTGAGGCCCGCCATCCGGACGGCATCCATAACGGCGGCATAGGACCAGATGGAAAAATCGGTCATGGTCTTTCGGTATTTCCGGGGAAGGGGGATCTTCAAATCAAAATCCTTGATGTGGCCGGTCAAAGGGCTCCGGAATCCCAGGCCGATCCGGGCAGCATCTGCGACGATGCCGGATTGTCCCTGCCGGAGGGCTCTGGATACGGATTGGGGATCATTGCCCAGGCAGGAGATGATGCCGATGCCGGTGATAGCGACTCGATGCATGAATACGTTCCGATGAAGGCCGGTTTTTATCAAGGGGGCGATAGGCAGCTGCCGAATGGGCTACATGTAAATTCCCCCGTTGACTCCGATGATCTGGCCGGTGATGTAAGCCGCCCTTTCCGAACACAAAAACGAGACGACGGACGCCACTTCTTCAGGGGTTCCGAAACGTCCCATGGGAATGGTGGGGAGGATCCTTTCTTCCGGAAGTCGGGCGGTCATTTCAGTCCGGATGAAGCCCGGAGAAACGGCGTTGACCAGGACATTTCTTTTGGCAACTTCTAGTGCCAGGGCCTTGGTGGCACCGATGAGGCCGGCTTTGGCTGCGCTGTAATTAACCTGCCCGGGTACTCCGCTCTGTCCGGATGTGGAGACGATGTTGACGATCCTCCCTTCCCGCTTCCGGAGCATGGCGTTCAGGATCGGCTTGGTGACCAGGAAAAAGCCGTCCAATGAAACGGATAGGACGTCTTTCCATTCCGCTTGGGTCATCCAGACCATCAGGGCGTCCTTGCTGAAGCCGGCATTGTTCACGAGGACATACGGCGTCTGTTCTTCCAGAAGTGCGGTAAGGTGTTCCGCGATGCTTTGAGGATCGGTCACATCGAAGGACATCAACCGGCAACGGCGTCCGACGGACTCCACCGCCTCTGCGACCCGGGCGGCGGCCTCGTGGTTGCTGCGATAGTTAAGCCAGATGTCGAAACCGTCACAGGCCAGGGAGCGTGAAATGGCCGCGCCGATTCCCCCGCTGCCGCCGGTGATCAAAGCGATTTTACGTTGATGGTCTGCCATATAAGAAACTTCATCCGGGTATTCGGATATGGTCCGGCCACGAATGAGTACATTCTATAGGATTGCGACGACTTTGCCGTCAGGGCCGAACTCTACAGTGAAATTTTTAAAGCGGTTGGTCCAGTATATCCACCGGTTCTCATTCAACGAGGGCGTCATGTGGGCCGCGGGGTACCCCAGCGCCATCCGGACCCCGTCTTTGGTCATTCCTATAGAGGCTTTCCCCTCCCGGATCCCCTTTTGGTCGATTTCGGAAAGTGCATTAAGGTCGACCTTGGAGGGAGAGGCGATCAACTTCCAGTATTCTTCCGGCTCCATGGCCATTCGTTTTTTATCGAATTCGAAGAGGATCGTTTTTCCGGAATCCTGCAATAGAATCGTAAATATGGATCCTCTGATGTGTCCGCCCTTCTTCAAAATCACCGGAGTGTTGACGGGGATAATAGTATGACCGGTGCCGGGATCCGTCCAGTTGGCGTAACTGGCCTTGATATCCTGGGAGCTAAATTGGGCATGGATGTTATTTTTCAGATAAAGGGGTTCTTCGGCCGCGAAAACGTTCCCCATTATTATTGCCGAGATGAAAAAAAACATACCCGTCCTTTGTAACCATTTTGCTGTAATGCACATAAAAAACCTCACTTTCTGCTTTAGTCAATCATCGAAATGGTATATACGAAAATTATTTATCTCCGTTTCGATGAAATCGTAAAAACTCAAAATTGGGATGGCAAAGTAAAAAGATTCAGATGCAAGGCGCGCAAATCCTGAGGAATGAGGCGTACTTATGGGTACGCTGTAATGACGAAGGATGCAGCGCAACGCAGCAGATGGACTTTTTACGAAGCCATCAGTTTTTATACTCAATAGATATGCCAAGTGTCAAGGGTGAAAACCTGGAAGTGCTTCACAAAAGATCCAAAAAACCGGAGGCATGGGATTTGCTCCCGGGGTATTTCTTTTGGCTCAAAGGGATTGTTAACCCTGCTGTTGCAAAAGCCGCAACTTTAACAGGAAGTAGATTCGCAAAGGTTTCAGGGGGGGTAAGATGATGGAAGGTATTTTGAAAGTGGTGAAAGACAAGGATCCGAATGAAAAGGAATTCCACCAGGCTGTAGGAGAGGTGGTTGAATCCATCGGCCCGGTGTTGGATCGAAACCCCGAATATCGGAAGTCCAAGATTCTGGAAAGGCTGGTGGAACCGGACCGGGTGATTCTATTCAGGGTCCCCTGGATGGATGATCGCGGAGAAATCCATGTGAACCGGGGGTTTCGGGTGCAGATGAACAATGCCATCGGGCCTTATAAAGGGGGACTTCGATTCCACCCCTCCGTGAACTTGGGTATCCTTAAGTTTCTTGCCTTTGAGCAGGTTTTCAAGAACTCCTTGACCACCCTCCCCATGGGGGGAGGAAAAGGCGGGTCTGATTTCGACCCCAAGGGAAAATCAGACAGTGAGGTCATGCGCTTTTGCCAGAGCTTCATGTGCGAGCTTTTCAGATACATCGGTCCTGATATGGATGTTCCGGCGGGAGATATCGGCGTGGGTGCCCGGGAAATCGGGTATCTCTTCGGGATGTATAAGAAGCTGACCAATGAATTTAACGGCGTTTTGACCGGGAAAAATCTCAAATGGGGAGGGAGTCTCGTCCGTCCGGAGGCCACCGGGTATGGGAGCGTCTATTTTGCTTCGGAAATGCTGGCCACCCGGAATAAAACCTTGGATAGTAAAATCTGCTTGGTTTCAGGGTCTGGGAACGTGGCCCAATTTACCGTGGAAAAGCTTTTGGATTTCAATGCCAGGGTGGTTACCCTCTCCGATTCATCGGGCTATATTTTTGATGAGGAAGGGATCGATCGTGAAAAACTGGCCTTTATTAAACGCCTGAAAAACGTCAAACGCGGCCGGATCAAGGAGTACGCCGACCAATATCCGAATGCGATTTATACTCCTGTGGATCCCGCCCTCGATCATAACCCGCTTTGGAATCATAAAGCCGATTGCGCGTTTCCCAGCGCCACTCAAAACGAAATCAATGAAAAAGATGCCCGGAACCTGGTGCAAAACGGAGTGGAGATGGTGTGTGAGGGCGCCAACATGCCCACCGTCCCGAAGGGCGTGGACCTGTTTCTGGGCAGCCACATTCTTTATGGCCCAGGCAAGGCGGCCAATGCAGGGGGGGTCTCCGTTTCGGGACTGGAAATGACGCAAAACAGCATGCGGATTTCGTGGACCCGGGAAGAGGTGGATCAGAGACTGAAGATGATCATGCACAGCATTCATCGCACCTGCCTGGACGCCGCCGCGGCCTATGGAGTTCCCGGAAACTACGTCAGGGGTGCGAACATCGCCGGTTTCGTAAAAGTTGTCGAAGCCATGATGGATCAAGGGCTTGTATGACTTTCGGTCGGTCGGGATGATAAAGGGTTTAAAACAACATCCGGGATACGATACTGCACTGTATGTCGGGCTTACCTCCGAGGGAGGGGCGTGGGCAGGGCATGATTTCATCCACCCCTGATTTTTTGCGCCTGCCGGGGGATACGTTATTGTAATAGCCATAGTAACGCACCATTTGTTCTCTACAATTTTACACAAAAAACTTGATATGTTTTTTTATCTTCTTTCCCGCTTATGCCCGGCTAAGAGCATCTCCCAGAGTGACCCGGCATAGCCCCTCTTATGGAGGAATTGGATGCTCGTATCGAGTTTATCCGGCGGAAAGATGCAATGGCGCAGGTTTTTAAACGCTTCGGTAAGGGTCGCTTCCAGCCAGGCCTTATCGATGCCGGGGGAAATATAATATACCGGCTCCAAGAGGCTTGCCTCCTTTGTGATCACCCGTTCTCGCAGAGCCAAGTCGTACAGCGGGGTATCGGGCTGGATGCGGATCCCCATAAATATAAAGGAGACGGTGCGACGCAGGCTCTTAATGTTTTCGATGCCTTCGCACACCGTAGCTTCGGTTTCGCCGGGGCCGCCGAACATATAGTAGTGGGCGGTCGCCACGCCGTTACGGATAAAGGTTTCGTTACAGGCCGCGACCTCCTTGAAGGTAAAATTTTTGCCGATGCCGCGCAAAGTGGTATCGCTGGAAGCGTCGGCGCCGATCTCTGCGGCTTTCAACCCCGTATCGCGCATCAATGCCACTACCTCGTCGTTGAGATTTAAGTCGGGTTTAAAAAACGCGGTCCAGGACACGTTGATGCCGCGGGTCTTCATCTCCTCGACCACTTCCAGATAGTATCCGTCGTCGTCGTTGAAGACCGAGTCGGTGAAAAAAATATAGCGGGCTTTATATTCGTGGACCAGATGATAAATATCGCGCTGGATGTCGTGGGTATCGCGCGGCCGGATATGATGGCCTTCCAAAACCGGGTAAGAACAATAAATACACCGATGGCGGCAGCCGCGCTTGGTCTGGACCGGAGCCATACTGCCGCTTTGAAGATAAAACTGCATAATCCGCGGATCATAGGCCGCGGAAGAGATTTCACTGCCGGTAAGCTTATGTCCGCTGTGAATAATGCGCTCTGAAGGAAAACTGCCGCGTTTTAAGTGTTTCAGAAATTCTACCATGCTGGCTTCACCCTCGCCGACGATACCGTAGTCGGCGCCGGTTTTTTGAAGCACCTCCAGGGGCATGATGGAAAATCCCGTGCCGCCTAAAATTACCGGCGCGCGGCTCGTGCTTTTTACGACGCCGACGATTTCTTTGACCGCTTCGAGGTAGCGCTGTTCGTTTAAAAGATTGACATTGTCGATATTGCGAATGGAGACCCCGATCGCTTCGGGGGCAAATTCTTCCACTGAGCGCCGCACCGCCGCCAATGATTTTTCGCTGGCTAAAAAATCGAACTGACGGATCTCGTGCCCGGCGGCTTTAAGCGCCGCCGCCACCACGCTCAAGCCCAAAGGATACACCGGGTACGGCGAACAGGATATGTTGGAGGCAATAAGTAATATTTTCATGATCTAATTCTACTCCGACAAATAATTAATGATGATCAGATCAACAACCTCATCAGATACAAAGCGATATAATGCAGGACAGCGGGCAGAGAAGATATTTGTTTCAGATCTCTTTGCCCGTCTAGCCAGCGCTCCGAGGAACGAACGGGGCATTGGCGATCTTTCCATGATTCCAAAGCGTATGGATTCATGGGGAAAGCCTGCTTTGCATCCTTTCCATTCTCTGATACCACAGGTTCTGCTGTTCGAGTTTTTTTTCCTGAATGCGTTGGAGCATCAGATAACCGAAAGCAAGAATGACCAGCATGACATGCCGTCGCCAGCCAGTCCAGCTTCTGCCCTCATAGTGATCCAGACCCAACTCCTCCTTCAACTGCTGGTAGCCCTGCTCGATCCAGAACCGTTCGTGAAAAAGACGCACCATCTCCAAAGTCGGCATGTCCTTAGGCATATTACTGAAAAAGTACCGGAGTTCATATTCGCCATCGTCCTTTTGTCTTTTCTCGATAATCAGCCAGACTGGGGTATGTTGGGTCGGGAACGTAATCCTCTATGGAAGGTGCGAGGGGTTCGTCGTATGTTTGCGTGCGACGCACAGGCAGGCATGCCGCTTTCGTGGAAACATCCGTCCGACCTGTCTGCCGTGCTGCGCAGCGGCACAGGCAGGGATGAGCACATGGAGATGGGGGTTGAACCCCAGAAAAGTTTTCATTCGATATCCCTAAAATCATGCTGAGTTATTAGCCGCTGGAAAGATGCGATAGGTCACTCGGCTATACATGAACGGGCTCAAAACGATGGATGCGCGATAAAACATCAGATAGTGAGTCTTTGGCCAGAGCTGTATCATAATCGGTTTGCAATCCGACCCAGAAACCGTCGCTAGTGCCGAAAAAGCGGGAAAGACGTAGACCGGTATCGGGGGTGATGGACCGCTTGCCGGCTATGATTTCACCGATGCGACGTTGTGGCACCCCGATTTCTTTGGCCAGTCGGTACTGGGTTATTCCCATAGGTTTCAAAAATTCCTCCAGCAGAATTTCTCCGGGTTTGGGGTAGGGTACTTCTCGCGGCATGGTTAACTCCTTTATTTAATGGTAATCAACGATTTCAACATCATAGGCTTGGCCTTTCTTAAAGCGGAAACACAATCGCCATTGGTCGTTTATGCGGATACTCCATCGGCCGGTACGATCCCGCTTCAATTGCTCAAGACGGTTATTGAGAGGGATGCGTAAGTCCTCCAGCTTCTCCGCTCGGTTAAGCATGGCCAGCTTGCGCAAGGCCACAACCTGAATATTCACGAAACGAGCAATTCTTGTGCCGTTGAACAAGGCTTCAGTATCGGAACATTTAAAGGTCGAAATCATAGACGAATACTAACGAGACACGTTAGTATTGTCAAGCATTATTTCCCTTTTATTTTTGCCGCATCCGGCTTTTTAATGGGTACCCCCAACATATAGTATTCAGGCCGCTTTTGATGACGGCGGTATTTCAAAATTTGTCGAGCGTGGACAAATTTTACCCACCCTTATTCTCTTTTCCCCGAATCCTGCATTGTGGCACTTGATCTTATTTGGCCGCTGGAGTATTTCAAGGCCTTATTCAGTTGTTTGATGTATGTCATCGGAATCAGTGCCGTGCGTGCGAGGTGGAAAAGGGACAAGGCTCCCTCCCTCATTGACTTTTACTGCCGATTTTTTTACGTTCCAACAAAGACAAATTTTATCATATCTTTGATTCAGGAAGATACAGAGCTAACAGTACAGATCGGCACTTGAATTTACTCGGGGTTTACAAATCATGACCCAGGATTCTATCCGCTTCCGCTTGGCTATTAATTGCATTATCTTTCTGGCGGTCCTGATTTTCGGCACGATTATCTTTATGTCCGTCGAGAATCGATCTTTAATCGATTCATTCTATTACATCATTGTTACCATGGCTACGGTCGGGTATGGGGACATCGTGCCCGCCACGCCGGCGGGGAAAATTATTGCCATCCTATTGATCATCACGGGGGTCAGCACTTTTCTGGGAGTCATCGCCAATGCCACCGAGTTGATGCTAAGCCGCCGGGAAAAGATGGCCCGAATGAAAAAGCTCAATATGGTGATAGGGGTCTTTTTCAGTGAAGCGGGGAATCACTTGATCCGGATCTTCGCTCGTTCTGATCCCCGATTCGAAGAGATTCAAAAAGGCCTGATCATTACCGTGAAGTGGACCCGAGAGGATTTTTTAAGGGTGAATGAGCATTTACACGGGTCGAAATACAGCGTGCAGGTTTCCCAATCGGATCTTCAATCGTTGAAGGATTTTCTCGTAAAACAGAGGGATTTTCTAGTGAGGCTTTTAGAAAACCCGACCCTGCTGGAGCATGAATCTTTCACCGACCTTTTGCGGGCCGTCTTTCATCGCGCCGAAGAGCTGGCTTACCGCGATAACTTAAACCAATCCCCTGTTGCTGACCGGGCTCATCTTACGGGAGACATCAACCGGGCTTATCATCTGCTGGTCCATCAGTGGCTGGATTACATGGAATACCTGAAAATCCACTATCCCTATCTTTTCTCTCTGGCTATGCGCACCAACCCATTCGACCTTCAGGCGTCGCCCGTCATCGCTCATTTATAGCAATCAGCCCGACCAACGGCTCGCTAACTCGCGGGATTTTCCCGCAGAATCGAGTTTATGGCTGTGGAAAGGTTTTCCAAATTGAAGGGTTTCTGAATGAAACCGCTGCACCCGCGGTCGATGATGGGTTCTGGTTTCATCAACCCCGATCAGGTCTTTTGACTTCCTGCTTGTCTTTTGTCCAACGGCTTGCTTTGCGGTGCTGATCAGGAAGTATTGGAAATGCTCTGGCCCAGATAGGAGTTGATCACTGCCGGGTCCGACATCAGTTGGCGGGCCTCGCCATGTAAAACGATTTTGCCGTTTTCCATAACATAAGCCCACGAAGACACAGCCATGGCCTGGCGGGCGTTTTGCTCGACCAGCAGGATGGTTTGGCCAGCGGTTTGAAGTTCGCCGATGATTTCAAAAATCAGCTTGACCACCAGGGGTGCCAGGCCTAGCGAAGGTTCGTCGAGCAACAACAGCTTGGGCTTGGCCATCAGGCCACGGGCAATGGCCAGCATTTGCTGCTCACCGCCTGAAAGTCCGCCGGCCAGCGCATTGCGGCGCTCGGCCAGAATCGGAAAGCGGCTCTCCATCAGCGCGATGCTCGCGGCGATCTCGCCGGCCGGCCGGCGGTAGCCACCCAACTCCAGGTTCTCACGCACCGTCATGCCGGCCAGCATCAGGCGGCCTTCGGGAATTTGCACAATGCCGACGGCTACTCGCTGGTGTGAGCGCATGCGGGTAATATCCCGGCCCTGAAAAAAAATGCGCCCCCGGCTGGCAGCCGTTATGCCGCTGATGGCATTGAGTGTGGTGGTCTTGCCCGCACCGTTGGGCCCTACCAGGGAAACCACCGTACCTTCTTTAACGGTGAAAGCGATCTCCCGTACCGCCTCGATGGGACCGTAGGAAACCGTCAGACCGGCAACTTCAAGCATCGTTTTGCCCCGTCCCCAGATAGGCCGCAATCACTTCCCGGTGACAGCGCACATCCTCAGGGCTGCCGGTGGTGATGACCTGGCCAAAGTTCAGCACCGTGATCCGGGAGCACAACGCCATCACAAAAGCCATGTTGTGTTCGATCAACAGCACCGTCATGCCGCCGGCAGCCAGCGAGCGTACCAGGTCGGCAACCTGGGCCGCTTCAGACCGGCGCATGCCGGCCACCGGCTCATCGAGACGCAGCAGGCTGGGATTGCTGGCCAGGGCCCGGGCGATCTCCAGCCGGCGCCTTTCACCGTAAGAAAGGTTTTTAGCCAGCAACGCCGCCTTGCCTTCAAGGCCAACCCGCAAGAGGGTCGCGCACGCTTTTGCCTCCAGATCCCGGTCTTCGCGGCACGCCGAAGGCAGGCGCAGCAGGCGTGGCACCAGCAGCCGGCTGGCGATCAGGTGCTGGGCCGCCTGGACGTTTTCCAGGCAGGTCATGGCGGGGAACAGCCGGATGTTTTGAAAGGTCCGGGCCACACCCAGGGCCGCTATCTGGTGGGCCTGCAGCCGGTGGACCGCCTCTCCCTGGTAGTACACCTGACCGGCGGAAGGGGGTTGTACGCCGCTTAAGATGTTGATCAGGGTGGTTTTGCCGGCGCCGTTGGGACCGTCAGGCCGTGGATCGTTCCGGGCTCGACCGCAAAGCTCACGTCGAGCAAAGCCTGCAGCCCGCCAAAGCGTTGCGAAATGGTGTCAACCTTTAAATTCATACCGTATGGTCGCTCGCTTCAGGCGCTTGGGCCGTGGGCCGCAGTCGGATCATCAGCGAGGCCAGGCCGTTGGGCAAAAACAAGATGACCAGCAGCAGGATCAGGCCGTTTACGCCCATGCGGATCGGTCCTGCGGCCACGCCGATGCCTCTCAAGATTTCTGGCAGCGCCGTGAGCAGGGCCGCGCCCATTACCGGGCCATACCATACGCGCGTACCGCCGACAATGTTGTAGATCAGCAGGTCCACGGCGATGAAAAAACCGAAATCCCTGGGGGTGATCAGATAGCTCAAGTGGGCGTACATGGCTCCGGCCAAGCCGGCCATCATGGCCCCGATGGTAAACGCCAGGAGCTTGTAATAGGTGATCGGGATCCCCATGCAGGCGGCTGCGGTTTCGTCATCGCGGATGCTGACCAGTCCCCATCCCAGTTGCGAGCGGCGCAGCACCGCTAGAAAATAGGCCGCCAGCCCTAGCGTAAGGAAGATCATCCAGGGTTTGGTTACGTTGGGGATGCCGGTCAGGCCTTCGGCCCCGCCGGTCACGGTGAGGTTCACCGCTGCGATGCGCACGACTTCCCCGAAGGCCAGGGTGGCAATGGCCAGGAAAACGCCTTTCAACCGCAACACAGGCAGGCCCAGTACCACGGCGACGATACCGGCCATCAGCGCACCGCCGCCCAGGGCCACGATGAAGGGGACCTTGAAGTGGACGGTGAGGATACCGGCGGTGTACCCCCCTAGTCCGGCGAAAGCCGCGTTGCCCATCGACAGCATACCCGCAGCCAGCGTGACGTTGAGGCTCAGGGCCAGCAGGGCGTTGATGCCGATAAAATTGATCAGGCTGCCGTAGATGGCATAGAACTGGGTAATCTGCTCCATGGCTTACGCTTCCCGCATGCGGGCGCGGCCCAGCAGGCCGGAAGGCCTGAGCAGCAGGATGGCAAACAGCACCATGAAGGCTACGGCGTCCCTGAGATTGGAGGTGCCGGTGACGGCCACGGTGAGCACTTCGCTCAGTCCGAAGGCCAGGCCCCCCAAAATGGCGCCGGGAATCGAGCCCATGCCTCCCAGGATAATCACCGCCAGTCCTTTGAGTTCGATGGAGCGGCCCATATCCGGGGCCAGGGAGTCGAAGTAAAGCCCGTAGAGGATACCCGCGGCCCCACCCAGAGCCGAGGAGATAAAGAAGGTAAAGGCGATGATCCCCCTGACATCAATGCCCAGCAGCATGGCGGCGCGATCATTTTCCGCCACGGCACGGATGGCCTTGCCCGTACGGCTGCGCTTGAGAAACAGGGTCAGGACTACCATAAGCAGGGCGACCACGGCCACGATGCTCACCTGCAGCGATGTGATCGTGACGGACTGGCCGATGTGCCAAATGTGGACCTTGACCGTGCCGACCGGAAAACGCACCGAACGTGCCCCGAAGAGCCCCAGGGCCATGGCTTCAAAAACAATGGCCATGGCGATGCTGGAGATCAGGCCCGAAAAATGGCTATCGGCCCTTTGCCGCAGCGGGGCAAAGGCCACGGCGTTGAGCAGCAGGCCCAGCAGTCCGGCCAATACAGTGGCCGCGGGAAAGGCCAGCCAGATGGAAAGGCCGAAGGTTTGTGCGAGCCACAGGGCGCTCAAGCCGCCCAGGGTGAAGACCGCGGCATGGGCAAGGTTCAGGATATCCAGGACACCGAAAACCAGGGTGTAACCCACGGCAAACAGGCCATAGACGCTACCGATGAACAACCCGTTGACCAATTGCTGCGCCAGCAGATTCACTCTGGCTCCTTCAGAGGAAGCGGCAAGTGACTGAAGTCCAGGCGCCCTTGGTTTGGATTCGTTTACCAGGGTTTTGAGACTTCAGTCACTTGAATGGCTATCGGACGGTACGGTCGATCACACTGCTACCGGGCAAACACGGCGAACTTGCCGCCCTTGACTTCCTGAACCACCGGGGAGTGATTCGCGTCCCGACCCTCGGTAAAGGAAAATTTGCCCAGCAACGTGTCCATGTCCTTGATCTTGGCCATGGCGTCGCGGATGGCCTTGCGGTTATCGGCGCTATTGGCCGTGGTGGCGGCCTTATAGACGATCTGCACGCCGGTAAAGGCCTGGGCCGCAAACTGGTCCGGGGCGCGGTTATATTTCTTGGTGTAGTCATCCACGAATTTGAGGTTCAAAGGGTTGGTGGCGGCCGCGTTCCAGGCCGCACCCACGATAACGCCTTCAGCCGCTTCGCCGGCGTTTTTCATCAGGGCCGGGGAGTTGAAGCCGTTGCCGCCGATAATGGGAATGGATTTGGCAATGCCCAACTGGCGCGCCTGGCTGACAATGCCGGATGCTTCTTCCACCAGGGCCGAGCAGATGATTGCATCCGGATTCTGGGCCTTGATCTGGGTGAGCTGGGGTGAAAAATCCCGGTCGCCCTTGGCAAAGGTCTGTTCGCTCAGAATCTGGACGCCCTCTTCCTGGAGCACCTTTTTGAAAACGTCGTAACCGCTCTTGGTGAAGGCGTCATCGTTGCCATAAAAAACGGCCACTTTCTTGAATCTGAGTTTTTCCTTGGCGGTCTTGATGGTGTTGGGGATGACCACCGCCTCGGTCAGTGAATCGCGAAAGATGAAATCGCCGATCTCTGTGATCCCGCCGGCCGTGTTGCTTACAGCCAAAACCGGCACTCCGGCCTGCTGGGCAATGGGATCGGTGATTTTGGCTGTATTGCTCAGGGTGGGGCCGATGATGACGGCCACCTTGTCGCCGTTGATCAGTTTATTGTACACATTGATGCCCTGCTGCGGTACGCTGGCATCGTCCTCGAACACGGCATCGATCTGAATACCGCTGCCGGCGGCGGCATTGACCTGCTCAATAGCCAGTTGTGCCCCTTCCTTCTGGCTGACGCCGTAAGCTGCAGCTCCGCCCGTCATGCTGAACACGATACCGATCTTGAGTTTTCCGGCACACAGGGCCGGACCCGCGGTCAGCGCCAGGGCCAGGAGAGCCACGACGCTCCACAACACCAAACAGCTTGCTCGTTTCATCACAACCTCCACAGAATTGAGGAAAAATGTCTCCTCCGGCGCTGAACCCAACCATAGGGTTGGCTGCTTTGGGCCGAAGTCTGATACCTACGCAAAAAAACACAGCGCAGCGCACATGTCAAGGTATAGCCCCAAAGGGTCAGGGCTCCGTAAAGTCGTTCAAGTGATTGATAAGAACTCGCTTTTCTATAGGCGGAGTAAGATTGATCATGAATTGTGTCTTGCCATGATCTACACCCAAGATATGGGAATCTACCGTTGTCGAGATATATCGATCTTTAATTATCCGAAGTGTGAATATGCGGTAATGACCCTTTAATA
>PCSF01000282.1:22837-34779 GCA_002771315.1 Desulfobacterales bacterium CG23_combo_of_CG06-09_8_20_14_all_52_9 | reverse complement strand
CACCCTCTTTTTTTCCAACCGGATCCTGGCCTTTCGCGGGCGCAACTCCATCTCCGGGTGGGGAGACACTATCCTGCGTCTTTGTTAGGATGTCTGTTGTCTGGGAAGCATGGGCCGGAACCGTGTCGGGACCGCTGCTTGAGTCGGTGGGTTGGGTCGTTTGGTTTTTTTCCAAGTTTTCCATGAAACGCGTTTCTCCCTTGCCTGGTTTATTGGGTTAATCGATGGTGCCATTGCCTCTTTAACCAATTTTTACTATCATGCTCAATTCTAAAAAACAATGATTATTTTATTGATGGCGCCGGAATGCATTTTTTTAGAGCATAAAGCCTTCCCTTTTAGAAACGCTTTCAAGGCAAAGGCTAAATCCGTTGTCATGTCCTGGCATTGCGGTGGATATAGTCGAGCATCCGTCGGATCACTTCATCTTCGGAAAGCCGGCTGGAATCGATGCGCACCGCATCGGGGGCGGCTTTTAGGGGTGCCAACATTCGGGTGCTGTCAGCCTGATCCCGGCAAACGATCTCCTTCTCCATTTCGTCCAGAGTCATCTGGGGGGGATGTTTCATCTCGTGAAATCGTCTCTGAGCCCGCACGCGCAGCTCGGCGTCGAGAAAAAACTTCACATCGGCATCCGGAAAGACAACGGTACCCATGTCCCTCCCTTCGAACACGACGCACCGATCTTTCCCTAATTTTCGCTGAACGTTCAGCAAATGCTCTCTGACCGAGGGTTGCGCCGAGGCCTTGGAGGCTGCCATGGCGATCTCCGGTGTCCGGATGGCATCGGTGATGTCTCTGCCGTTAGCCAGCAACCGTATACCCATGGGGTCTTCTTCGAATTTCAGGTTCAATCCGTCACACAGTTCACGCAGCTTCGGATCATCATCGGGTGCAATCCCTGCCCTGAGGGCTTCATGCGCCACCGCACGGTAGAGCGCACCCGTGTCGACATATCGGTATTTCAGACAGGCTGCCAGACGCTTGCCGATAGTGGTCTTACCGGCTCCAGCCGGACCGTCGATGGTGATGAGAAGCGGCTTTGAAGGGCAGAAGCCTTTTTCCGGAGGACCTGGAGGAAATCCTCCTTTCCGAATGCTCACAAGCACCTCTTCAGCGCTTCGACCAACCGGATGTTTTCGGTATGCAAGCCGATGCTGATCCTCATGTATTCAGGAAATCCGTAGGCGGTCATGGATCGCACAATGATCCCCTCTCTGAGGAGGCGCTGAAAAACGGCGTCTGCGCTCTGCTTGACGTCGATCATGAAGTAATTGGCTTGACTCGGAAAAACCGTCAGTCCGAGACGCCTGATCGCTGTATACAAAAAATCGAGTTCTTCATGGACCAACGAGACGGTTTTTTTAACAAAAGATGGGTCCTTTAGAGCCGCTATGGCACCGATTTGAGCCAGGGAGTTCGTATTGAAGGGCGCCCGGATCCGGTTCACGATCTCCGCGAGTTCGGCAGGCATCACGCCATAACCGATTCTCAGCCCTGCAAGACCGTAAGCCTTGGAAAAGGTCCGCAAAGTCACCACCGGATTTTGAGTCTCGACGTAGGCCAGGCTGTTCAGACAGGTCGGTTCCCGCACGAATTCGATGTAGGCCTCATCCAATATCACCACAACACCTGCGGGGATCCGGGACATGAATCGCTCGAAGTCTTTCTGGGTGATAAGAGACCCGGTGGGGTTATGAGGATTAGTCAAAAAAATCATCTTGGTTTCAGGGCGCATGTGGTCGGCCATGGCCTCCAGGTCGATGGCAAAATCCTTCAGCGGGACCTTAACGGGTGTGGCACCCACGCTTCTTACCGTAATCTCATATACGAGGAAGGAAGGCTTGGGCATGACAGCCGCATCGTTTTGTCGAAGCAAAGCCCGGACCAAGAAACCGATGATCTCGTCCGAGCCGTTGCCTAAAACGATCCGATCTTTGGATATTCTCAGCGTAAGCGACAGGGCCTCGATGAGGGCTTTTCCGCTCCCGTCGGGGTAACGGTGGATGATGCCTGCGGCCTTTCGAATCGCCTCCACCGCCGTTGGGGAAGGTCCTAGCGGATTTTCATTGGAAGCAAGCTTGACCGCATCGGCGATGCCGAATTCCCTTTCGACTTCCTCGATGGGTTTGCCCGGGACATACGGCGGAATGGATGCGATATATGCCGGAACCCTCGCCTTCCATTCCGGCGCCGCTCCGGCTTTATCGGGGGTTATCTTCTCTACGGGTTCGATACGCGGGTACCTCTTTCAAACGCTTGCCGCCTTACGGCCCTCCTCAAGGGCGGCCAGGTTTATCTTAAGGGATTTCTCTTTCTTCCCGAACTCTTTTCGTACCATCTGCCGGATAAGTTCAAAATCGATGATCTTGCTCCGGGCGACAAAAGCACCCAAAGCAACGATATTGGCCGACCTGACGTCGCCCACATTGGTGGCGATATCCATGACCGGGACCCGAAGTTCATCTACATCATTTCGCCCGGAAGTAATGGGGATCAGAGAACTGTTGACGAGGATCACTCCTCCCGGTTTAACCATCTTGGCGAATTTTTCCAAGGAAGGCCGATTCATGACCACCATGTGCATGGGATTTCGGATGATGGGGGAGCGGATGGGTCGATCACTGATCACCACCGTGCAGTAGGCCGTGCCTCCCCGCATTTCAGGGCCGTAGGATGGGACCCAAGCCACCTCCAATTGTTTTTCCATGGCCGCCTCGGCGAGGATTTTCCCGGAGAGCAGGACTCCTTGTCCTCCGAAACCGGCAAACATGACTTCAGATTGCATTACTCCTCCTTTACCGATTCAGGCGTTTTCAGATCTCCCAGCGGGTAATAGGGAATCATCGTCTTCTCGGCCCATTTTAACGCATCGGCGGGTGTCATCCCCCAGTTGGTGGGGCAGGTGGAGATGACTTCCACGAAACTGAAACACCTTTTCTCCACCTGGTACTGAAAGGCTTGGCGGATGGCTTTTTTCGCCCTGACGATATATTTGGGGCTTATAGCGGCCTGTCTGGATATATAGGCCGGTGTCGCGAGAGATGCGAGCAGTTCGGCCACCCGGATCGGCATCCCCACCTCCTCCACATTTCTCCCGAAAGGGGAGGTGGTGGTCTTCTGGTTGGGCATTGTAGTGGGTGCCATTTGCCCTCCCGTCATTCCATAGACCGTATTATTGACAAATACCGTGGTGAATTTCTCCCCGCGGTTGGCCGCATGGACGATCTCTCCCATCCCGATGCTGGCCAGGTCCCCGTCGCCCTGATAGGTAAATACGATCAGGTCCGGTCGAACCCGCTTGATCCCTGTGGCCATGGCCGGGGCCCGGCCGTGGGCGGCCTCCTGGAAGTCGAATGTGAAGTAATTATAACAGAGGACTGCACACCCCACCGGGGCAATGCCCACCGTTCTTCCGCTGATTTGAAGATCATCGATGGCCTCCGCTACCAGCCGATGGATGATCCCATGGGTGCATCCCGGACAGTAATGGGTTTCCTGTTCGGAAAGGCATTTCGGTCTTGAAAAAGTTTTTGCCACAGCTTGTTCTCCTTTATAAATTGGATGGCAAAATGCCTGTTGGGTGCCCGGCTCAGGCCGGGATCAGCTTTTCCACCGCTTCCATGACTTCCTCCGGTGTCGGCACATCGCCTCCGCATTTCCCGTACCAGTGCACCGGACGCTTCCCCTGAACGCTCCGCTGGATATCTTCGATCATCTGCCCCATGCTCATCTCCACGCTCAGCACATGGCGGCAACTCGATTTTGACGCCGCTTCCAAGACAGCCTGCTCGGGAAACGGGAAAACGTTCTGGGGCCGCACCAGAGCCACCTCAATTTTCTTGGCCTTGAGAGTATCGATGGCGCTTTGGCAAACCCGGCTCATGGTGCCGTAACTGACAATCAAGATCTGGTAATCCGTGTCGGTGTTGTATGTTTCATATCGAATCTCTTCTTCTCTCATCCGGTCGTATTTGGCCTTTAACCTGAGATTATGGGCGTTCAAGGCCTCCGGATCCAGGTAGAGAGACTTCACCAGGTTCCTCGTCTTGCTTTTGCGGGTGTCCATCCCATTGGTCGCCCAGTCGTTCTTGTTCGACGGCGGGGTCTTGAGATGATCCGGGAAGGTCACCGGCTCCATCATCTGACCGATGAGACCGTCACCCAGGATCATCACCGGGTTTCGGTATTTCTCGGCTAAAGGAAACGCCATCATGACCATCTCCACCGCCTCCTGAACCGAAGCCGGGACCATGACCAGCAGACGGCAGTCTCCATGTCCGATTCCCTTGGTCGCCTGCAGATAATCGGCCTGGGACGGGAGGATCCCTCCGAGTCCGGGGCCTCCTCTCATGATGTTCACAAAGACGGCCGGACACTGAGCCCCCACGATGTAGCTGACCCCCTCGCTCATGAGGCTGATTCCGGGGCTTGAAGATGTCGTAAAAACCCTTTCCCCGCAGGCAGCGGCTCCAAAAATCATATAAGAGACTGCGACTTCGCTTTCCCCCTGAAGAAAGACACCCCCGACTTCCGGCATGCGCCGGGATAGATACTCCGCCACCTCGGACTGCGGGGTGATCGGGTAGGCGAAGTAGTTCAGGCACCCCGCCCGAATCGCAGCTTCCCCGATGGCCTCATTCCCTTTCATCAATACCTTACTCATGATTCACCTTTCCTATGTTTCCGGCGGTTAAGCCGCTTTTTCGGTTTCCTTTGTGATGGTGATCGCCACATCCGGACACATGATGCAGCATGTCGTGCAGAAGATGCAGTCTTGGGGACGGGCCTGAAAAGCCGGAAAATACCCCTTGACGTTCACCTGGTTGGATATTTCCAGTACATTCTTGGGGCATACCGCGACACAAAGACCGCACCCCTTGCACCGGTTGGTTTCGATTCGATGTTTATATGCCATCGACGATCGCTCCTTTTGTTTATGAGATTGAGCAGCCATCCTGATCATCCGCCATTGATCATTTAAGGATTATGAATCGGATTTTCGGTCGAAATGAAAGCCAGCCGGTTTTTTCCAGGGGGGAACGAGCTGCCGTTGGATGGAAAGGACAGGACAAGAAAAATGAGTGATGTCCGTTTGTTTCAACAGAGGGTACGGGATGGTGATCATCTCCAGAGGCAAACGGCTTTTCTCTGAGAAGGCACGAACAAATCGATACCCTTCTTCGATATCCTCGGCCCGGGTCTCTTCCATGAGATTGGCGTTTCCGATAATCCCTGTGATAGCCAGTTTTGACGCCCTTTCGATCGACTTGCGCATCTTCATACATCCCGAAAGGGTTCCAGTGAAAGGGCGAAACGGGTTCATCACGAAAAGGACATGAAAAGGCCGCTTTTCCAATGAAGAGGCATGAAAGGCATCAGCCAGAGAAGCAAGGACAGTGGCACCCACATCGTTTCCACCCACATCCAGAATGACAAGCCCCTCGGTCCGCCGTATCGCTCCCGCCACCAGCGGAGTCAATATGGGCAGATCGGCATGCAGGTATATTTCCGGTGGGAGCACGACACCGATGCCCATTCTTGTCAACGGGACTCTGGCCTCGCGGGTTCTGAAATACGGATTCACTAGATCCAGGTCGGCAATCCATACCTCGGATCCGGCCTCCCGGGATAATGCCGCCAAATTAACGGCCACCTCAGTTTTACCGCTCCCGAAGGCACCGACGATGACCACGATCCCATCGAATCGGGGAGTTATTTTGTTTAAATTGGCAGTCGCTGTGGAAGTGCTTATAGCCATTTTCGGCTCGGCCTTTCGGGCCGTTACAGTCTTTCTATTTTTACCTAAATTTTTATCGAAAATTGATTTTGATGGTCTCGTAAAAAGTCGAAAATGCTCTCTTTCCGTCATTCCGGCAAAAGCCGGAATCCAGTGTTCTCAAGCACTGATGAAACCCCTGGACCCCGTTTTTCAACGGGGTGACGACTTTTTATACAGCCATCAATTTTTATATATATGCAAGCTAACCCTGTCAAGCCTTTTAATCGGATTTCACCGGCTTTACATGATGCCGGCGTTTTGAAATGCAGCCTCATGCGCGCACGTCCCTGAGGGCGGCAGATTTTTCTTTTCGACGAATGGAACCTGTGGTAATCTTGCAGGTAAATCATTCGGAGGCGATGTGCCATCGGTCACCACAGGTCTTGAAGAATTGCTCCGTTTTCCTCCGCATTGGCTTCGGCATCAACGGATCGGATTGCTGTGCAACCCGGCCTCGGTGGACAGCCGCCTGGATCATGCCATTCATAGGATCCGGGAAACGTTTCCTAAAAACCCGGTGATTATCTATTCCCCCCAGCACGGTTTTCATGCCGAAAAACAGGACAACATGATTGAATCCGACGACACCCGGGATCCTCTGTTCGACATCCCGGTCCATAGCCTCTATGGCCGCTCTCGGGTGCCCCAGGAAGCTCCCATGGAAGGCATCGATGTCCTCATGGTCGATCTTCAGGACGTCGGATGTCGCGTTTATACGTTCATTTACACGCTATCCTACTGCATGGAGAAGGCAGTTTCTATGGGGAAAAAGGTTATCGTCCTGGATCGTCCCAACCCTCTGGGAGGCCGGGTCATCGAAGGGAACCTGCTTTCCCCGGATTGCGCGTCCTTTGTGGGCCGGTATCCTATTCCCATGCGCCATGGTCTTACCATCGGCGAAATTGCACGCCTTTTCAACGAGCATTTCGGGATCGGGTGCGATTTGACCGTCATCCCCATGAAAAACTGGAAGCGAAAGATGTATTTTTCGGATACAGGCCTCCCCTGGGTGCTCCCCTCTCCGAACCTCCCTGCCCTGGAATCGGCTCTTGTCTATCCGGGACAGGTTCTATGGGAGGGAACCAATGTCTCCGAGGGGAGGGGGACAACTCACCCATTCGAAATATTTGGTGCTCCCTATCTGGATCCGTACGATATTCTTCGCTATTTAGGCGGTAACCGTATTCCTGGAGTGTTCCTGAGGCCTGTCGCCTTTGAACCCACCTGGAACAAGTGGCGAGGGGTTCTCTGCAAGGGATTTCAGATGCATATCACCGATCCATCTCGGTTTAACCCCTATGCCGTCACCTTAAACCTGATGCGCGTCGTGATGCATCTTTATCCGGAACATTTTGAATGGAAAAAGCCGCCCTACGAGTATGAATTTCACCAGCTTCCCATCGACCTCATTATAGGGGATCGAAGGGTCCGTCAGCATCTGGAACGAAACGATGACATGGAGGCTCTCGCAGCCTCCTGGAGCAAGGATCTTGAGGCGTTCAGAAAGCTTTGTTCCCTTTTCCTCTTGTACCCGGAATGATTGAATCTCTAAACGTTGAAAACACCATGGATCAACTCTCAAAAAATTGGAAGCGGATGTGTTTCAAGGGCCAAAAGGTGTGGGTGGCTCTTGACGCCCAAGGGCTGCCTGAAATTCGCGAAGGAAAAGTCCTGATCAAATACCAGCTGAACCAGGAATACGAATACAGGGTCCATGAAAGCAACATCCATCCCCTCGATTCTTCGGTTCCGAAAAGCCGCTATAAAAAACCCGAAGCCGGCAGAACAGCCTCCAAAGGCGATCCGGCCGACGAACATCAAAACAATTCCCCCCAGAATATCGACACCGATACCATTTTAATTTATACCGACGGGGCCTCTTCCGGAAATCCCGGCCCCGCCGGGATCGGAATTCTTTTACGGCACAAGGGGCGCGAGAAGGAGGTTTCCCGGTTTATCGGAGAAACCACCAACAACGTCGCGGAGCTTCAGGCGATTCAGACGGCACTTGAGGAATTGAAGAGCGTGCATTTGCCGGTGAGGCTCTTCACGGACAGCACCTACGCGCAAGGAGTCTTGTCACTAGGTTGGAAGGCGAAAAAGAACGAAGCGTTGATCCGTTCCGTCAAGGACTTGATGGCAAAATTTAAAGATTTAAAGATCCTGCATGTTATGGGGCACAAGGGTGAAGAAGGGAATGAGCGAGCGAACCGGCTTGCAGTGTCCGCCGCAAAAAGCAGGGGGAAATGATGCATAAGCCCGGCACCTAAACGGGTGCCGGGCCCGAATGACTGATTGAAAATACGTTTTATTGAGCCGCTTTTCCGGCCTTAAGGGTGTCGATCTCTTTTTTCAGATCATCGATTTCCTGTTTGTATTTTTCCGACTCATCGCTCTTGAAGGAGGTATCGGATGCCGGCTCGTCCTTTTTCCAGCTGTCCTTCAGTTCATCAAATCCCAGGTACAAAGCCAAGCCGCCGCCCAGAAGCAACATGACTGGAATGGCCCCGGCCAGTAATTGCAGGAAGGGTTTCCACCAGACCGAAAGACCAATGATACCCAAGACTGCTCCAATCGCTCCGCCAATTAACGTTTTCATTTAGAACCATCCTCCTTTGACAGTAAGATTAAAACAATTTAACACCATGTCCTCAATTCGTTAAAAATTGATCTTAACCCATCTGTTTAATGGTCTCCTCCCGCTTCCTGAACGCGGGACCTTCCCTGTAAAATGGTTATCCTGATTTTTCAATCGGCTTCAAGATGCCCTTTTCGGATACATCCATCCCCAGTTTTATATCTGAAGCCGATAACACAACGCGCAGATCAACGCAAGCATAATTTTTAAAAAAAGCGATGCCCAAAACATCGGTACCCAATCGGTTCTTTTGGTCGGTGCTCTTTTATGTCCGGCTTTTCCCTGTTGCAATAAATTTCAAATCTGATACCTTGAATCGAAATGATTATCACCTGCGCGCATTATATTCCAAGGGTTTTTTCGATTTTTTGATGACGCGTCCGGAATCGAAGATGCTGCCAAATCCCCAATCTTTTAGAATTAGAATTCAAAATTGGATTTGCCGGCACATTGAGGCCGTCCTGGGCCACACTCACGATCACTATTTCTCTTTTTTCCCCAAGAATCCCGGCTTTTTTATTCAGGCAATCCTCCGCATGTTTTACAGCGGTATTCGAATGGACCCCCATCAGGCATCGGCAATCTCGACACTTCCTAAAAATGCCGTCATTGTTTATGTTTGCAAATACCGGCGCCGCTTCGAATACCTATTTTATCACAACCGCTTGGCAAAAATGGGCCTTCCCTGCCCTGAAATCGCCTTCGACTCCCGGACGATTTTTTTCCAGCCTGTGAGCCGAATTTTTAAAGTCCTTCTGGCCCACATCGATCATCTCGTGAGGAACAGATCCCTTCCGGACCCGTTTAAGAGCGAGTACTTCGAAAGGTCGCTTTTGAGCGGACATGCCGGATATGTCACGCTCTTGGAGACGGACGGCTTTCTCCTTCGTTTCTTAAAGAGCACAAAGGATCCTTTTCGACAAATCATTGAACTTAAGAAAAAGACCGACCGACCGGTCTTCATGGTCCCTCAGCTCATGTTCTTCAGCCGAACACCCCATCGAAACGTCCGTACTCTTGTGGATATCTTTTTCGGAACCGAAGAAAACCCGGGACGCCTCCGTCGTATGGTGACTCTGTTTAAAAATCCCGGGAAAGTGTTTGTGGAAGTCCCGGATCCCATCGATCTTAAAACCTTTCTTTCCCAGCCGGAAGTGGTTTCTGAAAACACGGAAGTTCAGTCTTTTCTTCTCCGCCGGCAACTCATCGAACAGATCAACCGTCATCGTCAGAGCATTACGGGCCCCATCATTAAATCCCGTGAGGAAATTAAACAAGACATCCTTACCGGCGATCGACTCAACGACTTTTTAATCCATCATGCACGGACGAGGGAAATACCCCTTCCCAGTGTTCGGAAGGAAGCCAGCGATTGTATCGATGAAATCGCAGCCAACTACAATCCCTCTTTCGTCAGATTCGGAGCGCTCTTGATCAAATGGCTACTCGAATCCATGTTCGAAGGGGTAAGTATAGATCCCAATGCCCTTTACCGAGTGAAACAACTCTCCAAAAAAGGGCCTATCATCTTTGTACCCTGTCACAAAAGCCATATCGATTACCTCGTCCTGCCCTATATATTGTATTCCCACAACATGCCGGCACCCCATATCGTCGCCGGCAACAATCTTTCCTTTTGGCCTTTGGGACCGCTCTTCAGGATGGGCGGGGCTTTTTTTATCCGCCGGACTTTTCGAGGCGCTGTTCTATACTCCCGAGTTTTTTCCGAATACGTTTACAAGCTCCTCGAAGAGGGATTCAATATTAAAGTTTTCATAGAAGGGGGAAGGAGCCGGACGGGCAAGCTACTCATGCCCAAACTCGGCTTTTTATCCATACTCCTCAACGCCTTTAAAAACGGTGCATGCGACGAGTTGATCTTCATTCCTATTTTCATCGGCTATGACCGCGTCCTGGAGGAAGGTTCTTATCTGAGCGAAATAGAAGGGGGACAGAAGGAATCTGAAAGCCTGATCCAGGTCATCAAGGCCAGAAAGTTTTTGAAAAAACGTTACGGCAGGATCTATATCAAACTGGGTGATGCTTTTTCAACAAGGTCTCTTTTCAACGAGGCATCCCCTGACGGCGCAAAACTTTCTCAAAAGGATTTCAATGGCGTGGTTCGGAATTTGGGATATCATTTGGCATCCGCCATCGATGGGGTTTCCGTTGTCACGCCCCACGCTTTGGCTGCAAGCGCCATTCTCAATGCGCCGAAACCGACCTTTACCCTCCGACAGCTCCGGGACAATATTGAAACCTACCTGACTTATTTAAATTTCCAGCAGGCGACACTGGCCGATTCCCTTCTCCTTGACACCCAGACAGCCATAGATAATGCTCTGGGGAATTATCTCCAGCGCAAATTCATCGAAACAGTCTCCTTAAAAAAAGGAACCGGAGATGCTGAAGTTATTTATCAGCTCAGGGAAAATCAGCGTTCCAACCTGGAATATTACAAGAATAACGCCGTTGCTTTCTTTCTCCCGGCATCCTTTACCGCCTTGGCCATTCTGGAAAAGGACGCGTTTCAATTCAGCGCACCCGACCTGCACGCCGTCTATGCTTTCCTGCAGGAGTTTTTCAAGTTCGAGTTTGCGTTCAACACAGACCGACCCCCGGAATATCTGGTCCGCAAAAACCTCAAGGCCTTCATCGATGACGCTATTCTCATGCCTCATCCCATGCTTCCGGACACCTATAATTTAACCTCATCCGGGTTCCGGAAGCTCAAATGTTTCACCAGTTTTCTAAAAACTTTTTTCGAAGCCTATGCCGTGGTGCTCGATTTCTTCGAGAAAAGCCCGAAAAACGGCTTAAGCCCAAAAGACCGCCTTCGCAAGATCCAGGCAAGGGGGAATCGGATGTACAAGCTCAAGCAGATCGAGCGAAAAGAATCTCTTTCCAAGATTTATTATCAAAATGCCGTAGACTTTTTCCTCTCCCAGGGAATCAAAGGTCTGGAGGATGAAGAAAAAATCACCTTTTATTCGGACATGATCAAACGGTACCGGGCATACTTGTAGTCCCAGACGCATGAACGCTTTGATCCTTGCCGCAGGCATCGGCACACGCCTTCTCCCATATACCCTGACCCGGCCCAAACCCCTTTTCACCCTCTCCGGGCAGCCTCTCATGGATCGACTCATTTATGCACTCCATCGTGCAGGCGCTGAGGCCGTCATTCTCAATACCCACCACCTTGCCGAGCAGGTTAGATCTCACATCGAAAGGAATCGCTATCCTATACCGGTCCGTCTTTCCCACGAGCCCTCCATATTAGGAACCGGGGGCGCCATCGCGAACAACGCTGCAGTATTGGGTGAAAAACCGTTCTTTGTGATCAACGGCGACATTCTTACCGACATCGATTTTCAGACGGTCTACAACTACCACCTCGCCCACGGAGGCCCGGCTACTCTGGTCCTGGTCAACGATACCGAGTTCAACCGTGTCATCGTTGAATCAAACGGGAAAGTGCATGCTTTTCAAGGAAACTCATCCAAGCCCATTCCCGACGGA
>PCSF01000282.1:0-22813 GCA_002771315.1 Desulfobacterales bacterium CG23_combo_of_CG06-09_8_20_14_all_52_9 | reverse complement strand
ATCCAGGTCATAGACCGTCAAGTTCTTGGTTACATCCCAAAAATCGGATTTTCACACAGCATCGATGCCTACCGTCGTATGCTCCTTGACGGCAAACCGATTTATGCCTTCGTGGCGGATCATGCCTACTGGAAAGATATCGGCACCCCCGCTCGATACTGCGATGCGTCACTGGATGCCCTTTCGACCGAAGCATTTCATAAGGCCTGGCCCCGATTTCCGGAAACACTGCAGCACACCCGCAAAGAAATGCTTCCAGGAGATGGGTCGGACCGTGCGTGGTTTCGTCTTTTTCGGAATGAAAAGTCCCTGGTGGCCGTCAATCACGGCATCCAAACCGAATCCAGGTCCGGGGAAATGGAATCCTGGATTAAAATCGGTCGATTCCTGAAAACCAAGGGAGTACCGGTACCGGATATCCATGCATTTGACACCTTCTCGGGATGGGCCGTCATGGAAGACCTCGGCGATGTATCCCTTCAAGGGTATCTTCAAAACACCCCATCCTCAGGACACCGGTTTTCCATCTATCAGAAAGTCATCGAACACCTCATCGAATTCTCTGTTGAAGGGACTCGGGGATTCGATTTGAGATGGGCTTATCAAACCCCTATCTATGACCAAAACCTGATCGTCGAAAGGGAGTGCCGCTACTTTCTCGATGCTTTTGTCAATCATTATCTGGGGCTTGATATCCCCCAGGACATGCTGGAAGAAGAATTTCAGCTCTTGGCCCGCCAGGCAATGGAACACTCCCTCTTCGGCCTCATGCACCGCGATTTCCAATCCAGAAACATCATGGTGGCAAACGGCAATATCTTTTTCATCGATTTTCAGGGAGCACGCATCGGTCCGATCCAATACGACCTGGCTTCTTTACTCATCGATCCCTATGTCGATTTGCCGGTCTCACTTCAGGACATGCTCCTTGATTTTGCCATAAAGCGACTGACTCAACGGCGAACCCTTAACCCCGATCGATTCCGCGAAGGTTATCGCATTTTTGCCGTTTGCAGAAACCTCCAGGTCCTGGGTGCGTTTGCATATTTGACTCGTGTGAAATGCAAAACCGCTTTTGCCGCCTATATTCCGACGGCCGTCACAACCCTGTCCCGCCTCATGGGAACCCTTCCGGTTGCATCCTTTCCCCGTCTTAAGGCTTTGACTGAAAGAATTGCGACCGCCGTCGGTTTTTGATAGAGTGCAACCATACTTTAAAACGAGGAGACAGTCGATGAAAAAAATCAGCGTTATGGTCAACGGGTTACCGGGTCAGATGGCCGCCATGGTGGCGCGGCACATCCTCAAAGACGAACGTTTCACGCTCTTTCCCTGTTCTCTCACAGGCCCGGAAATCACCGAAAAGACATGCACGGTTGTCAATCAGACTATCGAGCTTATCCGCCCCCACGACCGGGAGTCGGCCATGGAAAAAAGGGAGAGACCCGCAATCTCCGTCGACTACACTCATCCGAGCGCGGTGAATGCGAATGCCGACTGGTACTGTAAGGAGCGCCTCCATTTCGTGATGGGCACCACCGGAGGAGACCGGAAAAAGCTGGCAGAGTCCGTGCTTAACTCCGCCGTATCCGCGGTGATCGCCCCCAATATGGCCAAGCAGATCGTCGCCTTTCAGGCTATGATGGATTACGCTGCCGCTCAATTCCCGGGTCTTTTTAAAGGCTATGCGCTTGAAATCCGAGAAAGCCACCAGAAAGGGAAGGCGGACACTTCCGGTACTGCCAAGGCCATGGTGACTTATTTCAACAGGCTCGGGATCCCTTTTTCAGAGGATCAGATCCTAAAAGAACGGGATCCGGCGGCTCAGCATCGGCGTTGGGGCATACCACAAGAATACCTATCCGGTCATGGATGGCACACCTATTCCCTCACATCGCCGGACCGGACGGTCCATTTCGAATTCACCCACAACGTCAATGGAAGGGAAATCTATGCACTCGGCACACTGGATGCGATCCTTTTCCTTCACCAGAAAGTCATCCTGGGCGAAAAGGGCAAAGTCTTTTCAATGATCGACGTGCTCAAAGGCGTCTGAATGCCCGAAACGGAACCTTTCATTTGAAAAGCAGCAGCCTATGAAAAAGGCGATTGCCATCGTTTTGATTCTTTGGTGCATTCCGATAAGTGCTTTAGGTGAAGAGCGTTATCCGAAACGGGGATGGATACCGGAACCGAACCCCATGGCAAACCTTCATGCACCGGTGGGGGGTGAGATATCGGTCTTTTTAGGCCAGTACCCCAAGAGTCTCAATTACTACCTGGATGCGAGCACTCAAACCGCGCAGGTATTCGGGTCCCTGTTCGAAGCACTTTTATCCATGAACCCGGTGACGATGGAGTATGAACCGGCGCTGGCGGAAAGATGCATCATTTCAAAAGACAAACGCACATTTACCTTTTTCCTGAATCCCAACGCCAAATGGAGCGACGGAACCCCGGTTTCGGCCCATGATGTGCGATGGACTTTCGATGCCATCATGGATCCTAAAAATCTCACGGGGCCTCACAAGATCGACATGGAACGGTTCGACCCCCCTATGGTTGTGGATGACCTCACCATTGTCTTTAAAGCAAAAGATGTCCACTGGAAAAACCTGGGGGCTGCCGGCAGTTTTTTTATCCTCAGTCGTCAGATGTATGAAAAAAAGGATTTCAATAAGATCAACTTCGAGTTTCCCGTGGTCTCCGGTCCGTATGGCCTTGAAACAATCCGGGAAGGGCTTTCGGTGACCCTGAAGCGCAGACAGGACTGGTGGAACCGTTCCGATATCCGCTCCAAAGGCCTCGGGAATTTCGCGCGTATCCGGTTTAAATTTTTCGCCGAAAGCGAAAATGCATTCGAGGTTTTCAAAAAAGGGCAAATAGACCTTTTCCCGGTCTATACCTCCCGCCTGTGGGTCAATGAAACCCGGGGGGATCGGTTCTCCAACCATTGGATCGTCAAACAGAAAGTGGTCAATTCCAACCCGATCGGGTTTCAGGGTTTTGCCATGAACATGCGAAAACCCCCTTTCGATGATCTCAAGGTTCGGAAGGCCATGGCGTTCCTTCTTGACCGGGAAAAAATGAACGCCACCCTGATGTACAACCAATACTTCCTGCATCGTTCCTATTTCGAAGACCTTTACGACTCTGAAAACCCCTGCCCCAATCCTATGATCCGCTTCGATAAAAACCAGGCCAGGGCGCTTTTAAGAGAGGCGGGATGGCTAACCGATCCAGAAACCGGTTTTTTGGTCAAAAACGGAAAACGGTTCTCCTTCAAATTCCTGACCCGGGACGCTTCTTCCGAGAAATTTTTGTCGATATTTGCCGAAGACCTCAAGGACGTGGGAATCGAGCTTGTCATCGACAGGAAGGATTGGGCGGCCTGGGCTCAGGATATGGACCAATTCAACTACCAGATGACCTGGGCCGCCTGGGGCGCCGGCGTCTTCAAGGATCCTGAAGGGATGTGGTCTTCCAAGGAAGCTGATCGAAAGGGAAGCAGCAATATTACGGGGTTGAAAAATGCCCGCGTGGATGCGCTTATCGAAGCGCAACGGCCCCTCTTTAATGTCCGGGAACGCAACGCCATCTGCCGGGAAATCGACCGTATCCTCTGTGAGGCATTCCCCTACGTTCTTCTCTGGAACATCAATTACACGCGCCTGCTCTACTGGAATAAGTTCGGAACCCCGTCCACCGTTTTGCCCAAATATGGGGATGAAAGCAGTGCTTACTGGTACTGGTGGGCGGATCCGGATTCCGCAGCCGATCTCAAGGATGCCGTTGAAGCCGGGCTAATGCTTCCCCCTCGGGAGCCGTTAATCCGGTTCGACGCTCTTTTTTCAAACACCCCCAACTGACGATTTGAACAGGAGGATTTGTGGCGGTCCCAAAATTTGTTCGGCTTTTTAAAACGGATATTTGGAACCTACAGGCAACAGACCTTCCCCGTCTCAAACGCATCGTCCTGGCCGGCGCAAAAGTACTTTTGTTGGCCATACGCAACTTTTACTGGGATCAATGCGCTTTAAGGGCTTCGGCATTGACCCTTTATACCCTCCTCTCCATCGTCCCGGTTCTGGCGCTGGCCTTTGGAATCGCCAAAGGCTTCGGATTTGAAAAGCATTTCCAGGAGCAGATCCTCCAGCAGGTCCCGGAACAGGAAGCTGTCCTCAAACAGATCATCGTCTTTGCGCAAAACCTGCTGGAAACCACCAAAGGCGGCCTGATTGCCGGCGTGGGTGTGGTGGTCCTCCTTTGGTCGGTCATCAACATCTTTGGTCAGATCGAAGACGCCTTGAATCGCATCTGGAGCGTCGAAAAAGGACGAGGTCTAGGACGCAAGTTCAGTGATTATCTCTCCATGATGCTCATTTATCCCCTGGTCATGATACTCTCCAGCAGTATCACCGTTTATCTCGCCTCTCAGGCGTCCGAACTTTCCGAAAAGACCGCCCTTTTGGACATGGTCGGCAAGCTGGTCCTCTTTTTGGTAAGACTTTTACCCTATGTCATCCTCTGGGCGTTTTTTGCATTTATTTATATCTTCATGCCGAACCGAAAGATCCCCTACCGATCCGGAATATTGGCCGGCATCGTAGCCGGAACTCTCTATCAGGTCGTGCAATGGGGATACATCGCGTTACAGGTGGGCGTGGCCAAGTATAACGCCATCTATGGCAGCTTCGCCGCCCTCCCCTTGTTTTTGGTCTGGCTGCAGTTGAGCTGGACGATCGCGCTGTTCGGGGCGGAGCTGTCTTACGGCCACCATATTTATCCGGCTTATCGTGCGGGGGAGCCTGAGGGAAAAAATCTCAGTCCTGAGACAATCAAACTTATCGCACTCCAGGTTTCACACACCGTTATTCAAGACTTTAACAAAGGGGGGAAACCGCCTACCGCTTCGGATCTATCAGAGAGGCTCGGATGTCCTCCGGTTATCCTCAAGGCTATCTTTGATAAACTCCTATCCGCGGGTATCCTGTCCGAGATTCGATCCAAAGAAGATGCGAATCAACCGTCCTATCAGCCCGGGTGCGACACCGACCTTCTCACCATCGGATTCATACTGGAAGCCATGGATCGGGAGGGATCCGACCGGATCCCCCTTGCTGAAACGGCTGAAATCCAGCACTTCCGTGAATCATTGGCTGCCTTTTCCGATGCCGTCCGCCGATCCCCTGGAAACAGAAAGCTCAAGGAAATATAGGCTGGGTTTACCCTGTTGGTGCAAAAGCAACTGCAGGGTTTAGGAGAAATGGCTTTTAACGTCCTTGTAATTGACGAAAAAACTCGATCAAGGCAAAAGGCATAATGCTCACACGAGGATCTCGTAGGCATGCCCAAGAGCCTGATCCAGCTTTTCAATCCGGTTGCCGCCCGCCTGGGCCATATCGGGTCTTCCGCCTCCGCTCCCACCGACTAAGGCCGATATCTCCTTGATGATCTTGCCGGCATGAAAACGGCCTGTCAGGTCTTTGGTGACCAATACGATCAGCAACACCCTCTGGTCGGCCACACTCCCCAGGACGACAATCCCTGAACCCATGTGGTCCCTGAAACGATCGGCCAATTCCCTCAATGCAGCCGGTGAATCCACGGAAACCTTCTTGGACAACACCCGAACCCCATTGACCGTGCGAATTTCTTCTTCAATTTTTTCCGTAAACCGGGCAGCGAGGCTTCCCTTCAGCCGCTCCACCTCTTTTTCCAAGGCCTTGGAACGCATCAGGAGGGCTTCGACCCGCGACGGAATCGATTCCGCTTTTTCCTTCAGTTGCTCCGCCGTCTCCTTAAGGATACGGAAAGCCCTTTGGATATGGTCAATCGCCTCCCGGCCGGTGAGAGCTTCGATCCGCCGAACACCGGCCGCCACGCTCGATTCCCCGATGATCTTGATAAGCCCGATCCGTCCGGTGTTATCGATGTGAGTCCCTCCGCAAAGTTCCTTGCTGAAAGAGGAAAGAGAGATGACCCGGACACGATCCCCGTATTTTTCCTCAAAAAGGGCCATGGCCCCGGTTTTGAAGGCGTCCTCGGCGTCCATCTCCTCGCCATGAACATCGATGGCTTCTTGGATTCTCTCGTTGACCCCCATCTCGATTTCATCCAATTGTTCGGGGTTGATGGTTGAAAAATGGGTGAAATCGAAACGCAGCCGGTCCGGAGACACCAGAGAGCCTGCCTGCTTGACGTGGTCTCCCAGCACCCGCCGCAGTACGGCATGGAGAATGTGAGTGGCCGTGTGATTCAGGGCTGTTGCCTGTCGCTTTTCCGGATCCACACTCAGCGTCACCACCTGACCCTTTGCGACATTTCCTTGAAGGATTTTCACTTTATGGATGACAATGCCGGTGGGATCCTTGAAGGTATTCATGATCTCCCCGGCACCAGCGGGTCCGCTGAATTTTCCGGTATCCCCCACCTGCCCTCCGGATTCCGCATAAAAGGGCGTTATCTCTGTGACCATCTCCACGGTTTCGCCGGCGCCTGCGGCTTCGATCTCCAGGCTGTTTTGTACCAATAGAACGACCCTGCCGTCCGCCGCCAGGCGATCGTATCCCACAAACTCCGGATGGAATCCGCTCGCGGAAAGAGACTTGTATGCATCGGCGATCCCCATGAAGACCGAGGTAGATCGAGATTTTTCCCTTTGGGCTTCCATGGCCCGATCAAATCCCTGAAGATCCAGAGTCAATTGCTTGTCCCGAACCACGTCCCTGACGATGTCCACCGGAAACCCATAGGTGTCATAAAGCTTGAAAACCACCTCCCCGGGAACCTGGGTGACCCCTTTTGCCTTCATCTCTTCCAAGGTATCGTTCAAGAGTCTCAGACCGTGATCGAGGGTTTCCATGAACCGGATTTCTTCATTTTGGATGACATTTCCAATGAAAGCCCATGATTCGAACAATTCGGGATAGGCGATTTTCATCTCATCGCAGACCACCTCCGCCGTATTGACTAGAAACGGCCTTTTCAAGCCGATGTTTCTGCCATACCGGATGGCCCGCCTCATGATCCGCCTCAGAACATAGCCCCGCCCTTCATTGGACGGCAACACGCCGTCACCGATGAGAAAAGCGGCAGCACGGGAATGATCGGCGACAACCTTCATAGCCACATCATCGGCTTCCGATGCACCGAAGGGTCGCTCCGAAAGTTCCTCCACCTTCCGTATAATGGGCCGGATGAGATCCGTGTCGAAATTGGTCGGAACATTCTGAATAACCGATACGACCCGCTCGAGGCCCATGCCGGTGTCGATGCTGGGTTTGGGCAAAGGCGTCATCTTGCCGGAGGCATCCCGGTTGAATTGCATGAATACCAGATTCCATATCTCCAGGTACCGGTCGCATTCACATCCGACCCTGCAATCCGGTTTCCCACATCCATAGGCTTCTCCACGATCGATGATGATTTCACTGCAGGGGCCGCAGGGTCCGGTGTCTCCCATGGCCCAGAAATTGTCCTTTTCCCCGAATCGAACAATCCGGTCTTCGGGGATTCCGGTCACCTTTTGCCACAACACCGCAGCCTCATCATCGTCCAGATAGATGGTGGCCCATAGCTTTTCGGGCGGAAATCCGAACCCGTTGGTGAGCAGATCCCAAGCGAATTCAATGGCACCCTCTTTAAAGTAGTCCCCAAAAGAGAAGTTGCCCAGCATCTCGAAAAAGGTGTGGTGTCGTGCGGTATACCCCACGTTTTCCAAATCGTTGTGTTTCCCCCCGGCCCGGACACATTTTTGAGAAGTCGTGGCCCGTAAATATCCTCGGTTTTCCTCACCTAAAAAGACCCGTTTGAACTGCACCATCCCTGCATTGGTAAACAAAAGAGTGGGATCATCAGAAGGCACCAAGGATGAACTGCGTAAAATGCGGTGGTCTTTTTTCTTAAAATATTCCAGAAATCGCCTGCGGATCTCTTCTCCTGTCATAGATTACTCCGTATCCGGTTTATCGGTTTTTTTCTTTAAGATATTCAGAGATTCTTTGGTCTTGGTCATCACATCGTCGAAGATGTCTTTGTTTTCCATCAGGAACCGCTTGGCATTGTCACGGCCCTGGCCGATCCGCTCCCCGCCATGTGAGTACCAGACGCCGCTTTTTTCGATCACGTTGCAAGTAACGGCGGTATCGAGGAGATCGCCGGCCCGGGAGATTCCCTCCCCGTAAAGGATGTCGAACTCCGCCTCCTTGAACGGGGGGGCCATTTTGTTTTTAACCACCCGCACCTTTGTCCGATTACCGATGATATTCTGTCCATCCTTGATGGCGTTAACCCTTCGGATATCGAGTCGTAAAGAGGCATAAAATTTGAGGGCGTTTCCACCGGTGGTTGTTTCCGGATTCCCGAAAAACACACCGATCTTCATGCGGATCTGATTGATGAAAATCACCGAGGTCATGGTCTTCCCAATGGTGCCGGTAAGTTTGCGCAGCGCCTGGGACATCAGTCTGGCCTGAAGCCCCATGTGGGCATCCCCCATTTCACCTTCGATCTCGGCACGGGGCACCAGTGCGGCCACGGAATCGATGACCACGATGTCGACAGCGCCACTTCTCACCAGCATCTCGGTGATTTCCAGGGCCTGTTCCCCGGTGTCGGGCTGGGAGACTAAAAGCTCGTCGCTGTTGACACCCAGTTTTTTGGCATACATAATATCCAATGCGTGCTCCGCATCGATAAACGCGGCGATCCCCCCTTGTCTTTGGGCTTCCGCCACCGCATGGAGCGCAAGGGTGGTCTTCCCGGAAGATTCGGGCCCGAAGATCTCGACAACTCTTCCCCGGGGAATGCCACCGATGCCCAAGGCATGATCCAGGGCCAGCGATCCGCTGGAAATGACCGGAACATCGACGATGGTATCCCCCCCCAGCCTCATGATAGCCCCTTTGCCGAATTGGCGCTCGATCTGGGTGATGGCACTTTCTACCGCCTTCCCTTTCTCTGAAGATACAGCCATGGCCTCCTCCTCTTTGTCAGCTACAATGTTGATGGCTTCGTAAAAAGTCCATCTGCTGTGTTGCGCTGCATCTGAAGCTTTTTACTTTGCCATCCCAATTTTGAGTTTTTACAATTTCATCAATGTTGATGAACTCGTAAAAAGTCGAAAATGCTCTCTTTCCGTCATTCCGGCAAAAAACGGAATCCAGTGTTTTCAATCACTTATGAAACATCTGGACCCCGTTTTTCAACGGGGTGACGACTTTTTACGAAGCCATCAATGCTAATAGATTCGTAATAGGCTTTTGCGGGCAGAATTTGAACCTTTTCCGAAAAAGATGCGAGTGGCCGGGTGTGAAAAATCTCAAGTTGTCCGAGGCACCTGTACCGAGTTCTCGAGATTCAGCGAAGCCATGAGCATCTCTTTAAAATGATCATGCAGCGAGCAAAATCTGCCAAGTTACGAGTTCGTCAATGTGGCTCTCACGATTTTGGTGTAAACCGGCCCTGAAGGCATCAACTCGCTTTGAAACAGGGTGAGCGTGTCAAGACTGAACGCCTCGGTCTCAAAATCCTGACAAGCGTTAAGAGCTGTTATGAGCATTGGTGCCGATATGCTTCCCTTGAACCTACCGATGGTTAAATGTCCCTTGAAAGGCCTTTCTTCGGCTGGATATCCCACACTGCTCATGCGGGTCTCCAGTTCCTGATGGAGACGGAGCAATCCTCCATCAGGATCGTTTAACCCAACCCAGGCCACCCGGGGCTTTCGGACCCCGGGAAAAACGCCGACCCCTCTCACCGAAAGAACAATGGGACCTCGGCCCCGGGCCGCTTCCATGACACTTCTCCCGATAGTTTCGATATCCGAAGCCGGTACTTGTCCTAAAAATTTAAGGGTCAGATGAATATTTGCCGGACGGACCCATCGGGCATCGACTCTTAAGCCACGCATCTGTTCTTGAACACGGGCTAAGGCATCGATGATTCCTTTGGGCAGTTCGAATGCGACAAAGGCCCGAATCGTCTCTGCCGGCTCTCGGGTCATATCCGACCCTTTTGAAACGTACGCCATGATCACCAGCCGCCGGTATCTTTTTCTTCATCGGGATGGAAGGTTGAACTGGGGCGTCCCTAAAAGAAATTTCCCGCTTTGAATCCATTTCTTCAATATATCGGCGATCTCCCTGGCGCGTACCACGCTGGAGAGCGGAACCGTGGGAATCGTCTTCCCATTGACTTTGATGGCGCCGCTTTTCAACTCCGAATAGCTGACCTGAGCCAGGCTCTTGGAAATGCCGTTCGGATAATCATGGCCATAATCCACCACCTGAGTAAAGAGATCTTCATCGGACAGGCCCGCATATTGAGCAATTTTTTCGTTCAAAAGAGGGATCGGAACTCCGAGTCCGACCGACAGAGAACATCCGTAACCTTGAATGCTGGCCCCCATCAGCCATCGAGGGCTCATCTGTTTTAAATCCCCCATGACCCACAACGTCCCCGCCCCCATGACAGGTACCCCTTTGCGGGACCGCTTCACCGCAGGATTGTGCTGAGTACCGTGCCAGACGACATACCCCACCCCACCGCCCAGGAAAATGCGGGTCCCCAGTCCGATGGTCTGATAATATGGATCGTTGAACAATGGGCTGAGCTGCCCCGCCGAACAGTAATTGGCGTTACCTATGCGTGGCTTGAGCGTGCCCATATAGGTGTATATGGTTCGGTCGGTGGTGTTGACGGCGCAGTTATAGTTTTGATACCCGTTTCTCGGGTTGCACAGAGTTGCCTGGGGAAGTGCGGCGAGTGTCACCTCCTTTTCAATGGCACGGTTCGGATAGCAGTCCGTGCCGTAGGACACCGCCTTGAGATAGACCGTCTTTTTGGCCACCAGGTCCTCGATGACATGCCCACCCCCGTAATTGAATTCGCCGGGGTAAACCTTGTTCAAGGGATCGTCCTCGCAGGGTTCCGTAGCGCCGATGAAGCAGTCCACCGCCGCGATCCCCGCATAAGCCGGGACCTTGTTCAACCAGACCCGGGAGGCCCTGATGCGCGGGACGGAATGGCCGAAGTTGATAAACGCCCCTGAAGAGCACATGGGGGAAAACGTCCCGGTCGTCACCACATCCACCTGCCTCGCGGCCTCCACAGGTCCCTCGGACTTAACGATAGGGATGATCTCCTCGGCGGTCACGACCACCGCTTTCCCTTCCCGGATCTTCGAGTTGATTTCTTCGATGGTTTTATTGATGCGATAGGGTTTCAATGCCGACCTCCGCAGATTCGCTTTTATCCGTTTTCCGTTCCTTTAAGCTTATCCATGATTCGCTTTTCAATCCACATGGGGTCCCACCATTCCACCGGGTTAACGAAGGTGTCACGGACCACCACGCTGAAATGGAGGTGGTCCCCCCCGGCAAGGCCGGTATCGCCGGTATGGCCGATGATCTCACCCTTTTCCACCACCTGGCCGATCTGAACCGTATAATCACTCAGGTGGGAATACATGCTGAAAACCCCGAGACCATGGTCAATCAAGAGCGTCCTGCCGTAAATACCCAGGTCCCCGGCAAAAGCCACCCTCCCCCTGTTCGCCGCCGGCACCGGGGCATGGGCTAAGGCGGCCAGGTCTATGCCCAGATGCACCTGTTGATCGACCTTTTTCCCCTGATAAATATAATCCCGGGTGTCGGCGAATCCCGCACGTGCTTCGGAGTTGGGGAGTCTCAGAAAGGCACCTTTCCATAAAAGCTCCTTTTCAGAACTGGTGGTTACTTGAACCATCTGCCGGTAATTTTTTTCCCGAAGGTTACGATTCACCTTCAGGAACCTTTCAATCAACGAGCCTTTATCGCCGCCTTCGATTTCGGATTCGAATTTGGGCAATAGTTGACCCAAGAAATCATCGGTAATGGGAATAGTGTCCTTTTTAAAGTTTACGGCTTTGATATGATGCGCAAATCCGGTCTGGGAAGCATTTCCTGCCTTATCGACGGCTTTAATGGCAATGGAGGTTCCCGGCCCCTGCTCGTAGCTCAGTGCAAAGAAGGCCATGTGAACCAGAGGATCGCCCGAATGACCGCCGTATCCAGGGAAGAAATGCTCACCCACCCTGACCCCTGTTTCCGGGCACGGCTCGGTAAGCCGATATATCGCCAGGCCGGTGCCACCCTGGTTCAGATAATGAAATTTGCTCAAAACGATGATCTGAGGCGCCCGGGTGTCGACCGCCACTTCTCTTTCAAGATATCCCCGATTGCCATGAAACCAATGCCGCCAGGAATGATCCCAAGCCATAATCCGAAGTGTCGTTTTTCCTTCGCCAAGACCCAGTTTCTTCGGTTCGATCACTTGGATAAAGGTCTTCTCTTGAATCCCCGATTTTGAGAAAAGTCCGGATGACGGAAAATTTTCATCGAGAAGAGTCTCTTCTTTCCCTCCCTTAAGAATCCCCATCCACACTTTTGAAAGTCCGCTTTTTGCATCCGAGAACGAAAGGGTGATCTCCGACCGAATGCCCAGGGTGAGGCTTTCCGGGGTCAGCTTGATGTTGGGCGCCTCCCCTTCCATCTTCACCCATAATAAGGCTCCCAAAGCTAAAATCAGGACGCCGCAGAGAGGTGCAACCCATCGCCATTTTGTGTTTTTATCTTTTGATTTCAATTGGTTAACGCTCCATCTATCGAAATGAAATATGACCATATCAATTTACCGTACTCCAATCAAGGTTTCTTTTCGTTCCTTGACTTCTGCGGGTCGTCGCGATAAAAGAATGGATAATCCATCAAAGGATACTTATCTCCTATGACTCGACAAGTGATCCATATCCTGGAAGGAATTTCAATCGGAGGCGATAACCCTCTGGCCCTCATCGCAGGGCCGTGTGTCATCGAGGATGCCGAAACGTCCTTCCGGATCGCCTCTTTCCTCAAGGCCTTGACACGGCGTCTCGAGATCCCGTTTATATTTAAGGCGTCCTTCGACAAAGCCAACCGCAGTTCCATCGACTCATTCAGGGGACCGGGGATGATGGAAGGGTTGGATATCCTCAAGAGGATCAAGACCGAGCTTGACATCTGTATCCTTTCCGACGTCCACCGGATTTCCCAAATCGACATTTGTGCAGCGATTTTGGACATCATCCAGATCCCGGCTTTTTTATGCCGACAGACGGACCTAATCACGGCGGCGGCCGCTACACGTAAACCCCTCAACATCAAAAAAGGGCAGTTCCTCGCCCCCAGGGACATGGCCAACGTGGTTAAAAAGGCGGCGTCTTCCGGAAATTCCCGGATTTTGATCACCGAGCGTGGCAGTTCTTTCGGGTATAACAACCTTGTCGTCGATTTCAGAGGGATCCCGATCATGCAAGAGACCGGATACCCTGTGATTTTTGATGCAACCCACAGTGTGCAGTTGCCCGGCGGAGAAAGCATCCGTTCCGGTGGAGAGCGAAGATTTGCACCGGTCCTGGCGAAAGCGGCCGTAGCCGCAGGCGCAGACGGCATATTTATAGAAGTCCATCCCAATCCGGATCAGGCTCTGTGTGACGGACCCAACTCCCTGCCATTGGATTCCCTCGAGCCCCTTCTCGTGACACTCAAAAGGATCCGGGAATCCCTAAAAAGCCCGACGGCATGACCGATTTCACCCATCTTAGTACCCGGTCTGGCACGCAAAGCCCAACCGAAGGGCTCTTGGATCGTTTTGCCGCCTTAAGAGTACTTTCCATGGACGTGGATGGAGTTCTTACGGACGGTACCATTATCTATTCGGATTCAGGTGAAGAGATCAAGGCATTCAACGTCAAGGACGGGCTCGGTATCCGCCTCCTCCTGGAAGCGGGCATTCCGGTATGCCTCATCACCGGAAGAAGTTCCAAGGCCTTGCGCCACCGGTGTAAAAACCTGGGAATTTCATTCGTCTATGATGGCATCTCGAACAAAAAGAGCGTCCTCGACCGGATATGCGCGGACACCGGGTCCTTGCCGGAAGCCATTGCCTTCATAGGCGACGACCTTCCTGATTTATCCATGAAAGGTTCGGTAGGGCTGTTTATCGCGGTAGCCGACGCCCATGAGGCCCTACGCGAAACCGCCGATTGGGTTACCACTGCCAGAGGCGGCAGGGGGGCCGTCAGGGAGATCTGCGAAGCGATTTTAAAGGCCAAAGGGTTATGGCTCAAAAATCCATGGTTATCTCCATGAACGATGCCGGACAACGAAAGCGCCCGAAAAGACGCGGAAAACTCCGTTTAGCCCTGGTGGGAGTCATCCTGGCCACCCTAATCGTCGTTGTGGCGATCTTCATCGGCTATCGACGCCTATCCGTCGATCCTGGAAATACTGCCGCGATTTTGAAAAAGACCCGGGCCGACATCGCTCTACAACAGATCCGCCATACGGCTACGCGAGACGGCAGGGACGAATGGACGCTTACCGCAAAATCCGCCCAGGTTCTGGGAAAGAAAAACCGTACCGTCATCGACAGCCCTTCCGTCGTCTTTTTCCTAAACGATGGGGGCAAGGTCTATTTGACCGCAAAAAAAGGAATACTCATGCCCGAGACCAACGACCTGGAAGCCGTCGGGGACGTCACGGTCACGCATGAGGATTATGTGATGAAAACCGAACGCCTGCGCTATGAGCACCAAAATCGAGTCATCTACTCTAAAGATCCGGTAACCATCGAAGGGAAACGTTTTTCCGTTGTCGCCGATCGTATGGTTTATGATCTGAATTCCCAAACATCCACCTTCAAAGGAAACGTTGAAAGCTCGATCCATGATACCCTCTCTCTGTAATCGAAAGCGTCTCCGACTCACCTTCCCGGTGACGGCTCTGATCCTGATCCTCTTCCCTTTTTTTACGACAGGCATTTTAGCCGGCAATGAACCCGCCTCCGACGCTCAGACGTCTGAGGATGTGACCCACATCACCTCGGACAGGCTTTTTTCGGACAACAACGCCCGCTTTGCTGAATTCATCGGAAACGTCCGTGCGATACAGGGAACCACCGTTATCACGGCGGATCGGCTGAAGGTCTTTTATAAAAGCGATCTTAAAAGCGTAGAATCTCAAGGTGCAGGAGAAGAATCGATTCAGAAACTGGAGTCGAATGGAAACGTGGTGATCGAATTCGACAACAGGGTTGCAAAGGCGGAAAAGGCTATATACATTACCGATTCCCGGATTTTGATCCTGACCGGTCCCAATTCGAGCGTCACCAGCGGCAAAAACACCGTAACCGGAGAAAAGATCACCCTCTACCGGGATGATGGCCGGATGCAGGTGGAAAGCGTAAACCAAGGCCGGGTGGAGGCTGTTTTCTATCAAAAAGGGAAAGGATTGAATTAATCGAATGGCTGGAAACAATTGCATCGTTGATGGAGGGCGGCGGTGCCTGTCTTGGCGCTGAACGATCTGGCTAAATCGTACTTTGGCCGCAGGGTGGTCAAAGATGTGAGCCTCACGGTGGAAAGTGGAAGCGTGGTAGGACTTTTGGGCCCCAACGGCGCCGGTAAAACGACCACCTTTTACATGACGGTGGGAATGATCAAGCCGGATCAGGGGCACGTCCGCCTCAATGACGAGGAAATTACGGACGATCCCATGTATATCCGGGCCCGAAAAGGGATCGGCTACCTCCCGCAAGAGCCTTCCACCTTCCGGAAGCTTACCGTCAAGGAAAACGTCCTGCTGGTGTTGGAAGCGCAACCGCTTAACCAGGCCCAGCAGGAAGAGCGGGCCTACCGGCTCCTGGATGAACTGGGCATCCGGCATCTTTCCGGCCAAAGAGCGGGATCCCTTTCGGGAGGAGAGCAACGCCGTCTCGAGATCAGCCGATCCCTGGCCTCGAGCCCTTCGTTCATCCTGCTGGACGAGCCTTTTTCAGGGATCGACCCCCTGGCGGTCATCGAAATCAAGAATATCATCTCGCACCTTAAAGAACGGGGGATCGGCATCCTGATCACGGATCACAATGTCCGGGAGACGCTTGGCATCTGCGACCAGGCATACATCCTTAACAACGGCGAGGTGATGGAATCCGGTACACCGGGAAAAGTCGCCTCCAGCGAGATCGCCCGCAGGCTCTACCTGGGAGAAGAATTCAGGCTTTAAAATGGCCCTCAAGCTCAGTCAACAATTGAAATTATCCCAGCAGTTGGTGATGACGCCCCAGCTCCAGATGGCCATCAAACTGCTTCAGCTTTCCCGTTTAGAGCTGATGGATGTCATCCGCCAGGAGATGGTGGAGAATCCGGCTCTGGAAGAATCCCAGGATACCACCGTGCAGGACATCGAGCCGGAACATGATGGCTTCGAACCCGAAGAGACGCCGACAGCCAAAGAGGTCACCATCGAAGAACGGATCCGGGACGACATCGATTGGAACAACTACATCGACGAATACAACACGCCCGGCCAGATTTATTTCGAGGGGGAAAAAAAAGAAGAGATCAACCTTGAATCTTTCACCACCCAAAAAAGAACCCTGAAAGACCATCTCCTGTGGCAACTCTTGATGATATCCCCCTCCCCGGAAGATGAAAAGATCGGCAGTCTCATCATCGGCAATTTGAACCTGGACGGCTATTTGGAAGTTACCCTGGACGATCTGGTGCAGATGAGCGGTGCTCCGGCCGAACAAGTCGCCCAGGTACTTTCCTGTATGCAAACCTTCGATCCCGTTGGCGTTTGTGCGAGAAATCTCCGGGAGTGCCTGCTCATTCAGGCCTCCAAATTAGATTTAGACAACACCATTGTTTCGGTACTCATCAGGGAACACCTGCATCACCTGGAAAACAAGAACTACAAAGCCGTCGCCAAGGCCCTAAAGGCGGACCTCAAGGATGTCCTTACCGCCGTCAAGGTCATCCAGGGACTCGAGCCCAAACCCGGTCGGCAATTCAGCGAAGAGGAACCGCGATACATCATCCCCGATATCTATGTTTACAAGATCGACGATGAGCTTATCATCGTGCTCAACGATGACGGACTCCCGCGGCTCAAAATCAATTCTTATTACCGCAATGCGATCGCTCGGGGGAAATCCATCGGTGAAAAAGAACGGGAGTACATTCAGGAAAAAATGCGGTCCGCAACCTGGCTCATCCGGAGCATTCACCAACGTCAGAAAACCATATACCGGGTCATGAAGAGCATCCTCGGCTTTCAGAAGGATTTTTTTGAAAAAGGAATCACGCATTTAAAACCCATGGTGCTCAGGGACGTCGCTCAGGATATCAACATGCACGAGTCCACCATCAGCCGGGTGACCAACAACAAGTACGCCTACACACCGCAGGGGATCTTCGAACTGAAATTTTTCTTCAACAGCCCTATCAGCCGCTTTAACGGAGAAGCACTGGCTTCCGCCAGCGTTCAGGAAAAAATCCGGCGTGTTATCGGGAATGAAAGCTCGAAAAAACCGTTCAGCGACAGCAAAATCGTTGAAATCCTCAAGGGCGACAACATCAACATCGCCCGAAGGACCGTTGCAAAATATCGCGAAGTGATGAAAATACTGCCATCGAACATGCGAAAGCAGCCTTGATGAAATCGCATAGGGAGGTCTAATCATGCAAATTGCCGTGACTTTCAAAAACATCGATCCCTCAGAGAACCTCAAAAACTACGCCGGGGAAAAGTTGGATCGCCTCGACAAATATCTGGATAACCCGGCATCCGCCGTAGTAGTTCTTTCGGTGGAAAAACATCGACATATCGCTGAAATCAGCATATCCGGCGACCGCATGAACATCAACGGCAGGGAAGAAGCCGGCGACATGTACGCCGCCATCGATTTGACTTTGGATAAGTTGGAAAAACAAATCAAAAAGAGCAAAGAAAAGATTCGTGAAAGAAAAGGTAAATTAAAGAGCAAACCCAAAGAGTTCAGCGGTGAGGCAGCCGCGTCGGAATCCGAGGGAGGAGAAAGGCTCATCAAGGTTCAATACGTGGATTATAAACCCATGGATGTGGAAGAAGCGGTCATGCAAATGGAGCTGACCCAAAATAACTTTTTCGTTTTCACCAACGCCCGGACTGAGCAGATCAACGTACTCTATCGGCGCAACGACGGGCACCTCGGTCTGATCCAACCGAGCAGTTGATCTCGAAACCAAAAAAGAGAGGATAGGGTTTCCGTGCCATGAAAATTCTGGATGTACTGGTCAAAGACGCCGTCCTTGTCGACCTGAAATCCATGGACAAGAAGGGGGTCCTGGAAGAATTGGTGGAGCCTGTCACCGGGATCGCCCGTATCGACCGCAACGACCTGGTGAAGATCCTGATGGACCGGGAACGGTTGGGAAGCACCGGAATCGGCGGCGGCATAGCCATTCCCCATGGAAAGATGAAGGGACTCGATACGTTGATCCTCGGTTTCGGTTTAAGCAGAAAAGGGGTGGATTTCGAGTCCATGGACAATCGCCCTTCTCACATCTTCTTTCTGCTGCTCACGCCGGAAAATTCTACCGGTGTTCACCTTAAGCTTCTGGCTCGGATCTCAAAGCTGCTCAAGGATGAATCCGTCAAAGAACGCCTTTTCAATGCTGCCAACCGGGAAGAGGTGCTGAACATCATCCGGGAATCCGATGAGGAATTTTAAGCGCTTTTGCATGCATTCTGCAAATGGGTACTCATCAGGGGCCTGGATCGATTGCCCCAAGACAGGTACATCATGAATCGGTTGAAGATTTTTATCATCACCGGCCTTTCCGGATCCGGGAAAAGCACCGCATTGAATGCTTTCGAAGATGCGGGTTTTTTTTGCGTGGACAACCTACCCATCGCCTTGCTCCCTAAATTCCTGGAATTACCCATCGAAATCGAAACAGACATCGCCGGCATAGCCTTCGGCATGGATATCCGGGAAAAGCGTTTCCTGCCGACCTATACCTCGGTTCTCGAATCCTTGAAAGAAAAAGGATACAAATTCAATATCCTTTTTCTGGAAGCAAACGAGAAGGTGCTGCTTGAACGATACGGTCTGACCCGGCGGCAGCACCCTCTTGCTAGAGATAAAAATCTCTTGGAAAGCATCCGGTCTGAAAGGGTCCAGCTGGAACCTTTAAAGAAAGAGGCGGATCAGATCATCGACACATCGAACCTCAATCTTCACCAGCTCAAATCGGTCCTGTTTTCTTTTTTGGAAAATGCCGAAAACTTATTACCGGTAAAAATTCACGTGGAATCTTTTGGTTATAAATACGGCTTGCCGCCCCAGGCGGACCTAGTCATCGACGTCCGGTTCATTCCGAATCCGTACTTCGTTCCCGAGCTCAAGTCTCTTTCCGGAGATGACGAATCAGTAAAACGCTACGTTCTGGATTCGCCTTTAACCCAGGATTTTTTGAAAAGATATTTGGATCTACTTGACTATTTGATCCCATTATATGAGAAAGACGGGAGGTCCAATTTAACCATTTCCATAGGGTGCACCGGCGGTCGACATCGTTCAGTGACCGTCGCCAACGAAATCGGTGAACACATTGAACGATCGAAACGAAAAGTTAAGGTTACGCACCGCGACGTTGACCGATGAAACACGACGGCAAGGTTTTATGGAAAATCCCTTTTGGGCGTAACCATCAGCTCCATCGCAGTTAAACAGTATTATCAGGCAGGAAAACCATGATCGGAATCGTCATCGTCACCCATGGCCAACTGGGAGAAGCGCTGATTGAAGCGGCTTCGTTCATACTAGGTAGTCTACCGGAATCCGTTTTAGCGGTCTCTATTAATATCAATGAACCGGTTGACACACTCAGGGCAAAAATTACGGACGGCATCAAGCAGGTCGATCGGAAAAAAGGCATATTGATCTTAACGGATATGTTCGGCGGTTCTCCTTCCAACCTCAGCTACTCCTTTCTGGAAGAAGGACGCGTGGACGTTTTAACAGGCGTCAACCTTCCCCTGGTGATCAAGGCTGTGGACGCCCGCAGTCAGATGGAACTTGGAAAGTTGGGGAAATATCTCGAAGAGTTCGGGAAAAAAAGCATTTCACTGGCCAGCGGCATTTTAAGGGGAAACAAACGCAGCTAACCGATTTTCCGACTCCATCCCGAAGGGTAAAAGGCAACCAATGCTTCGGGCTTTGATAGCAAGAAGAGGTACCATACATCGATTCGCGCAAATACGGTATAACGGCATAACTGACAAACGGACGCGGACAAGGAGGGAATATGGGAATTCGATTGGGAATCAATGGATTTGGTAGAATCGGACGGCTGGTTCTCCGTGCAACGTTGAAACATCCCGACGTCGAGATAGCGGCGGTGAACGACCTCACCGATGCGGCTACCATGGCGCACCTGCTCAAATATGACTCGGTTCACGGAAAGCTCGATCAGGAAGTTGCAGCCCAGGATAACGCCATCACCGTAGGCAAAAGATCCATTGCCGTAACCTCCATCAAAGACCCCAGCCAGCTCAAATGGAAAGAATTTGGGGTGGATATCGTGGCCGAATGCACCGGGATCTTCAGAGACCGGGAAAATACCTCCAAGCACCTGACTGCCGGCGCCCGTAAAGTGATCATCTCCGCTCCGGCCAAGGATCCGGACATTACCATCGTCATGGGGGTCAACTCCAACCGATATGACCCCAAGGAACACCATATCATCTCCAACGCCTCGTGTACCACCAACTGTCTGGCACCGGTAGCGAAGGTCCTTCTGGAAAATTTCGGGATCCAATGCGGCCTCATGACTACAGTTCATGCCTACACCGGGGATCAGCGCCTCCTCGATTTTGCTCATAAAGATCTCCGAAGGGCTAGAGCCGCCGCGCTATCTATGGTTCCCACCACCACCGGGGCTGCCCGGGCCGTGGCGCTGGTCCTCCCGGAGCTAGATGGAAAACTCAACGGATTGGCCATCCGCGTCCCCACCCCCAATGTCTCACTCGTGGATCTGGTAGCCACCATCGAAAAGCCCGGCGTCACAGTTTCAGATGTCAATGGAGCCCTAAAAAGCGCCTCCGAAGGGGAACTGGCCGGTATTTTAGGCTACTGTGACCTTCCGCTGGTTTCCTCCGACTTCAACGGATCCACCCTCTCCTCCGTCGTGGACGCCGGAACCACCTATGTGGTTCAGAACATGGTCAAGGTGCTTTCCTGGTACGACAATGAAAACGGTTACGCTAACCGCATGGTGGATCTTGCCGCCATGATCGGCGAACAGCTTTAGGCATAAACGACCCGTCAGGATCACCAAAAAACGGAGAGCTCATGAAGAAACGAATTCCTCTGATTGCCGGAAACTGGAAGATGTTCAAAACCGTTGCGGAGGCCAAGGAATCCGCCGGTTCGCTGGCAAAAAAACTCGCCGATCAAGACGGAGGCGCCCAGGTGATGATCGCTCCGCCTTTCACCGCCCTGACCGCCGTATCTGAAGTGCTCAAGGGAACCCGCATAGCTCTGGGCGCCCAGAACCTGTTCTGGAAAAAAGAAGGAGCTTACACCGGCGAAATATCGGGGCCCATGCTGGCTTCTGCCGGATGTCGTTTCGTCATCATCGGACATTCTGAAAGGCGCCAATATTTCGGTGAGACGGACGAAACAGTCAACAAAAAATGCAAGGCCGCTCTCGATGCCGGTTTGATTCCTGTTGTATGCATCGGTGAGACCGAACCCCAACGCGAGGTCGGTGAAACCTTTTCCATACTTGACAAACAGCTCTCCAATGGTTTAAAGAATTTAGTTTTAGACAATCCGGAAGCCTGGGTCGTGGCCTATGAGCCGGTCTGGGCCATCGGAACCGGGAAGACGGCCACCAGCGCCCAGGCACAGGAGGTGCATGCCTTTGTTCGGAATTGGATTGCAAAGGCCATCGGCCAGGAGACCGCCGGTGGTTTGCGTATCCTTTACGGCGGAAGCGTAAAGCCCGACAACATCGCAGAACTCATGCTGATGCCCGATGTGGACGGTGGCCTCGTGGGCGGGGCGAGCCTGAATCCGGATACGTTTGTAAAAATCATCAGATATTAGAGGCGGATTGAGTCATATGACAACCTTGATTACCGTACTGCATGTGATTGTGTGCGTGGCGCTGATCATGATCGTGCTGCTGCAAACCGGCAAAGGCGCGGACATGGGCGCCGCGTTCGGCGGAGGAGCCAGCCAGACTCTGTTCGGCAGCACCGGTGCTTCCACATTCTTGAGCAAGGCAACGACCATTGCGGCCATTATTTTCATGATCACCTCCCTGGCCCTGGCTTACATCACCGCCGGTCCACGGACCGACACATCCATCATGACCCAGGAAAAAGCGCCAATGGAACAAAGCGCTCCGGCTGCGCCGGCTGCCCCGACTACGCCGACTGCACCGGCCCCAACCGACAGCCAACCGGCCGCCGCGACCCAGCAAGGCGCCCCGACGGAAACCCCGCAGAAATGAAATCCTTTGTGCCGAAGTGGTGGAACATGGTAGACACGCTATCTTGAGGGGGTAGTGGGGAGACCCGTGCCGGTTCAAGTCCGGCCTTCGGCACCATCATATTGAATTAGCCGCAAAATCAACAATTTGCGGCTTTTGCTTTTTGGCAGGTTGCGCGGGGGTTGCGGATGGTTGCAGGTTGTCAAGCCGGTTTACGGCTTCCCGGTTCGCGCTCGGGATCAAATGGCCATAGATATCGACCGTGATATCGATGCTGGAATGTCCCAACTGTTCCTTGACATAAACCGGGGATTCTCCATTACTCAAAAGCAGGCTTGCGTAGGTGTGACGGGTAACGTGTAATTTTATATTTCGGATTTTGGCTTTTTTCAGGACCCGCTTGAAAACATTTCTGACGCTGTTCTGACTCATATAAGATCCGTCTTTATGAAATACGATCTCAAT